>NZ_JAKJHX010000115.1:0-973 GCF_021648855.1 Tychonema litorale BBK16 | reverse complement strand
GAGTAGGGGCAATTCATGAATTGCCCCTACATCAGCAACGCCTAAAAACAATCATATTTAGCCTACTATGCCAAATCCGTATTTCTGAAATACTATTTTAGCCCGATCGCCTGCCAAAAACTCAACAAACATTTTCGCAGCACCAGAATTGCGACTATTTCTGATCATTGCTACAGGATAGACAATCGGCGAGTGCGAATTTTCCGTAGCCGTGGCGCCCATTGCGACGTTTGAGGATGCTTTCGCATCTGTGGCGTAGACTATACCAGCATCCACATTACCAGTTTCGACAAATGTTAACACTTGGCGAACATTCGTTCCCAATACTAATTTCAGTTGCAGTTTCTGCCATAATCCTAGTTTAGTCAGCGTTTCCTGAGCATATTGTCCCACAGGTACGCTCTGAGGTTCGCCGATCGCAATTTTCTTGATTTTTCCATCCGTCAACTCTTGGAAATCTCTCAAAATTATACCATTTGTGGGAGTAATCAACACCAGGCGATTTGTCAGCAAATTGCGGCGTGTTTTCTCAAGTAGCAAATTAGCTTCCTGCAAAATATCCATTGGTTGAGTCGCGGCGCTGAAAAATATATCCACCGGAGCTCCCTGCTGAATTTGCTGCCCTAAAGCGCCGGAAGCACCAAAATTATAAGTGATTATCACATCAGGATGGCGCGCTTCATAAACAGTCTTGATTTCTGCTAAAGCTGGCGACAAACTAATAGCCGCAGACATGGTTAAAGACGTGCGGTGTGGTGCTGTTGTTGAGGAAATCCTTTGAAACAAGCCCCAACCAACCAGCAGCAACAGCGACGCAATGGCTGCGACAATTAAATTGAAAATGTGCTTATTTTTCAAGTTGATTTGATGAGTCAGAGCCTCTAGATATCGGTTCCCAGGCAGAGCGTGGGAACCAGTTAATGACTAATGACTAATGACTAATGACTAATGACTAATGACTAATGACTAATGA
>NZ_JAKJHX010000114.1 GCF_021648855.1 Tychonema litorale BBK16 | reverse complement strand
TGGGTCAAATTCGACAGTTTCCCCAGAACTTCGGGAATTTCTGTAATCTGATTGTGACTGAGGTCAAGCTGGGTCAAATTCGACAGTTTCCCAATCTCCGGCGGCAATTCCTTCAACCCCAACCCCGACAAATCCAATTCTGTGGAGCCCTCATCGGCCGCTTTGTTGATTAACTGCAACAATTCCTCTTTCGTCATATGCTTTGTCGATCGCTAATCTTCATTTTATTGTGACAGTATTTTTGGTTTGGTGGGGGGGAATCTGGACACAGCCCGAAAGAGGAGACGGCAGTGCCGTTTCCCTACCCCAAAATCATCGTAGGGACACGGCAATGCCGTCTCCTGCGTGGCCTACGCCTCACAACCCGTAGAAACCAGGTTTTTTCCGATGTTTCTGGCTGTCATCAATAATTCTCGCAAAAACCCGGTTTCTGGCCACCCGCGCGTCAGTTTATAACGTCTCAAGCCCAGGGCACTTGACAATCTCCGGCGGCAATTCCTCCCACCCTAACCCCGACAAATCCAATACTATCGTTTCTGAGCCTTGGGCGCGATCGAAGCAACTATAATAAAAGAACGGTTAAAAGAGGAAAACCAATGGTGACAAGCCTGAATGTGGACACGGCGCTGCTGCAAGAGGCGATCGAACTTACGGGAGAAACGGCGATCGAGAATCTAGTTGAAATTGCCTTGCGTGCATACATTCAACGCCTCAAGCAGTCGCAGCATCTCGAACTTAGCTTTGGAGAATCTCTCACTGCATTTCGTGAAAAATATCAACTGCACGAACTAGGTTTAAATCCTGATGAAATTTGGGGAGAAATTCGCGATCGAACTTTTGCAGGGCGCGAGGTCATCTTTGAATGACGCTGCGTTATTTACTCGATACTAACATTATCTCCGAGCCTGTTCGTCCTATTCCGAATGCCAATGTGATGACTAAACTAATTGAGGTAAAATCAACTGTAGCAATTGCCTCGATTGTTTGGCAGGAAGTTCTGTTAGGCTGTTATCGAATGCCAGATTCTAGGCGCCGCCGAGCGATCGAAGCCTATCTTCAGGAAGAAGTGAAAGTAAAATTACCGATTTTGCCCTACACCCAAGAAGCCGCAGAGTGGTTCGCTAAAGAAAGAGCAAGACTTATCCCGATCGGACTTACACCGTCTTATGCTGATGGACAAATAGCAGCGATCGCTAAAGTCAATAATCTGATTCTGGTAACACGAAATGTTGCTGATTATGCAAACTTTCAAGATTTGCCGATAGAAAACTGGTTTTCTTAAACTTTATCAACCCTAGCATTACCAGCAACGCAGCTTATAACACCTCGATCGCATTCTCAACTTTACAACTGGTTTCTGACTATCCTGGCGTTTAGAAATGAAAAAAAAGGAACAATGTATTTTTCCATTGTTCCTTTTTTTGTTATTTCTCAAACCGTCAATCTACAGCTTGACTTCGATATCTACGCCGGCTGGCAAATCCAATTTCATCAAAGCGTCAATTGTTTTAGCAGAAGGCTGGTGAATGTCGATGATGCGGCGGTGCGTGCGAGTTTCAAAGTGTTCGCGAGAATCTTTGTCTACGTGAGGCGATCGCAGCAAGCAATAGATACGGCGTTTAGTAGGCAAAGGAATCGGACCGATCGCAGTGGCCGCTGTCCGATTTGCTGTATCTACAATCTTTTCACAAGATGCGTCGAGAATGCGTCTGTCGAAAGCTTTGAGGCGAATGCGAATTTTTTGTTGTTGGATAGCTGCCATTTTGGTTTCTTTAATTTTCTAGGTTCAGTTTATTTGACTACTCACTAAATAGCAGAAAAGCCTATTGACATTTGGCGACTTTTCTGCTACTTAGGCTGTTAATAGATTCCTACTTGAGGATTTTGGAAACAACACCAGCACCGACGGTGCGTCCGCCTTCACGGATAGCAAAGCGCATTCCTTGTTCGATCGCGATCGGGTTAATCAACTCCACAGTCATCTTAATCCGGTCACCAGGCATCACCATTTCAGCTTCCGTGCCGTCATCAGCCGTGAACTGCTTGATTGTACCAGTTACATCAGTTGTACGAACGTAGAACTGAGGGCGGTATCCAGAGAAAAATGGCGTGTGACGACCACCTTCTTCCTTCTTCAGGATATAGACTTCCGATTCAAACTCTGTGTGAGGCAAGATGCTCTTCGGCTTGGCAATAACCATACCTCGTTCAATCTGCTCCTTCAAAACTCCCCGCAGCAGCAAGCCAACGTTGTCGCCAGCTAAGCCTTCATCCAGAGACTTTGTGAACATTTCCACACCAGTCACAGTAGTGGGGCGAGTGTCCTTCAGACCAACCAGTTCCACGTTTTCGCCAACTTTAACTTTCCCACGTTCAATCCGACCAGTAGCAACAGTACCCCGACCAGTAATCGAGAATACGTCTTCAACCGCCATCAAGAAAGGCTTATCAATTTCACGTTCTGGAGTGGGGATGTAACTATCCACAGCTTCCATCAGTGCATAAATCTTGTCAATCCAAGGATTTTCGCCCTTGATCGCCTTGGGATTGGCAACCATCGCTTCGAGAGCTTTCAATCCCGAACCAGTCACGATGGGGATATCATCACCAGGGAAATCGTAAGAACTCAGAAGTTCGCGAACTTCCATTTCCACCAATTCCAAAAGTTCTGCATCATCTACCATGTCTTCCTTGTTCAAGAAAACAACCAAACTAGGAACACCAACTTGCTTAGCTAGCAAAATGTGTTCGCGAGTTTGGGGCATAGGGCCGTCAGCCGCTGACACAACTAAGATGCCACCGTCCATTTGAGCAGCACCAGTGATCATGTTTTTCACATAGTCAGCGTGTCCGGGACAATCAACGTGGGCATAGTGCCGACCAGTTGTTTCGTACTCAACGTGAGCCGTATTAATCGTAATACCCCGCGCTTTTTCTTCAGGCGCGGCGTCGATTTCGTCATACTTCTTACCCTTTGCCTGACCCAGTGCAGAAAGAGTCATCGTAATCGCGGCGGTCAAAGTTGTTTTGCCGTGGTCAACGTGACCGATCGTGCCGATGTTTACGTGGGGTTTATTCCGTTCAAATTTTGCGCGTGCCATTCTCGATTTGTTCCTTGTTTTTTTTAGCGATTTTAGACTTGAGATTTTAGATTCTCGATTTTGGATTCAATCCAAAATCCAAAATCTAAAATCTAAAATCATTAGTTCCCTTTGTTCCTAGCGATAATGGCTTCAGCCACATTTCGCGGCACTTCTTCGTAATGGCTGAATTCCATTGTGAAGATGCCTCGACCTTGGGTTTTCGAGCGGATGTCAGTAGCGTAACCAAACATTTCTGCTAGTGGAACTTTCACAGAAACTTTAGCAATTCCCTGATCCGTCTCTTGACCCTCAATCTGACCCCGACGGGAGTTGAGGTCGCCGATGACATTCCCGATGTAATCTTCGGGAACTTCAACCTCTACTTTCATCATAGGCTCTAGCAGCACAGGCGTTGCATTCATCACAGCTTCTTTGATCGCCATTGAACCGGCGATCTTAAATGCCATTTCTGAGGAGTCTACATCGTGGAAAGACCCGTCTACCATAGTAGCTTTGAGGTCAATCATCGGATATCCTGCTAGAATACCTGATTCGCAGGCTTCTTTCATCCCTTGTCCTGCCGGGCCGATGTACTCTTTGGGTACAGTCCCGCCGACAATTTTGGAGACAAATTCAAAGCCGCTTCCCTCTTCTCCGGGTTCTATTTCGATCACGACGTGACCGTACTGACCTTTACCGCCGCTTTGGCGGATAAATTTACCTTCGGCCTGGACTGCTTTGCGAATGGTTTCGCGGTAGGCTACTTGCGGTTTACCGACGTTGGCTTCTACTTTGAATTCGCGCAGCATCCTGTCTACCAAAATTTCCAAGTGCAGTTCGCCCATGCCGGCGATGACTGTCTGATTGGTTTCTGGGTCAACATTGACTCGAAAGGTGGGGTCTTCTTCCGAGAGAGACTGGAGGGCTTTGGAGAGCTTCTCCATGTCTTGTTTGGTTTTGGGTTCCACCGCCACCGAGATGACTGGTTCTGGAATAAACAGTGATTCCAGAATTACTGGTGCTGTTTCGTCGCAGATGGTGTCACCGGTGAAGGTATCTTTCAGACCCAAGACTGCTCCCAAGTCCCCGGCGCGCAGTTCGTCTACTTCTATCCGATCGTCCGCTTTGAGTACAATTAGGCGAGAAACTCGCTCTTTTTTGTCTTTGGTGGAGTTGAGGACATAAGTACCTTTTTTGAGGATACCGGAGTAGACGCGAACAAAGGTCAGGCGACCGTATGGGTCTGCCATGATTTTGAATGCCAGGGCTGACAGGGGCTCGTTGTCATCCGCGTGTCGTTCTGCGGTGTCGCCGTTGGGTAGGAGTCCTTGAATTGGGGGAACTTCCAAGGGCGACGGCAGATACTCGATCACTGCATCCAACAACAACTGAACCCCTTTGTTTTTAAATGCAGAACCGCACAACAACGGGACGATCGTACCTTTGAGAGTGCCGTGGCGTAAGGCTGTGCGGATTTCGTCTTCCGTTAGTTCTACGCCTTCGAGGTATTTCTCGGTGAGGGTGTCGCTGGTTTCTGCTACGGATTCGATCAGCTTGGTGCGATATTCCGCGGCTAGATCTTTGACTTCATCGGGGATTTCTATTTCCTCGATATCAGTGCCGATGTCGTTGTTGTAGATGTAGGCTTTCATTTGCACTATATCTACAATTCCCCGGAAGTTTTCTTCGCTACCGATCGGGATTTGGATGGGTACGGCGTTTGCTCTCATGCGATCGCAAATTTGACCGTAGACTTTATAAAAGTTAGCGCCCATCCGATCCATTTTGTTGACGAACACAATCCGAGGTACTTTATAGCGATCGGCTTGTCGCCAAACAGTTTCCGATTGTGGCTGAACTCCGCCTACCGAGCAGAAAACTGCGATCACTCCATCTAGCACTCGCATGGAGCGTTCTACTTCGATCGTGAAGTCTACGTGTCCAGGAGTGTCGATGATGTTGATTTTGTGATCTTTCCAAGTGGTAGTGATAGCGGCAGCAGTAATCGTAATTCCCCGCTCTCGCTCTTGCTCCATCCAGTCCATAACTGCTGTTCCATGGTGCACGTCACCTAGTTTGTGAATCATGCCGGAATAGAACAGAATTCTTTCAGTTGTTGTTGTTTTGCCCGCGTCAATGTGAGCGGCGATGCCGATGTTGCGAGTTTTTTCTAGCGGGAATTCACGTACCACAGCTACCTCCTTGAGTTTTTCTGCTGTTATAATACAATTATACTACACAAAAACCCTATTTTGTAGTCGCTACCGACAAACAACATAAGTATATGGAGCTTATTGTTACATTTTAATATTTTTTGCAAGATTTGTTTACAAAAATATTAAGTATGTGACATGGAGGATTAAGAGAGTTTTGAATAGTGAGTTTTTGAGTGTTGAGTTTGCTTCATGGCTCGCAGCCTAGCGCCGGGGGAAGCAACCTCAATCCTAAAAATTTACACTTTCCAATCTCTCGCCCAATGCTCTCATACCACTTGATGTGCAATTCGACCTAACCGATTTAGCTATTAGTAGCGGTAGTGAGCAAAAGCCTTGTTAGCTTCTGCCATACGGTGGGTTTCTTCGCGTTTGCGAATGGCGCTACCTGTTTCATTAGCTGCATCCATCAGTTCGTTAGCCAGCTTGGCGGCCATTGAGCGGCCCGTGCGAGCACGAGCAAATCTGATCAGCCAGCGGAGGGCAAGGGTTGTACCGCGATCGGTACGTACTTCCATTGGCACTTGATAGGTAGCACCACCTACGCGGCGAGCTTTCACTTCTACTAGAGGTGTGGCGTTTTTGACTGCTTTTTCAAACAAGTCTAACGGCTCGGCTCCTGTCCGTTCTTGGATGGTTTTGAGGGCATCGTAAACAATGCTGGAAGCAACGGATTTTTTGCCGTGCTGCATAATCCGTCTCACCATCATGCTGACCAACCGACTGTTGTAGGTTGGATCAGGGGGGACTGGACGTTTTTGAATAACTGTGCGGCGAGACATAGTTCTATTTGGGATTTTTGATTTTGAATGATTGAGTTTGGGGTTTTTGTGAGCTATCGATCGATGATTAATTGGCTATCCACTAATTGCGATCGAGGAGTAATTTTTGCCCTCCAACCCCGAAAAATGCGAGTTCCGTCTTATTTCTTCGCTGCTTTAGGACGTTTTGCCCCGTATTTGGAACGACCTTGTTTGCGGTCTTTCACCCCGGCCGTGTCTAATGTACCGCGAATGATGTGGTATCTAACCCCAGGCAAATCTTTTACCCTACCGCCACGGATCATTACTACTGAGTGTTCTTGCAAGTTGTGACCGATACCTGGGATATAGGCTGTCACTTCAAAACCAGAGGTCAGCCGCACCCGCGCCACCTTTCGCAGCGCCGAGTTAGGTTTTTTCGGGGTGGTTGTGTACACTCTGGTACAAACTCCGCGGCGCTGGGGGCAACTCTTGAGAGCTGGCGATTTGGTTTTTTTCTGCGTTTGTTCCCGTGCTGAACGAATGAGTTGCTGAATAGTGGGCATGAGTTACGGCATTTCTAGCTTTTTGCTGAATAGAGTGATTTTGTGGCATCCGCACTGAAAGTCCCTTCCCCTATGCGGAGATGGGATTTTGGGTAAAATTATGGATAAATGGGGATACCAGACTCTGTATTATACACGACTCAAGTTTTTTTAGCAATAAGTTTTTGATCGCCCGCCACCCAGCGAAATTATTACAGATCAACTTCCCTCTGGCGATCACATCACAGCTAACGGTCGATCCACATCACATAAGATTAGACAAGCTTCCACAATAATAAATATAAATATAAGTTTACCGCCAATGAGAACCCAAACCTTTGTTCCTGAATACGCCATTTCCGAACTCTACCTGAATATTTGGAAATCTGGAACGATCGATCAGACTCAGTTAGAGCAGATTCAAGACGCAGTTAATTCTCAAACTTTCCGAAGCTCAGACAACCAAAAAATACTCAACAGACTACTGTACGCAGTACGCCGGGGATGGCTATCGGTAATGGAATGATTTTCTAGAGAAAGCATGAGTTTTGAGCTAAGATCCAATTTATTAAGCTGATAAAACTTAAAAATAGACTCACAAATCTTTCAAGGTGATACGAGGGTAAAAAGACGGGTATGTTTAATTCTACTGAACTTCTAATCGAGGCTTTTATTCAACACCTTGAGAATGGCTACAGCCGTACTTATGGAGGGTATAAATCAGATTATGCCAACATTATTTCTTGGGTGGGAGCAATGGCTTTAGAAAACATTGCCAATAGCGATGCTCTTTATCACAATGTAGAACACACCATTGGCATCACCTTAGTCGGTCAAGAAATCTTGCGAGGAAAACACATTCGCAAGGGCGGAGTATCCTGCGAAGATTGGCTGCACTTCATCATTTCTTTGCTGTGCCAAGATATCGGATATGTCAAAGGAGTTTGCCGACAAGACCAACAAACAGAAGGGTTATATGCTACAGGAAGAGATGGTAGAAAAACTGCACTTGCTCGTGGTGCAACGGCAGCCAGCCTCGCGCCTTACCGAGTTGATCGATCAAAACTCTTCATTGACGAACGCTTCGGAAATCATAAGCTAATTAATGCCGAAGCAATCAAGCAAAAAATTGAGGAAACTCGTTTTTCGGTGCTTGACGGCAATGCCAATGAAAATGTCGTTGATTATTCTAGTTTAGTTCGTGGCGCTGACTTGATAGGTCAACTTAGCAACCAACAATATTTACAAAAAATTGGTGCGCTCTTTTACGAATTGGAAGAAAGTGGTGTTACTAAAGCCTTGGGCTACCGACATCCGGGGGACTTGCTGCAAAGCTACTCGAAGCTTTACTGGAGCCGTATTTATCCGCACATCAGCGAATCCCTCGGCTACTTAAAATTGACCCAGGAAGGTAAACAGATTGTAGCTAGTTTATACGCTAACGTATTTCGGATGGAACATCAACGCTGCGATTCTGAAGTTGCTTGATTGTCAAGGGCTGGAACTCATACAGAACTTTTCAGGTATATAGGTATTAGTTATTGTAGGGACACGGGAGTGCCCAAGGAGTGTCAACTTAAGCCTGAAATCCTTGATCTCTCTAGTTTTTACCTAAGTCTAGATCCCCCTAAATCCCCCTTAGGTCGGGGGACTTTGAAAAGACTCCTGTCCCCCCCTTAAGAAGGGGGGCTAGGGCAGGGCTGTTTCATTCTCGGGTACGATCGGCAAAAGTAAAAGCGATCGCGCTATCTGATAAGATTTTTAGCGATCGCTCAACAAAAACATATATGCTGACTCTAATCTTATTTTTGAAAAAAGTCAATGACCCACGCAATAAATCAGGATTTTGATAAATTAAAATGGGGTAAAATTACCAGTTTAATTAAAGTGGAAAGAAGCGGCACTCGTGGCAAAAAAGATTATGAACACCTTGCCTATTATTATATCAGCAGCTTATCGCTAACTACGGCTCCTGAGTGATGTAATCCTGGTTTAGGTTAAACGAATCGCACGCCGGAATTGATATCATAGGTACTGCCCTACATAACTTCACCCTCCATTTCCGAATGGTATTGAGGGCATAACCAATTGCTGGGTATCAAAGAAGGCCATCCATCCCGTAAAGCTTGAAAACAAACAGCGCGCACAGTTAACTGGCAGTCCAGCAATTCTACACCAGCTTTTTCAACTTGCTTTTTTCCAACCTTTGAAATCGATTCATCGCTAAACTCAAAAGTCTTGTGACACTGAATGCAAACCAGATGGTGGTGGTGGTGCAATTCAGGAAAATTGAGCTCGTAATGTTTGTGTCCTTCTGCTAATTCTAGTTCGCGCAAAATTCCAATTCTGGCCAACAAATGCAGTGTTCTATACACAGTAGATAAGCCAATCTTTTCTCCTTGATTCTGTAAGGTTTTGTATAACTCTTCTGCACTCAAATGATTGCCTTGTCGCAGATTGTGAAAGACACTCAAAATAGTTTCTCGCTGGGGAGTTAGGCGGCAACCCCTCTGGTTTAGTTGGGCTTTGAGTGAGTTAGCGCTGTATAAATTCATATTCGTCAAGAAATAAGGAATAAGGATGAGGAGGGTAGGACAGGCACTACCCCTAGAAATTGCTCGCAATTCATAATTGAGGTCTATAGCCACTTTTCCCTGTTGCTAAAGGTGTAACTGGAGGATTGTTTGTCGGTATTTCTGTATAAGCTTTGTGAAGCTTAGAATAATGTTGCTGACAAGAATTGGCAAAGCAAGTCTTCGGTTCAAAGTCAGTACAGCCGATCGCCTCTTCAGTACAAGCAGTGCACGGCCGTACAGTACACTTGAGACGGTAGTCATTAGTAAAAAACTCGCAATCCGAACACGGAACTTGATGCAGTCGCCGAATTTGATAGACTCCTTCTCGCAATGCTACCGAAATACTCCACAAAAACAGAACCATCATAGTTCCGATACAGAAACAGCAAATAAAAACAGTCATAGGGTAATTTTCTCAAAGTATAGCCGAAGGAAGTTCGGCAACGGATTTTGTAACAGATTTAACGGATGTTAGGCTCTTTGGCGAAGGTGAGAGCCTAAAAAGAAGGAAAATTGCATTCAGCTATCGAGACGGGCGCGAGAAGCGTGCCAGACGTGACCTGCAAGCGCTGTTATACCCAAGAAAAATTGTGCATTTGTCAATCCAAGGCGATCGCTCCCATAGAATTCCACAGGATAAACAGTCGTGTTATATCCCACAAAAGCACAAGAAAGAAAAGCCATAAAAGCCAAACCCCCCAAACTGTAGCCAAGAATAGCATCGGCATTAATAATTAACAGTCGTTTAGCCCAAGGAAAAGGCTCAACGCGAGTGTGCCATACACCCCCTGCAATCAGCATTCCACCAATCCAAATATGACCACCGATCACATCCTCCAAATTATTAACAGCAGCCATTCCTAGGATTGTCCAGCCGCCATTAGCAAATCCCAACAGATAGCCAAAAATTGTTGCCGGATTCAGATTAGGATTAGTAATCAGGCGTACATCATCGATCGCACTATCATAAATACCTCCAAACTTCATCGCTTTGATAACCAGCAGAAAAGCACCCAGTCCTAAAATAATTAAGTGACTTCCCAAAATAAAACCCAGTTTCTTAGCATCATTCCACTCATAGTGAAACAGAGCACCAAGTTCCCCTCCATTGTGCAAAATTGCCGGGCCGCGAAACACATGAAAAAGACCACCAGCACCCAACACAGCCGATGCAACTAAATGCAAAATGCCGATCGCAAAATAAGGATAAGTATCAATCACCGCACCCCCAGCCCCAACACCCCAACCCAAAGTTGCTAAATGCGGCAGTAAACCGAGATTTTGCTCATACATCGGCGTGTTTGGTACAAAGCGAGAAACTTCCGAAATAGTAATCGATCCCGCCCAAAACATAATCAAACCAGCGTGAGCAACATGAGCACCCAACAACCTACCCGACAATTCAGTTAAGCGCGCATTACCAACCCACCACTTAACATTATTTCCATCCCGTCCAAAGTCGTTAATATTAGCAATTGTCACAGCTTTTTACCTCGTAAAAACCTACAGTTAACAAACCCTCGATCGTGCAATTCTTTCTCTCTCCAATTCCTCTCCCCTCTGCGCCCTCTGCGCCCTCTGCGGTTAAAAGAAAAAAAATCTCATTCACAACTCGATAAACACAATATTTGTGTGGGGGCGGGCACTCTTGGCACCGCCCCTACAAGAAATTACGACTCAGTTCCTACCGCATTCAACGAAGTTTCAACTTGCTTGAAATTGAAGCCAATCGCCCGCAGAGCGTGCCACAAATGACCTTGCAAGAAGAAGAAAGCCAAGAAGAAATGAGCATTTGCCAACCAGCAACGAGGTGTGTGAGCGCCGAGTGGTAATTGAACCGTATCTGCAAAATAGGGGCTAACACCAAGCTTGACATCTAGCACAGGCCCGTAGAATTCAACGGGATAAGCTAAAGTATTGACTGCACAGAAATAGGCTGCTGTAAACCCTGCTAAAGCTATACCGCCAATCGAGTAAGAAAGAATAGCTTCGCCAGAGAAACTTAACACTCGTTTAGCCCAAGGAAACGGCTCTTTGACGATGTGCCAAACGCCACCCAGAATCAGCATAATGCCGACATAAATGTGACCGCCAACTAAATCTTCCAAGTTGTTAACACTGGCAAAATGAGTTTGATAGCCGTAAATGACTAACGGGTCAAGAGTAGGATTGACAACAGTGCGGACATCGTGAATTACCGAGTCATACAAACCGCCGAAAAACATCGCTTTTGCTACCAGTAGCAGGGCACCTAATCCTAAGAAAATCAGGTGATGTCCTAGGATGAAACCGAGTTTTTTGGGGTCTTCCCATTCAAAGTGAAACTTCCCGGCGCGACCTTTCGCATCCTTCAAGCTTTTAGGGCCTTTAAAGGTGTGAAATAAAGCACCAGCACCTAAAACTGCGGATGAGATCAGGTGTACCATTCCGACCACGAAGTACGGATAAGTATCGACGATTTGACCACCTGCTCCTACACCTAAACCGAGAGTTGCTAAGTGGGGGAGCAAAATTAAGCCTTGTTCACCCATAGAGATTGCTGGGTTGTAACGAGACATTTCAAACAGAGTAAATGCTCCGGCCCAGAAAGTAATTAAAGCGGCTTGACCGACGTGGGCGGAAATGAAATATCCCGAAAGATTTGCGAAGCGGGAATTGCCTGCCCACCAGTCATATTTGACGTTTGGATTGTCGTAGGTTTGCATCGTTTTTTGTTTCCTTTTTGTACTTGTCTGGTGGGAAATAATTAGTCCGCGAAGGCGGACTTTGTTTGTGTAGATGCGATTTCAATCGCCGAGTCTTTCCCGGATTTCGGCTCAGTTCACAACACCTCGGAAAATTGCATCAATGCCAGCAAAATTGTCTAGCAGCAAATAGGCAAGGAATGCTCCACTGGTACCTCCGATCACAAAACCGCCCCGGAATAAACTCCAATCTTCCGGCGTTTTGTGCCAGTAAAGAACTTTACCTGCTTCGATGTTCCGATTCTCGTAAATCGAGAGGCCCATTGCCAAAATCAAGACTAATGCCAGAGTTGCCAGCAATGCTGCCAGAGGTGCTAAACCTTTGTCCTGCAAAGGAATCAACACAGCGATCGCTCCTACTAGGAAATATCCGTGAGCTAAACTCACTTCTAAACCTCGGACAATCGGAGACAAACCCTTGCGATAAATAGGCAAGTTTCTCAAGAAAGTTACAGTCGTATCCGAAAAACTCACGGCTGTGGCTGCACTGGCAAGTTGAGGTACAGCAGGAGTTGCTGTGACAAAATCTCCTGAACGGAAATCAAATCCTGCCGCTTTTGTCCGAACTCGCAGGGCGTGCCAAATGTGACCGGAAAGCGCCAAAATCGCTAAGATAAAGTGGCTTGTTGCCAGCCAAGTCCGCGAAGAAACAACTGCTACTTCGGGGCCAGTCAAACCCACTGGGCCGTAGAAAACTTCTGGATAAACGGTGTCATTTACAGTCACAAAGTAGGCTGCCAAAAAGCCCATGTAAGCCAGAGCGCCCAAACTGTAAGAAAGATAAGCTTCTCCCGACCAAAATAAGACTCGCTGGGCCCAAGCAAAAGGCTTGGTGAAGATATGCCAGAAACCGCCAAGAATGCAGAGTAAACCAACATAAATGTGACCACCGATGACATCTTCTAAGTTGTCAACTGCTGCCATTCCTTCCGGGCCGTATATGGGGGAGAGATAGCTAAAAATGCGGATAGGATTGAGGGTTGGTTCGCTAATTATCCGTACATCAGCAACGTTGGGGTCATAAAGACCGCCCCAAAATAAGGCTTTTGCTACCAACAACCAAGCACCAGCACCTAATAGTAATAGGTGAATGCCGATGATGCTGGTCATCTTATCTTTGTCTTCCCAGTCGTAGCCGAAGGAACCAAAGAAAGTGTTGTTTTGTGGCAATACTTTCGGGCCGAGCAAGGAGTGATAAAGTCCGCCTGCACCCAGAACTGCGGAGCTAATTAAATGCACAACTCCGATCGCAAAATAGGGATAGAGATCAACTATTTGACCACCCTTACCTACTCCCAAACCCAAACTTGCCAAATGCGGCAGGAGGATTAAACCTTGGTCGTACATGGGCTGCTGTGGGTTGAAATTGGAAATTTCAAACAGGGTCATCGCCCCGGCCCAAAGTACAATCAAACCTGCGTGAGCGACGTGAGCGCCTAAAATTCGTCCTGAAAATTCTGTGAAACGGGCGTTACCAGCCCACCAGCCGTACTCGTTTTCTGGCTTTTCCGGTTCTAGTTTTAAATTCGGTTCAGCTATTGCTTGCATTTTTGCTTTCCTCTAATTTCGGTTAACTCGCTGCATTCGCTGCAACTTGGTTGGCGACTTCGCCTTTGCGGAAGTCAAATCCTGCTGCTCGCAAAGCGTGCCAAATATGACCTTGCAAGAAGAAGAAGGCTAACCAGAAGTGAGAATTTGCTAGCCAAGTGCGAGAAGTCAAAACTTCTCCGCTATCGAAATAGGGATATTGCTGAATGCCAATTTTTAAGACTGGGCCGAAGAATTCCACTGGGTAAACCAGGGTGTTGACTGAGACAAAGTAGGCGGCAATGAAGCCCATTAAGGCTAAAGCGCCGAGACTGTAAGATAAGTAAGCTTCTCCTGACCAGACAAACAGGTTTTCTGTCCAAGCAAAAGGCTGAGTGCGAATGTGCCACAAACCGCCGACTATGCAGAGAATTCCTACCCACATATGGCCACCGACAACATCTTCGAGGTTGTCAACGGAGGCAATCCAGTTTTTGCCGCCTGCACCGAACAGGTAGCCAAAAATCACAGTCGGGTCAAAGGTGGGTTCCGAAATAACGCGCACTTGCCCGATCGTAGTATCATATAAACCACCGAAATACATTGCTTTGGCTACCAACAAGAAGGCTCCGATACCTAACAAAACTAGGTGGATGCCCAAGATGGTGGTCATTTTTTCTTTGTCTTCCCATTTGTAGCCAAAGAAAGGGGTTCTTTCTTCGAGGGTGGGTTCTCCTTTGAGGGAGTGGAAGATGCCACCGAAGCCGAGAAAGGCTGAGCTGATGAGGTGTACAACACCAATTTGAAAATACGGGTATGTATCAACAATTTTGCCTCCGGCTCCGACGCCTAAGCCGAGTCTGGCTAGGTTTGGTAGCAGAATTAAGCCTTGTTCGTACATGGGCAATTCTGGGTTGAAGCGCGAAAGCTCAAACAGGGTATAGGCTCCTGCCCAGAAGACGATGAGGCCGGCTTGGGCGACGTGGGCTCCGAGCAAACGACCGGAAAGGTTAGTTAAGCGGGCGTTTCCGGCCCACCAGGGAAAGGTTTCTCCTTCGGCTGGGAAGGATTTGACCATGTTTATCACGGCGAGTTACCTCTTGAGAACAGTGTCAATTGAGTCTTAAGCTTTGGCTGCTTATTGATATAGATAATCAACAATTTTGCTGATTTAGTCAAGCCTTTTTGATAAAATTTTTCATTAAGTTTGGTTGAGATATGTAACATGGTTGCCGAATAGAGGCTGTGGCAAGGGTTTGGGGGAGTTAGTGCGATCGATGACAAGAGTTTTTCTGATTGGTATAGATTTAGCGATCGTGAAATATATCTAGATTTATTGATAAAGAATTTTACTAAGGTGTCGCAATTGACCAAAAGCCTCCAGGGTACAAAGCCCCCGATACAGATTCTGCATTCTTCCTAATACCATTTATCTAAAATTGTGCAACACTCTTTGACCCCCCCTAGCCCCCCCTTGGTAAGGGGGGGGACAAGAATACTGTTATTTCCTTTAAAATTGGTATAACATCCGTTAAATCCGTTACAGAATCCGTTGCCGAACTTCCTTCCTTTCAACTCAAAAGCCTGAGAACACTTGCTCTCAGGCTTTTTTAGCTAGATTTGTAATTGCTTGTGGCATCTGATGCGCTAGTTCAAGCTGTTGATTTGCTTTCCTCGGCTACTTGCTCGTTGCTAGGCAATTCCAGGCAATAACCGGCCCCATATACGGTTTTGATGTACCGAGGATGGCGGGGATCGGGTTCCATCTTGGTTCTCAGGTGTCTGATGTGTACGCGAATTGTTTCGATGTCGTCATCGGGATCGTAACCCCAGACTTCTTTGAGAATTTCGCTGGGAGAGACAGTTTGACCGTGGCGCTGGAGCAAGCAGTGCAGCAACTCGAACTCTAGATGGGTCAGTTTGACTGTCCGAATGTACCAAACAGCTTCAAACCTTTCGGGGACAAGGGTCAGGGGGCCGTAATTCAGGATTTCGGAGTGTTTGGCGGCTTGGGGGATGCGGTCTGTGCGCCTGAGTAGGGCTCGCACTCGCGCTAGCATTTCTTCTAATTCAAAGGGTTTGGTCAGGTAGTCGTCGGCGCCGGAGTTGAAGCCTTCTACTTTGTCTTGAGTTTGACTTAAGGCGGTCAACATCAAGACGGGAATGTCTGAGGTGCGATCGTCCCGCCGCAAGCGCTGACATACGGTGAATCCGTCTACTCTGGGCAACATGAGGTCTAGGACGATCAGGTCTGGTAGCAGTTGTATTGCTAGGGCCTGACCTTTGATGCCGTCTTCTGCGTGGGTTACTTCGTACCCTGCCATTTCTAGGTTGATCGCTACGAGTTCCGCGATCGCCGCGTCATCGTCTATAACAAGTATCCGAGGCATCATTATTTATCTCACCGCTAACCAGATTGGGGAGGCTACAGCCTTCTGGGGGTTCCAGGTAACTTTTACGAACAATTTACTAATTTCAAGCTTCATTTAAGGATTCTAAGGTTTGTTAAGAACTTTTTGAGCTGTGTAAATATTCTTGTAGTTATTATAAGTGCTAATGGTGTCCATCAGAAAGCGCGATCGCCAACAATCTCGCCTGGAGTAGAATAATCTACGAATCTAAAGTATATGTTGGTTGCGGAGAGGTTGAGTAACTAGGGAGCAATAGTTGTTTCTTGAGTAGGCTGAGTATTTTTGCTCGAAATGGTTGCCTTACCGCCGAGTTTTTGGAAATAAAGATTGCCGATTGTTGCTAAAAATGTTATGTAACCGATCGCCTGAATGAGATAAAGTCGATCTCTGTATCCAAATAGTGCTTTGAGGAGGATACCTGGAAATTGGCGATCGGGCAAAATCCCCGCTGCATCCCAGACCATCGGGCCTAAAATACAGGAGTGGAGTTGTGAAGTGCGATCGAAATAAACACAAATCGCAGCATAATTGCTATCCGTCTGGGACAAAATTGCAGCCGCTTGGTCAAAATGTTTGAGCGCGGATACTGCTAAACCGGCGACTATTAGCAGCAATAGGATTCCCATAAACTTAAAAAACTGGCGGATATCAATTTTGACACCCCATTTAAAAATTAGGGAACCAATAATTGCCGCGCCAAGCAAACCGCCCACAGCACCTAAAGCCGGAGTTAAACCTTGTTGAAATTGAGCGCTGACAAATATAACTGTTTCAAAACCTTCGCGAAGTACGGCGATAAAAATTAAGCCGAATACGCCCCAGCCGGCATTAGTATTTTCTTTTATAGCTGCGGTGAGTGCGCCTTCAATTTCAGCTTTGAGGAAGCGGGCTTGCTGAGTCATCCAAATTAGCATCCAGCTTAACATGGCGATCGCAAAAATCCCCAGACTACCTTCGAGCAATTGCTTAATTACTGGTGCATAAAGCTGATTTGATGTTGAGAGTGCTGCGAGTAATCCATTAAATAAAACACCCACAAAACCGCTAGCAGCAATGCCGGCTGCGATACCTGCATAAACCCAAGAATTGAGGTTAGTTTGGTCAGCTTTTTTTAAGCAAGCTAGGACTATTCCGACGACTAAGGCGGCTTCTACGCCTTCGCGGAGGGTTATTACAAAAGTTGGGATGGCTTCAGTAAAGTTCATTTTTTCATAACTTCTAATTTGTAGTTAGTCATTAATCCTTAGTCCTTAGCAATTTTGTTCGCGCTGACAAAATATAAATTTATTGAACCGCGAAGGCGCGAAGAACGCGAAGGAATAGAAAGAAGAGAAGAATTAGTTACTCTGAAAGCTGTTTGGGAGTGACTAATGACTAATGACTAATGACTAATGACTAATGACTAATGACTAATGACTA
>NZ_JAKJHX010000113.1 GCF_021648855.1 Tychonema litorale BBK16 | reverse complement strand
TTCTGTGAACCATGAATTAGAATCCCCGCGCCTGTTTGTCGGGGAGTATGTCAAATTCTACAAAGGCGATCGCAAGTTATGTCACAAAACTCCAGACTCTAATTGGTCTAGATATATAAATTCAGGAGCTTTAACTCCCGCTTCCTCTCTAATTTTTACCAGTCTTGGCGACTCAAAAAATGCCCTAGCATCTGCGATTGATGTCCAGGCGGAAAAATGAACAATTTTGTTGGGTTCATTTTCATATTTTAATACTTGATACGATCGCTCTCCAGCTTCTTTTCGGATAATTGCAGCACTATCAAATACCTCTTTCCAGGCTTCATAATTTTCTATTTCGTGAATTATTAATACATATTGCATAGCAATCAGATTGTCTGAGAATCTCAAAACTTCAAGGGTCGCGATCGCATTGTACGCTTAAAGTAGTAAACAGTGCTCGATCTAAATTTTTCCTAAAAATCGTGTCTATATTTGCTGAAATTCCGACTGTGTGGCTGCAAATTTCCCTCGTGGGGATCTGGTTGGGCTTTATTTTACTGGTGGCTGAAGGGTTAAATCGGTTTACTTCCGTCGATTCAGAGGTTTCGCGGAAGGTGGTGCACATCGGTACGGGGAATGTGATTTTGCTGGCGTGGTGGCTGAAAATACCCGGTTGGGTGGGGATAACGGCGGGAATTTTAGCGGCTGCGATCGCGCTAATTTCCTACCAAGTCCCAATTTTACCTAGTCTTAACAGCATCCATCGACAAAGTTGGGGGACTTTTTTCTATGCTGTGACTATCAGCATTCTCGTAGCTTGGTTCTGGCCAATACAGCATCAGGAATACGCAGCTTTGGGCATTTTGGTGATGACTTGGGGGGACGGATTGGCTGCTGTTATCGGCCAGAAATACGGCAAGCATATTTATCAAGTTTGGGGGATGAAGAAAAGTTGGGAAGGTTCTGCAACGATGTATTTGGTGAGTTTTTTTGTCAGCAGTTTAATTTTGCTGGTGGTTCAAGGCAATGTTTGGCAAACTTGGGCAGTATCTGCGATTGTGGCTTTGGTTGCTGCTAGTTTGGAGTCAGTTTCTAAGTGGGGAATTGATAATTTAACAGTGCCGATCGGCAGTGCTGCGATCGCCTTTTTTCTGAATCAGTTCTGGTAATGCAGCGCATTCCAGGTTTATAGAGGACACGGCATTTTTATAGAGGACACGGCATTGTCGTGTCCTCTATATCATTCCTGATTATTCTCGTTTATCGTTGTCTTTAGAAGATTTCCCCTCAAAAGGTTGAACTCCAGTATTTGGATAGTTGTCATCGCTGGGACTAAAAAGCCGTATTGCTGCTTGCGAAACGAAACGCATCGCATTTTTTAAAGACTTAGAAAGATTCATAAAATCCGCCTCTCTTGTCTTGGTTCTGAATACCTTTAGATTACTCTTGATTTTAGCCTTTGGATTGCTTTAGCAATATTTATTTGAATTACTTATTAGTCTGCAATGAAGGGAGAGGGGGAGAAATTAGCTACCAAGCCGATCGGGGGTAGTAAACTCGTATTTGGTAAAAAGCTTATTTTACTGACAAACTGCTTGGCAATTTTTATTAATCTTACCATAACACTATATAGTCAATATACGCTAAATCAAGGTTTCCAGCGTTGTAAGAAAGAAATATTGAGACAATCATCTGGAATCTTTATCAAAACTTTATAAAAAATATGGTGTGAGTCACTATAATTAAAAAAAGTAGTTTGCCCGGTCATACCATGAAAACTGCCACAGAAAGCCAGTATCATCAAAGTTTTGCAGAAATCCAAGAAGACCAAGAACTGTGTCTTTCCTCAGAAGACTACAGCTTATTGACCGACCTCTACCAGCTAACGATGACGGCTTGTTACGTTGGGGAAAATCTCGACGGGCGAATCGCGAGTTTTGAATTATTCACGCGCCGCTTACCTGAAGGTTTTGGTTATGCGATCGCCATGGGTTTAGCTCAAGTTCTCGACTATCTAGAGAAATTTCGGTTTTCTCCAGCACAAATAGCAGCTTTGCAGTCTACGGGCATTTTTGCAGGTGCCCCCGATCGATTTTGGGCTCTACTCGCCACAGCCCGCTTTACTGGGGATGTCTGGGCGGTGCCGGAGGGGACGGCGGTATTTGCCAATGAGCCAATGTTGCGAATCGAGGCTCCTCTGTGGCAAGCTCAATTGGTGGAAACTTATTTGCTGAATGCGATCAATTATCAAACTTTGATTGCGACGCGATCGGCCAGATTGCGCGATGTGGCAGGCCCTGACGCTAAGTTGCTCGAATTTGGAACGCGCAGAGCTTTTGGCCCTCAAGCTGCTGTGTGGGCGGCTAGGGCGGCGCTGGCTGCGGGGATTGATGGGACTTCTAATGTTTTGGCTGCTTTGAGGCTGGGGCGCAAACCTGTGGGTACAATGGCTCATGCTTTGGTGATGGCTATCAGTGCTCTCGAAGGTAGTGAAGAGCAAGCATTTACAGCGTTTCACCGCTATTTTCCGGGTGCACCGTTGTTGATCGATACCTATGATACTCTGGCGGCGGCGCGTAAGTTGGCCGATCGCGTGAACAGCGGTGAAATAGTGTTAGAAGGGGTGCGGTTGGATTCTGGGGACTTGGTGAAATTGTCGCAGGAAGTGCGATCGATCCTTCCAGGAATTCCGATTATTGCCAGTGGCGATTTGGACGAGGGAGAAATTGCTAAACTCAAAAGTGCCGGTGCTTGCATTGACGGGTACGGTTTGGGAACAAAGTTGGTCAGCGGTTCCCCTGTAAATGGTGTTTATAAATTGGTAGAAATTGATGGAATTCCAGTGATGAAAGAGGCAAGTGGCAAGGTGACATATCCGGGGCGGAAGCAAATTTTTAGACATATTAAAAATGGGCAAATTCTTGGAGATTGTTTGGGATTGTCAGAAGAAGAAAATCATAATTCTGATTCTGCAATAGCATTAATGAAGTTGGTTGTCAAGGATGGTAAACGATTGTATGGTCAAGAAACTTTAGAGGCGATCGCAAAACGAACTGCGGCTTCTGTTGCTATTCTTCCGCATGAAACTCGCCGTTTGGACAACCCGATTTCGCCAGCAGTAGAAATTTCTAGAGATTTGCAAATTCTCACCAATAAAACACGACAAAAAGTTATTTTTTAGTTGTTATTTGTTATTTTTTATTTGAGTCTTGTTCCCAGGCTCAGCCTGGGAATACATACCCGGAGGCTCTGCCTCCAATTCCCAATTCCCAATTCCCAATTCCCCATTCCCCATTCCCAATGATAAAAATTGCTCTGTTTGGAACCAGTGCCGATCCGCCTACTGCGGGACATAGAACTATCCTGAATTGGCTTTCTCAGCATTTTGACTGGGTAGCAGTTTGGGCCTCTGACAATCCTTTTAAATCTCACCAAACTTCCCTCGAACATCGATCGGCAATGCTACTGTTAATGATTCAAGAAATTAACTCGCCACGCCAAAATCTTTGTTTGTACCCAGAACTCAGCAGTCCGAGGACTCTAGAAACTGTGGAACGGGCAAAATCAATGTGGGGAAATGCCGATTTGACCTTGGTAATTGGTTCGGATTTGGTGGAACAATTACCTCGCTGGTATCAAGTCGAACATTTGTTAAAACAAGTGAAGTTGTTGGTAGTACCACGACCTAATTATCCACCAGAAGAGTTAGATTTGTGGCAGTTGCGACGAATGAGTGCAGATGTGGCGATCGCATCCTTGAGTGCTCCCGATGTTTCTTCAACATTCTATCGGGAAACAGGAGACACAGAAGCCCTAACTCCAACCATCGAAGATTACATTAATAGGGAGCATTTATACGCATGGCACGAGGCACAAAGAAGAGCGAAGGTTGCTCATTAGCTGACTTTAAAGTCGGAGTAGATAATGTTATTTTCTCCGTCGATACTGTGCAGAATCGCTTATTGGTGCTGTTAATAATGCGGCATGACGAACCGTTTATCGATTTTTGGAGTCTTCCAGGTACTTTGGTGCGCCACGGAGAATCTCTGGAGAATGCAGCTTATCGAATTTTGTCTGAAAAAATTCGGGTGAAAAATTTGTATTTGGAGCAATTATATACTTTTGGGGAACCGGGGCGCGATCCGAGGGAATTCACCAGAGGCGATCGTTATCTTTCTGTAAGTTACTTTGCTTTAGTTCGCTTTGAAGAAGCTGAGTTAATTGCTGGAAATATCGCCGCCGATGCGAGTCACCGCGTTAGCGGGATTGCTTGGTATCCTGTGGAACAAGTTCCTAAGTTAGCCTTCGATCACAATCAAATTCTCGAATACGGATATCGGCGCTTGCGGAATAAACTTGAGTATAGCCCGGTGGCTTTTGAAGTCTTGCCAGAGCTTTTCACTTTAAGCGATTTGTATCAACTTTACACTACTATTTTGGGGGAAAGTTTTTCGGATTATTCTAATTTTCGCGCCCGATTGTTGAAACTGGGGTTTTTGTGTGATACGGGTGTAAAAGCTTCGCGGGGGGCCGGTCGTCCTGCTAGCTTATATCGCTTTGATGCGGCAGCTTTTGCTCCTTTCAAAGATAAGCCTCTGGTATTTATTTAGCTGTTTGTCTGATGACATAAAATCATAAATTTAGTAAGATGAGAGTGAAAGCTATTAAGTAGAGTATCGGCGATGAAAACCCCTGATGAGTGCGCGAATATTCTGGAAGTGCGCGAAGAAATTGATCTAATCGATCGGGAAGTGATCGATGCTTTGAGTAAGAGATTTCAATATGTGATCGCGGCGGCCAGGTTCAAAACGAGTGAAAATAGTGTGAAAGCACCAGATCGCTTTTATGCTATGTTACAGCAGCGGCGTGAGTGGGCGGAGGAAGCAGGTTTGAGTGCTGATGTCGTGGAAAAGCTCTACCGAGATTTAGTCAATCATTTTATTGAAGAAGAGTTGAAACATTACAAACCTGATTCGTGAGTAATCATTCTTCCTTCTTCCTTCTAGATTAGGTAATTTGGTAATATGAAAATTGCGATCGCACAACTCAATCCTACTATCGGTGATATCTTTGGCAATTCCAACTTGATTCTGGAAGCTGCGAAAAAGGCTGCGGGTGAAGGCGCAAACTTATTGCTAACACCGGAACTTTCCCTAATTGGTTATCCGCCGCGAGATTTGTTGATGAACCCCAGTTTCATTGCCGCAGCAGGCGCACAGTTGCAGCAATTGGCGCAAAATTTACCAGCGGATTTGGCGGTAATCGTCGGGACTGCAATCCCAAATCCTGATGCTATCAAATCAGGTGGCAAATCTTTATTTAACAGCGCTGCTTTGTTGTCAAATGGCACTGTTAAACAAATTTTTCATAAACGCTTATTGCCAACTTATGATGTATTTGATGAAGACAGATATTTTGAACCGGGAGAAAACAGCAATTATTTTAATATTGGCGAATTAAAGATTGGTGTGACTATCTGCGAGGATTTGTGGAATAATGAGGAGTTTTGGGGAAAACGCAGTTACGTTGGTGAACCTTTTTTGGATTTGGTAAAAGTGGGCGTAGATTTAGTAGTCAATTTGTCTGCATCGCCTTATGCTGCTGGAAAGCGGGGAGTGCGATCGGCTATGTTGCAGCATAGTGTGATGCGCTCAGGTATACCGATTGTTTATGCTAATCAGGTAGGGGGAAATGATGATCTGATTTTTGATGGGAGCAGTTTTTCTGTCAACAAAAAAGGTGAATTAATTCAGGTTCTCGCTTCTTTTGACACAGATTTTGGGGTGATAGAATATGACGAAGCTAAACAAGATTTAATTGGGATTTCCTCGCAAAATCAAACAGAAATTCAGGATGCACAGTTAAGTTTTACTCCGCAGGTTGGGGATGCAGAAATTTGGGCTGCTTTGGTTTTAGGGGTGCGAGATTATGTTCGTAAGTGTGGTTTTTCTAAGGTTATACTCGGTTTGAGTGGCGGGATAGATTCGGCTTTGGTGGCTGCGATCGCGAGTTTTGCGATCGGGCCCGAAAATGTCTTGGCCGTACTGATGCCTTCTCCTTACAGTTCCGATCATTCTGTGAATGATGCTTTGGAATTAGCTAAAAATTTGGGCATTGGGATGGAAATGTTGCCGATCGCAGATTTGATGAAAACTTACGATCATACTTTGGCCGATTTGTTTACCAATACAGCCTTTGGGATTGCCGAGGAAAATATTCAATCTCGAATTAGAGGGAGTTTATTGATGGCAATTTCTAATAAGTTCGGACATTTGCTACTTTCCACTGGCAATAAATCGGAAATGGCGGTGGGTTACTGTACTCTTTACGGCGATATGAATGGCGGATTGGCGGTGATTTCTGATGTGCCAAAAACTCGCGTTTATTCCCTTTGTCGCTGGCTAAATTCTGGGGAAATAGGGAACAAGATAATTCCCGGTAATATTATTAGTAAAGCGCCTAGTGCTGAACTGAAACCGGGGCAAATTGACCAAGATTCTTTGCCTGCTTATGATGTTTTGGATGACATTTTGCAGCGGTTGATCGAAAATCATGAATCTGTTACACAAATTGTGGCGGCTGGACATGATGAAGCGGTGGTAGCTCGTATAGTAAAATTAGTCCGACAGGCGGAATTTAAACGGCGACAAGCGCCTCCTGGTTTGAAAATTACCGATCGCGCTTTTGGTACTGGTTGGCGAATGCCGATCGCCAAATCTTCAATTTATTAAATACAAAATGGCTAATATTGACGGTACTTTCGGCTTTGATTTTCTCCTAGGAAGTCCCAACAGCGATTTAATTAGAGGATTTGCCGGTAATGACAATATCCAAGGTTTGGGGGGAAATGACCTGATTTATGGAGGACAAGGAGACGATTTGCTCGCCGGAAATGAAGGCGCTGATACCCTCGCTGGAGGGCAGGGAAGTGATACAATCTATGGAGGACAAGGAGATGATGTCATTAATGGCGATCGGGGTCAAGATTTGCTCATAGGCGCAGAAGGCAAAGATATCTTGACTGGTGGTGCGGGCGATGACTTATTTGTTATTGAAAAAATCGTTGCTGCATCTAGTATTGCCGAAGCCGATTTAATTACAGATTTCGGCAACGGAAAAGATCAAATTGTGTTGACAAATGGCATGAAGTTTACCGATTTGGATATCTCTGTTTCAGGTAATCAAACTGTAATGAAAGATAAAAATACGGGCAAATATTTAGGAATTTTTTCAGGAATCAATAACTTATCACAATCCAACTTTATATCGCTGTTTGGCGGGATAGATGCGGGTCAGCTTTTACCAATTTCTGTGAATACTATCATCGGCAATCGCCCTCTCGGATTGGAAGTTGCCCAAACTCCCCAAGAACAACAAATTGGTCTGATGTTTCGCACCGAATTGCCCGCTGACAGGGGAATGTTGTTCCCCATTGAACCCGCACGAAATGTGCGTTTTTGGATGAGGAATGTATTGATTGAACTCGATATGATTTTTCTGCGAGAAGGCGTAGTGCAGGCAATAATTCCGAATGTGCCACCGTGTTTAACTGAAAACTGCCCTAACTACGGCCCGGATGTTCCTGTTGATGGAGTGATGGAACTCAGAGGAGGAAGGGCTGCGGAATTAGGGTTAAAAGTAGGCGATCGCATAGCATTTCTCAGTTAATATTTGGTAGGAAAACGGCACTGACGTGTCCTTTATATCATTCCGGCGCAACCGGAATTGATATGAGCCCTTCGCGATCGTGAGGTTTAAGTAAACTCCCCACATCGGGCCCAGTCGGGATAATACAGCCCGGATTTAGCGGGAACAAATTGCCGTAATAATCGCGCTTCACAGCCTCCAAATCACAAGTGCCAGTAACTCCCGGTAACTGGTACAAATCGCGTAGATAAGCTCCCAAATGCTCGTAATCCTGAATGCGGCGCAGGTTGCATTTGAACAAACTGTAGTAAACTGCATCAAAACGGAATAGGGTGGTAAATAGTCGCACATCTGCTAACGTTACCCGATCGCCACAAAGATAACGACTCATTAATAGCGATCGATCAATTTCGTCTAAAACACCAAACAATTCACTACAAGCCGAGTCATACGCCGCCTGAGATTGGGCGAAACCGCAGCGATAAACACCGTTATTCACCGATTGATAAATCTTCTCATTCCACTCGTCAATTTGCGATCGCAAATCCACAGGATAAAGATCCATTTCAGGATTGCCAGCAAACTCGTTAAACTCCGAGTTTAGCATGACAATAATTTCGGAACTCTCATTATTGACGATCACCTTTTTGGAGTCATCCCACAACACCGGCACCGTACATCGCCCCTGATAGCCCGGTAAAGCCAACTGATAAAGTTCCCGCATCGTATTGCAGCCAAAAGTCTCCGACTCCATCACCCAAAGTCCCCCTTCCGAAGGATACACAACCGACACAGATATCACATCTTCCAGCCCTTTGAGCGCTCTCGTCACGAGAGTGCGGTGCGCCCAAGGGCATCCCTTGCCTACAAACAGGCGATATCGTGCCGTAGCGGGCTGGTAAGGGTTTTCTGGTGCTGTGCTGACAAAATTGCGGAAACTGCTGCTGGGGCGAATGTATGCTCCCGTGCGATCGGGCGGTGCTAGTTTTGACATCATCAACTGCCACATTGATGTCCAAACAAATTTGCCCAGCTTGACTGTCAGTGATGAAGGAAGTGATTTGCTTTTCACAATGTGATTTAAAAAGGTTTGCTAAGTATAATCTGTTTATTTTAACTTATATCAATTCGGGTTACACCGGAATTAATATATTACCGATAACCAGGACACGGCAGTGCCGTTTCCCTACAATTAATCGCGGCACGGCACTACCGTGTCCTCTATCTAGGATTTAGCATGATTTAATTTTTTTTCATGATCTCAGGAATGTGGACATAACGTGCCCAAAATGGCTCTAGTGCATCTCTGCGGGATGGCAACACATCTATATTTTTCTGCTTTTCTTTTGCTTTTGAAATCTCCGAAAATATTTTGATAGTGCCAGAAATCAAACCTTCAGCATCTCGAATCGGTGAAGTCCATATACAGACATCAATTGATGAACCCTCTTTCCGCCGTCGCTGACATTTCTTAGCAACTTGGGGTTCCCCTGCCAATTCCGAATGAAACATAGTATAAAAATCTACATTTTTATCACTAGGAACGATCGGCAAAATCTTCCCCACAACCTCAGACTCCTTCCAGCCAAAAACTCGCTCCGCTGCCTCATTCCAGATGGTTACCAAAGCATTAGTATCAATCCCGACAACTGCCAGGGGCAAAGCTTTAATTAAGCCTTGTAAAACTTGATTAGTCTCGCACAATTTAGCTTGTACCAACTTGTGTTGTGTGATATCTTGACAAGCACCGTAAATGCCGATAGCGCGGTTCTCGACTTCATCCCACACAACTTGCCGACAATCCCATAGCCAGCGGATTTCACCGGATTTTGTGATAATTCGATACTCGCTGACTTCCTTGCGGCTAGATGAACGAAGCTGCATTTGTTCCAACAACATTTCTACGTCGTCTGGATGAATACACTCGAATTGTAAACTGCCGGAAGTTGCGATTTCTTTTGGAGTGTAACCCGTAATATTAGTAAAAGCTTCAGTCATCCACTCGCAAACCCAGGTATTGTCAGGCAATACTTTAAAAGAATAGGCAAAATCCGAGGTAATTTGCGATAAAATGCGGTAGCGCGATTCTGATGCTCGCAAAGCGTTTTCGGCATTTTTGCGATCGGTTATATTTTGAAAAAATACCGATAAACCCTCATCTGATGGATAAGTTTCGACTTCAAACCAAGAGTTTAGTGGCGGATAATAGCTTTCAAATTTAAGATTAGCTTTCTCAAATACCGATTTGTGAAACTGCTTAAAAAAACTCGTTTTTGCTATTTCGGGAAATTCGTGCCAGATCTTTTTACCTATAAGTTCTTGACGCTCTCTTTGCCAACACTGCTCTGCTTTCTGGTTGACGTAAGTAAACTGCCAATTAGAGTTTAGGGTGAAAAAACCATCGGTAATCTTTTCTAAGATATTAACGATTTGCTGTTGCGATTTTTCCAAAGCTGTTGCTGAGACTTTGCGATCTGTGATGTCGCGAGAATTGATGACTATACCATTAATACTGGAATCGTGGAGTAAATTGTTACCCATGACTTCTAAATACACCCAATAACCGCTAGCGTGGAGTTTGCGATATTCTACAGGCGGTGCAATCCCTGGCTGTTTGAGTAATTTTGCCAAATATGCTTGCCAAACAGGTACATCGTCTGGGTGGATCAAATCGTCTGGCAATTTGCCAATTCTTTGTTCGGAGTGGTAGCCGAACATCCGCTCTGCTACGATCGCATTTTCGTCTCGAATCCGTCCGTCTGCTTGAAGAATTGTCATCAAGTCGGAAGAATTTCGCTGGAGAGTTTGCAGTCGGGCTTCCCCTTTTGTCAGTGCCTGAGTCACTCTTTTATAGAGCATCTGACTTTGCTCTAACTGCTGCTCTAAATATCTAATTTTAGCAGATTGCTCGGCAATTATAGTACCTAAATTATGGTTAAGTTTTTCTAACTTTATTTTGGTTTGTTTTGACAACAAAACAAACTCAAACTCCGCAGCCAATTCTGCTAAAGATGCCGACAACTGATCGACATTGGTTGTTAAAATTGCCTGTTGATCTACAGGTAGCTGATCAATATGTCCATGCAATTCCTGCAAGTTTTTCAAGACATTTTGCATCATTGTGGTTACCGCTCAAACTAATAAGGATGATTTTTTTATTTGTACTATCATAACACCTTATTTGTATCAAGGTCTAAAGGAATAAATCTTAAACTTGAGCGGTAGAAGTGTAATTTTGATGTCAATTCTTCAGTGATGATACAGATGGATAATAATTCCACTTGAGATTTTAGACTGGATAGACTAAGTAATTTTACGGAAAAGTGCAGAGATTGTGATGCCAGTAGACAAATTAGGAACAGGCTTTTTTACCTGTTCCTAACCTCAAGATTTAAAGCCCTTAGAGGTTTTATTTCTCTCCTGCGGCTTGGATTTTGACTTATTCACTTCGCCTAAAGCTTCCTGAAATAAGTTATGCAGGTGCTGTGGAACACTTGCTATTTCTGGCAATTCCGGCTCTAAGGGTTTTTTGAATTCTTGCAGCAACGGACTCAAATCGCGATCGAGCTGAAAATCTGTTCGCCTTAACACAGTTTGCAACACTTTTTCCAACTTTGCTGGGTCAACTTTAGCTAAGCGCTGCCAAATCCAGGCATTAATTGCCGCATCTTCTAAATAGTTGCGAACCAGTTGCTCGCCACCGGGAATGCTGACAAAGTCTGCGGCTGCTAGCATTGCGGTGAATTGAGTGTAGGTAGACAAAAACGTTTGACCCCAGCGCGGATGAGAAAGTGCTGTCACCTCAGAGGCTTTCTTAAAGCGATCGGGCAATTCGACTTTTGGCGTTACCATTTTTGAGTTACTGTCGATCGCAACTTCAACTATTTTGGCATCAGCACCGCTGGCTGCAATTGCTGCTGCTTTCACTTCTTCTCGATCGACTCCCGCATCTTCAACTATCTCGGCGAGAGATTTAGTTTCATCAAAGCCCAGATCGGCTAAGCGTTTTTTAGTGATGAATTCCTGAAATTCTGCCAGTTGTTTATTCAGATGATATCCCGATAGAGTCAATTCATCACTGCCAAAAAATTCAGTAAAATCCACATGATACTGTTCTACCGAATGCCAAGCTTGCTCTAACAATTCCGGTGCATCACTGTACAGAGACTTTTTGTAATTTTGTTTAAAATTGCCGATCGCAACTGCCAATTTCGGCTTACCCAATTTCCCCATCGGTATTGGTGGCCCCGATAGTATCCAGCAGCTATCAGTCAGAGGAGCAATCCGAGTTAGCAAAATCTCTCCTAGCTTAAAGCGAGACATTTCTTGCAGCAAATTAGGACTGTTAGGTTTGACGGTGTAGTGCTTAGCCGTCAACCAGTTCATCAAATCCCAGCTATCGGGGGAAATTTGACTAATTTCAAACAAGCCTGTGAAACTTCTGTGCTGCCAACTTTCTAGTAAGTTGCGATCGCGATCGGTTAAATCTGACTGACTTTCGACAAAAAGGGCGATCGGAGTTTTAGTTCCAACTTTGCCCTCAACAGTAAAACTGTCAACTATTTGATTTTGGTGAGCAATATCATACCGTTCGCGTGAAGAGCGATCGGCCACATAAGCTTCCAAAGCTACCGCCAATTCTCCCTCAGATTCCAGTACAAAGTTAATTAAATTTTGCTTGAGATCCCAAGCTTGTACCAATAGTTGTTGCACAAGTTATACCTATTTTGAACGATAAGTCCTGAATTAGTTTAATTCTAAGGCTAATCGTGCAAAAAAGGCTTAATTTCAAACTCTTCTTTCTCTTCTTTCTCTTCCTTCGCGTTCTTCGCGTCTTCGCGGTTCATTCAATCTTACGGCCTAGATGTCTAATATTAATGCCGATCCTAAAAAACTTTTAACTAAGCTTAAAAACACCCCTCCCCGAAACAGAGAGAGGTTTAAAACCCGAATAATTTCGCTAAACTTGTGTTGAAAATAATGCCCGATCTCAACAAAACAACCGAAATACTCGATCGCCCTTAGCGGCCATCTTTGTCTATATCTCCAGGAAGAGCACGTTCAACCCGATCCCAAGCATCTCGTGTGGCGTGCTTGGCTTTTGCCCACTGCACATTAGACTTACCGCGATTGTTTTCGTAGTCGCGCTGCAAATCATTTTCAAGCTCATTAAAACTCTTACCAGTACCCGAATAGCGGCTATATCCCTCATAGCCAGTGCGGTATGCAGGCTGATAGTCTTCATAACTTGTATCCGTCTCAACATAAGGTCGATCGCTGTAGTTGTTTTGCCAGTAAGCATTTTCTACCGTAGGGTCGATCGCCTCTGCGACACTTTTGCCCGCCAAACCACCACTAAACGCGCCCACAACAGCGCCTACCACAGCACCCACCGGCCCCCCGATCGCCCCGCCGATCGCAGCACCAGCAGCACCCGCACCCGCTGCACCGATACCAGTTCCCACTGGATGCGCTCCCGTTTCCCCGGAAATTGGGTCTAGGTTGGCATCAACTTCCTTCATGGATTGTTCGTTATTTGCCATGATCTTCTTTGCCTTTTTCAGTAACTTTAACTAACACTAAACTTACTTGACTAATTGCTATTAATTCATCTTCCTTCAGGATGAAGTTGCTAACTCTATCCGAAGGAAGAAGAAGAAGAGGACACGGCAATGCCGTGTCCCTACAATTGATCGTGGTAGGGACACGGCACTGCCGTGTCCTTTGTTTATATAATTCCGATGAAGAATGGAATTGATATCAGTCATCCCATTGATCCTGGTAGGGACACGGCACTGCCGTGTCCTCTGTTTATATAATTCCGATGAAGAATGGAATTGATATCAGTCATCCCTCCGACTCCCCTTCTCCCCTCGTCATCTCAATTTATTCCTTACCCGTGACCTTTTCAATCAATTCTTCCGCTTTTTCCACTATACTTTCTTGTGGATGCTCTGCTTTGTACTCATCTAAACTTTCTTCGTAAACCTTCTCTACCTTGGCAGGATTCTGAGCAGTTTTCACTATGTCATCATAAGCTGCTTGAGGATTCAAATCCTCGAAACTTTCTGCTGGGTCAGTAATTTTAGCTTCCTTTTGAGTCTGACTGCTATATATACTTGCTGCGTAAACAGGCTGATTCGGTACTACAGCTAAACCAATTAAAGCCAGCAGACAGGCCAGCAAAATGCTTTGACTCAATGTTTTTCCCAAAGCTTTTAAAACCCGCTTCATGTCAGTTTCTCCTTGTAATTTTAATGGCTATTTATTGTGCTATGAGTTATCCTAAGACCCTGATTGCTATACAGACTTCTACCTGAAGATAGATTAAGGGCATCAAAATTGATCGATTTTGAGGTTGCGACTCTGCATCGATCGTTCAAAGAGCTCTGTCGAAAGAGCCTGTTCTACCGACCAAACGCCTGGTTTGGTCAGTTTGCCTTCTAAGATTAATTGAGCGATGCTGCCAGTACCGATGCCCGTGGCGACAGCAGCATTTTCGTGTAGGGCGATCGAGCAAACTTGAGCTGGTTGGCCATCTTTGAGACCGGTCACTTGCGATCGCACCGCCACGCCAACACCACTAAAATTATTGCTAACACTGGTCATCCCATAACTAACATAGGAGAGAAATTCAATCACGGAGTTATTTCTGAGCCAGCTAGCCGGCCAATACTTGGCGACAAACCAAGTAAGGTGATTGTAAAGGTCAGGAGATGTGCCGAATTTAGTCACAACTGATTTGACGGGGAAAGTTTCGGGCAAAGTGATTGCTTCGGGCATATCGAACCAGTAAACCCCTGTGTTGCCGTAGGGCGCCGGAAATTGTATTGTTTCGCGATCGCTGTATGGTTTTACTTGCTGCCAATTACCGTCTTCCCAAACCTCAAAAGGCGTTTGCAAACCTAAAAAAGTAGTTCTCATAACAGTAACGCCAGCACCGCCAGAACCTCCCACCACATAACTCAAATGGATGTGTTCTGCTTCATCTAATTGTTCCACATCTCGGCGCACCATGCTGTTAGAAATTCCGGGGAAAATACCCGTATTAATAATAGCAGTAATTCCGGCATTTTTAGCAGTTTCGCGCAATTCTAAAGCCCGGCGAGTAAAAATGCGGCTGTCGCTGACATCAGTATAATTAACACCCTCTTCTATGCAAGTTTTCAGCACGCCAGCATCTCGGTAGTGAAAAGGCCCCGCACAGTGAACAACAAGATTCGATTGTGAAACTGCTTTTTGCAGGGCTGCACTGTCCGCTAAATCAAAAGTTTGGTACTGCACCCGATCCGGCGGCAATCCCGGCCCAATAGAGGCTTCAGAGTTGCGTCCGGTGACGGTAATTTCTGCGTCGGTATGGGTAACAAGGTCTTGAGCAACGCTGCTGCCAATTCGTCCACGTCCACCGACAATCAAAACTCGGTTTGCCATCGCTCAAAAAAGGTTAACGCTAAGATTAGTTTCCATGTTTTCAGGCATAACTTGCATCTGCACAAAGGATGAATTTGTGATAACTCATAATAACCTAGGCTGGAAGCACTAAAATTTAGGGAGGTGCAAAAATTATGGATAAGCTGACAACTGAATAAATTAATATAAACAAACGCAGATGTAATTCATCTGCGTTTATCCGCCCTCATCTGCGGTTGCTAAAAACCTTACTTCTCATTACTCCGAAATACCGACTTAGCCGTCGATTTCAAAGAATTAGCCGCATCCGCCAAAGTCTGCGCGAAAGGCTGCTGCGCGTGCATGAAAACGCGAGCCGTATTGCGTCCCGGCATCCCCGAAATAGAGCCGCCCGGATGTGTGCCCGCACCCGTGAGAAACAAACCCTCGATCGGCGTTTTGTAATTCGCCAACTCCGGTAAAGGACGGAAAAATATCATCTGATCCAGCGTCATGTCAACGTGGTAATAATTCCCCTTCAAAGCGCCCAAACGCTCTCCCAATTCCGCCGGACTTTCCACGCGGCGGCCGATAATTGAATTCTTGATATTGGGCGCGTATTCTGCTAATTTATCAATGCAGCGATCGGCAACTTTGTTTTTCAACTCATCCGTCCAACCCGTACCGTGCTGGCCGGTTCCTTCAGCATTTTCGATCTGGTAAGGAGCAAAAAATTCAATCCAAGCCGTATGATGTCCCGGAGGAGCCATTGACGGGTCTAGTACCGTCGGAAACACCACATACATCGAGGGGTCGGAGTCAGGAATTCGGCCGATTGAAGGCTCGCTGTGAGCAATTTCGACGTGTTTTACCGAGTCGGCAATTAAAACAGAACCGATTAAATATTCGTCTCGGTGGTTCCAGCGATCGAACTTCGGTACTTCATTCAGAGCTAAATCTATTTTGAGAATAGTTTCGTTGTTGTTAACAATTTTGCGCTCCAATCTTTCCCGCAAATTCGGGTCAGCAGCATCGACATCGCTGTCATCCATTAAATGCAGAAACAAACGCTTCGCATCAATATTAGAAATGACACCTTTGGTAGCTCGATATTCCGTGCCGCCTGCAACTCGAACACCGACAGCGCGCCCGCCATCAACTAATATTTTCTCAACGTGCTGGTCTGTAAGTATTACACCCGCATAGGTCTTCACTAAATTGACCAGGGCTTGTACTAATGCACCCGTCCCACCGCGCGGTCTGGCCATGCCGGGATTATGTCTCATTGCCAGCATAATTGCGCCTACAGCAAGGGTTTTTTGCGAAGGAGGCGCGCCGAGTTCTGAGGCTAATCTTGCTAGGGGTGCTTTGATAAATTCTTCGTCAAACCACTCGTTGAGAATGTCTTCAGCGCTGTTGAGCATCGTGCGGATAAAGTCCAGCGTTTTGTCAGGAGAACCGATGACTGACAATAAATCTTTGATGTTTGAAATATCGTAGTTGCCCAAAATATCTATGATGGATTTTGGTGGCGCGTTGAACATCGGAACCATTGCACCTAAAGCGCGCTGCCAAAAGTCTGTATATTCGGCATATTTTTTAGCATCGCGCTCGCTGTAGCGGGCAATTTCAGCACAAGTTTTTTCTACGGATTTGTGGGCTAAGAAATATTTGCCGTCTGGATGCGGACAAAAGGCAACCGGATCGCAGTAAAGATATTCTAAACCGTATTTTTCCAGTTCTAATTCTTCTACAACTGGCCCTAAATGGATGAATTCGTGGTCGATCGCGCACAGGTTGAATTTAAAATCCGGCAATTCGGGAATCGCAGCTTCGGTAGTTGCGGCGCCGCCGGGAACTGAACGTTTTTCTAACAGAAGGACGGTATATCCGGCTTTGAGGAGATAAGAGGCGCAGACCAGTCCGTTGTGGCCTGCTCCAATGATAATCACATCATACGTTTGCATAGATGAAGCTCTGGGGATGGGATATTTTGCTTATTTTACAAATGTTAACAAGTTTGCCGGCTCTACCAGGAGAAATAGATTTATCTTGGAGGAGTAGTTTAACTATCTTACCAAAAAACTGGGTCTAAAGCCCCTTCTTCAGTGGCCGGCTTTAATTCGAGTGTAAAGATTCTTGAAATAATCGATTTATAGAAACACCTAATCGTAAAAGTGATAGAATTATGCCATGATTGTACTAGAGTTTAAGTTAAAAGGCAAACCACAGCAATACCGGGTCATAGATGAAATGATTCGCACAGCTCAGTTTGTCCGAAACAAAGCTCTCAGATACTGGATCGACAATTCCAGAGTTAAACTTTCCGACCTCTACAAACAATGCGCCATCATGGCTCATGAGTTTGAATGGGCCCGAAAACTTAACTCAATGGCACGTCAAGCTTCGGCAGAACGTGCCATTTTTGCTATTCAACGTTTCTTCTCTAATTGCAAAGCTAAGAAACCAGGAAAAAAAGGATATCCGCAATTCAAAAAGTACACTCGTTCCGTAGAATACAAAACATCAGGCTGGGCGCTTTCCACCGATAAAAGATGTCTCACATTCACGGACGGTTTTGCTGCGGGAACCTTCAGATTA
>NZ_JAKJHX010000112.1 GCF_021648855.1 Tychonema litorale BBK16 | reverse complement strand
CCCCTTACCAAGGGGAGGGAGTAAGAAATTCACAAATGATTTAGGATTGCTATATGTGATTTGGGCGACCGTTAAGAGCGATCGCTCTTTTATCGATTTATTTGTTATTCATTTTTTTTTCATTATAATCACTATGACTTTATCTAAAAAATTCTGGATTATTGCCTGTTTTGTCTACTTGGTAATTATTCTCAGCATCATGCTGGTAGCAGATTTGGGGATATTAGTCAATTTTTCTCTAGCCCGTCCGCCTTATGATAAAGTCGGACACTTTGTTTTGTATGGAATTGCATCTTTCCTGTGTCATAGGGCGACTAGCAAACGCATGGTTAATATCTTAAATTATCCAATTCCCTTCGGGCCGGCAATTTTCACTGTTTTCACTGCTGCGGAAGAAATGCTACAAGCAATTTTACCAAATCGTACTGCTAGTATTGAGGATTTTCTATTTAGTTTTGCCGGAATTGTTGTCTTCTATTTGATTGGAGAGATTTGCGATCGCAAGAAAAGTTAGAAGGAAGGAAGAAGGAAGGAAGAAGGAAGAAGGAAGAAGGTTCTTCGACTACGCTCAGTGTACGATGCCCAATGCCCAATGCCCAATGCCCGATGCCCAATGCCCAATTCCCTAGTATTGGTTCACTCACTTTCTTCCAAAAAAGTTTGTACTCGACCATTTGGTCTGAGAACAACTCGAATTCTGGGGGGTTTTCCATTGGATACAGCAGAAACAAAAGGTTCACCGACTAAAGGCATATTAGTGCGATCGATATAATCTCCCGCTGCCTTTCCCATTGGGAGAATGTTTTGGATAGAACCTGTTTCATCTATTTGCAAACTGTATTCCAAGGTTTCTTGCATACCTTCGGTAGGTTTCCACCGTTCCTCAAAGTAAGTTTTAGCTTCAGCAACTTGAGGGACTGTATTAAATAAAGTGCGATTTCCTTGGTTCTCACTCGCCTGTTGGTTTTCGTCTGACTCGGCTTTCGGTTGAGTATCCTTAAGGGCTGGGAGTTCGGTATTTGCGGAAGATGCGATCGCGGGAATGCGACTCAGGGCTGATGGTTGTTGCGGAATCGGGAACTGGGCTGATAAGGAAGGTGGCAGAGGTGGCGCTGCGAGCGGGCCTAGTCTTGGTGGCACTGGGGGGACTACATTCAACCCTGGAGGAAGCTGTGAAGGTGCAGAAATTGGTAGTTCTGCGGGTGCGGGAATGGTGATTACTTGCCCTTGGGAATTCGGTGCGCTATTGGGTGCGGTGCTGTTGGCTGGAAATAAGAGGGGTGGCTGCTGGATGGGGCTGGGTTTGTCAGTCGTCGCAGGAGTTGAAGATATAGCGATGGGGGGCAAACTGGGACTGGAGGATGGGCTACTGCTGATGGGCGGGGGTGGTAGAGGTGGTAGGGGTGGCAGTGATGGTGTTGCGGAGGGTGTTGGTGTTGGAGATGTTAGTGATGGACTGGGAGAGACCCCGATCGCGACATTTTGCTGTGCTGATGGGCTGGATGCTGCACTGGTGGGGGCTGAGGCGACTTGGGATTGCCTCACCTGAAGCATTTTGATCGCACCTGTGGTCAAACCAACACTGGCTACAACCATTGCTGCGACTTGCAGCCAAGGTACGGGCTGGGAGCGTTTGGGCGATCGACCAAGGCTCGGAAGTGCCATCACTTCGCTGCTGTATTCGTCTAAGGCGGTGGCTAAATCAAACAGTTGCACGGTGCTAAGGGGTACTACTGACGCAGATTCTGGGACTGTCAAAGAGCCTAAAAATAAGTTGTGGGCGAGGAGTCCACGGGGTTCTAAGTGGGGGGGTACTGGAATATCAGCAGTTTTAGGACCCGAATTTCTGAGATCATAGGGGTTAACTGCTGCGTCTAACATGACGGCGCTGCGGGCTGCCGGGGGTGAGTCTTTCTCTGAAATGGTATGGCTAATTTCGGAGGTTGGGCTGGTTTCCCAGGGGCTAGATTCGCCAAGAAAATTTTGAATGTAGGAGTTGACTGCTTCGTGGAGGGATTCTAGTTGGGGTCGATCGCCCTTTAGAGTAATATGCTGGGTATCTGGCAACCGTGGATCATCAAGTCGCAGTTCAAAACTGAGAGATTTCAATACGGGTTTGCCCGCCCAGCGAGATAGAGGCGAACTTTTAGCTGTAACTTCCAGCGTGCAAGTGGGTGGGGTGTACCGTTTTAAAACCATAAAAGAAAGAGGGAAGAAGGAAGAAGGAAGAAGGAAGAAGGAAGAAGGAAGAAGGAAGAAGGAAGAGGGAAGAGGGAAGAGGGAAGAGGGAAGAGGGAAGAGCTATGCTTTATTTGATATTTCGGGTGATTCTCAACGAGCTTTTTTAGTAATATCAATTCCGGCTGCGCCGGAATGATATAGAGGATACGGCACTGCCGTCTCCCTACCGCGATCCATTGTAGGGACACGGCACTGCCGTCTCCTCTTAACTCTTAGCCCGATCGATCAGAGCCAACCAGAGACGACGATGGCCACCGGGACTGCTGTAGAAGAGTAAATCGATCAATAGTTTGAGGGCTAAATTAGTTAATTGTGCGCCGGATAAGTTTTCTGCATCTTCCATGCGATCGGCATAGGTATTGCTGAATCTGTCAATATAATCTCCCAGCAAAGCCACCGTATGAGGTTCGCGATTTTGCTCTGCCATTTGTTCCAGCAGTGCTACGGCGCGACGGATTAAGGCTTGGTGCTGTTTCGCTAAGTGACAGCTAATCAAAACGAGCGATCGGGCTTCTTCCACATCCAGTTTTTTCCGTCCCCCCTGGCCTTTCCGTAGCGGGTTAGACTGGCGTAGTCGCCATAGTGCCACGCGATCGGCCACCATTGACTCTAAATTCAGTTCGACAGCCACCTTGAGCATGGCATCCGAGCCAATTCCAGCTAGTGCTTCTAGGGCTAACAGCACTAAATCCAGTTGGGATTTAATGTTGTCCAACTGGGTAGGTTCTGGTGCTTTTTGGGTCAATTCTTCCCAGTTGGGAGATGTACCCGTTTCGTTTGTGGGAGCGGAGGACTTTACGATCGAGCGCATAGCTTCAGCATAGGAAATAATACAGGTTCAGGCAGGATCTCAAACAGTATTTGGTGCTGTTGCTGGTGGCCAGCATCGCAAAAACAACTCTGTTAATTTTGCTCCACACCCATGAGCTTTAATTCCGGTAGCCCTGACTGCTAGACGGAATTATCGGTTGAAAGTTGCGTTTTCAAGTGCGATCCTCTCCGAGGGCTGCGCTAACGGTCTAAATAAACTCATAACCAAAATTTCCCCTCAACCATACTACGCCACCGAGTGACCGAAATCCAATCAGTCTTTTGGAGCGATCGGGACTTATCTCAATCCAAAGATTCTAGCTATCTGATGACTTGGGTTTGTCTGGGGAGGCCATCGCTTTCTGATGACTTAGGTTTGAGCTGGATGGGCGCGGCGACCGCCCCCCAAAGCAAAAACGACACAAATGTCGCTTTTGGTGTGAGGTAAGGCAGAGTTGCGATCGCCAAAAACCGCACTTCCAGCAAAGACAGCAGTGACAATTGACAAATTGCCCCCTACTGAGAGGGATGTGCCACACGGAGAACTCTTTTTACATCAAGCTTACAGTCTCAGCAGCATAAACACTTGTGCTAAAAATCAGAGCCATCCATAAAAAGTGACACTCTAGCTTGCCTGGTAATCGCTCATGTTCCCTAAAGTTTAAACATAGGCAAGCAAAACACCTGCAAACCTCAACCTTGTTTAGACTATTAACTACAGAGCTTTTACCATGAAATCCAGAAAAATTTTAGCACTAGCCGTCGTTTTAGCAACTCTCAGCGTAGCCTCTCCGGTTCTAGCTCAACCTTCGACAGGTAATTCTACCGGATGTGTAGCAGCAAAAAATACTGACGAAAAAGATCTGTTTGGAAATGTTTTAGGAGGATTTATTGGTACTGCTACTTTCATCTTAGGCTCTAAGACTTATAAGCGTGAGCAAAAATGGAAATATCGAGAATTCGCCGCTCAAACTATTAAGGCGTTTGAAGAAAAATCGGAAACAGTCAATGTTAGAAAAATGCTCAATAGCGAATCGCAGTTAATTGATTTGTTTCCCACATCTTCTCACCCTTCAAATCGGTTTATTTATATTGATGACGAAACTCTAAATAAAGCTTTGGAAAACAATAAAGACTACAATGAAAAATTAAGAGAAACCCAGATTAAATATCAACGTGAATTGGAAAATAATAATGATTATCCCAGAAGAAAGGAACCAAAATTGATAGAGGCAGCAATTCGAGATAATTTTAGAAGTTTTGCTGAGTCTCTTCAACTTTTGGAAGCTATGATTAAATCAGAACTGGTAACACAAGATGAATTAAAACCCTATTTAAAGCCTTTGTTTGAAATGATTTATGATGCCTCAAAAAGTGAACGTTGCTCCAATATCTTGACTTATCTCGGTTTGGATGAAAAGCCAATCGAACCCACAACTGTTCAGAAGAGCGTTAAATTCCTAGCTGATCACTACTACCCACACGCTCAAGTGTCGCTACTAACACGCTTAAGTGTTAAATTCAAAAACTTCCTCGAAAATGCCTTCATCAATATACAGCGGTTCCCGCTCTTAGGAGATACAGTAGCAACAATTAAAAAACCAATTTCTTAAATGTTGAGGATTTATTAAGTGTATCGCATTACAGCGGGAACCGCTGTATCATATAAATTCAGGTTGCGCCGGAATGATATAGAGGACACGGCTTGGCCTTAGTCCCTACGCCAGATTAATTGTAGGGACTAAGGCCAAGCCGTCTCCTAATTTCTAATAATTACGAGTCAACCAGAAACACCTCAATCCTGACTACTTCAAAAATGCGATCGTCACACCTCCACCTCCTTCCTTTTGACTAGCCAACTCATAGCGAGAAACCTGCGGATGAGTGTCCAGAAATTCGTGAATTCCCCGTCGCAACTGTCCCGTACCTTTGCCATGAACTATCCACAACACTCCGTATTCCACCGCTTTGGAAAGTGCTCTGTCTACTTCAATTTCTCCATCGGAAACTCTCGCACCACGCAAGTCGATCGTATTATTAGCAGTCCGAATTGCGATTTCAGGATTTGGTTTTGCAACTTCCGACTGAGCTTGTTTTGCCTTAGCAGTAGCTTGTGCTTGAGCCGCTATTTTCGCTAATTGGGCTTTGGTTTCAGGTTTTTGACCATCAAGAGATTCAATGTCTGCCAGTTTGACAGTCATTTTCATAATTCCAAACCTGACGCTCAATTCTTCATTAGCATCTGGGCTACTAAGAACTTCGGCGGTTTGGCCCACACTGGGAATGCGGATGCGATCGCCCACTTTTGGCATAAAACCCGGTTTCGGTTTCGCCGGTTCCTTCCTCGATGGCAGGTGTTTTGCGGAAATTTGATTTAAAGTTTCCGTCGCCTGTTGAGCATTTTGAGCCGTTTGATTGCCAGATTGTAAGCGCCGAATGATTTGAGCAATTTCTGATTTTGCCGTGCCTATTGCCTCATTTACTGCCACTTCCTGAGCTATTTTTAGTTCTCTCTCTCTTTCTTTCAAAGCAGTTGCTTTTTGAGAAACTTCTCGGTGCAGTTGTTCGGTTTGTTGCAACAGTTGAGTTGCTTCTCTGGCTTTGGTTTCCTGTTTCCGCCGCTGGGCTTCGAGTCCAGCAATTACTTGATTGACATCTTGAGAAGCACCCCCAACATAGGTTTGAGCTTCTGCAACTATTTCTGCTAGCAAACCGAGTCTTTTGGCAATGCTTAGGGCGTTGGAACGTCCGGGAATTCCCCACAGTAACCGATAGGTGGGCTGCATGGAACTGTCGTCAAATTCCACTGAGGCATTTTCAAAACGAGAGTCTTGATATTTGAGGGCTTTGAGTTCTCCAAAGTGGGTAGTTGCCACTGTTAATAGGGAGTTTTGGGCGAGGTATTGCAAAAGTGCGATCGCCAATGCACTACCTTCTGATGGGTCTGTTCCCGCTCCTACTTCGTCTAGTAAAACTAAAGATTTGGGAATTGGGAATCGGGCATCGGGCATCGGGAATGGGGCATCGGGAACCGCGTCTGCTGAGCGAAGTCGAAGGGTCGGCGAAGTATCAGAAATTGAGTCCTCTGAGCGAAGTCGAAGAGTTGTGGAAGTATCTGGAATTGAGTCCTCTGAGGGAAGTCTAAGAGTCGGCGAAGTATCAGGAATTGGGAGTGTTGAATTCTCTTCTCCTCCTTTTTTTAATACTGCTAAAATGCGACTGATACGACGAATATGACCGCTAAAAGTAGACAAACTTTGCTGCAAAGATTGTTCGTCACCAATATCTGCTAAAATATTGTCAAACCACGGCAATTCTACAGGTTCGCGGGCCGCTACAAACATTCCGGCTTTTGCCATTAAAGCTGCTAATCCCAAGGTTTTGAGAGTGACAGTTTTGCCGCCGGTGTTGGGGCCGGTGATGGCGACAACACGAATATGCGGTGCGATGGTTAAATCGATCGGCACTACTGCAAAACCTTGTTCGTATTGCTGCTGCCAAACTAACAGGGGATGGCGCAAGTGGCGCAGGGTGATTTGCGATCGCAAGTTGGGAATTTTTACTTTGCTGTTTTCTGGGTTTTCCTCCTCTGTTATTTCTCCATCTTTTGGTGTTAATTCTGTGTTTCCCAGTTCAATAAATGTCGGCGGATTTGCTTGTAGCCAAAAGCCGTAACGCGCTTTAGCTGTGGCTAAATCTAAAGTTGTAACTACAACCACTAATCTATCTAAGTCCGGTTTGACTGCTGCGACTTGCTCCGTTAGAGCGCGGCGAACTGCTTCTTCTTCGACTTGTTCTTGTCTCAGAAATTGCCGCATTTGGTTGTTGAGATTGACTGTATTATGGGGTTCTACATACAGTGTCGCACCGCTGGCTGAGGAGTCGTGAACAATGCCCGGTATGGCATCTTTTTGAGGCGCTTTGACGGGAATTACAAAGCGCGAGTTCCTTTGGGTAATTACTTGTTCTTGGACGGCGTTGGATTGTCGCTGCAATATTCCTTGTAAGATTTGATAAATGCGATCGCGCAACGTTCGCATTTGTACTCTAATTCCTGCTAATTTAGGAGTGGCGCGATCGGCTACTTGACCGCGATCGTCTATACAGCGATGTATTTCTTGTTCGATTTCGGGATAAGTCCGCAATTGGGCCGCCAATTCCTTGAGTGTCGGCACATCTGGCTGACTGTCAATGATTCGGCGCAATTGCCTTGCTCCCGCTAGGGTGGTAGCAATTGCCAACAATTCTTCGCCACTGAGCAAACCTTGCAGTTCAGCTCGTTGCAACGAAGTACCGATATCTTGGATTCCTTCAAAAGCCAAAGCACTTCCAGGGCGGTTATCTAACTGATAAGCTTCCTGAGTTTGGGCTAGTAATTCTGCTGTCTGAGCTTGAGTTGGCGGGATTTCGAGATCGAGGGCGGCGGCGACACCAAGTTTGGTGGCCGCGAAGGTAGCCAAGTGCTGACACAAGCGCGACCATTCTAATAGTTCGAGTGTTTCGGATTGAATCAAAGTTGAGGAGTTGTTGGTAATTGGCATTTCTCAGGCGCTGACCGAGAAGGTTAATTGATGATACTATTAATTAATAATAAAGTTTTTTTGGGTTTCCGGGCAGTTTTTCGTAATTTTTGGTAACGTTTAATTATTTTAATTTTAAATACACAGGGATAATTCTAGCTGTTGTATCCTGAAAAGTAATTTGTGGAGCGAGTGTTATGGGAAAGATTTTGGCGATCGCGGACACTATGACTTTTGAAGTCATCCAACAGTTACTATCGGGGGAGGGACATCAAGTGAGAGTCGCCCCTGATCCTCAGTCGGGGCTAGATTTGGCTCGTCAAATGTCCCCAGACTTGTTGATTTGTGATGGGACTTCCCCGAAAATCGAATGGTTGGAGGTGTGTCGGTTGCTGAATGCCGATCGCGAATTAAAATCCATTTATGTGATTCTGCTGATGACATCAGCCCAGTTTGATGCGGAGAAATTGGATGTCTTGATTGACGATTTTGTGCTTAAACCGATAGTTAAGCAGGAATTATTGGGCAGAGTACGTGCAGGTTTGCGATCGCGCGAGTTGAGGGCCCAGTTAGATCGATCGCAGCAAAAATTGCAACAGTCGCGCCATCAGATTCTGGAAAGTGAAAAGATGTCTAATTTGGGAGAATTAGTATCTGGAATTGCCCACGAAATCAACAATCCGATTACTTTTATTTACAGTAATTTAACTCACGTCCAAACTTACGTCAGTGATTTAAGTGAACTGTTGCGAATGTATCAAAAACACTTAGTTAATCCCAGCCAGGAAATTCTGCAAAAACAGCAGGATATGGATGTGGAATTCGTACTTGATGATTTGTTGAAAATCGTGAATTCAATGCGAACAGGGAGCGATCGTATTCGGCAAATGATCTTGTCAGTACAAGAATTTTCCCGCAACGATCAATCGGGCTGGCAATTATTTGATGTTTCTGACGGCTTAGAAAATACTCTTTTACTATTACAACACCGCTTACCTGCTCGCGAAGGGAGGCGAGATATCAAAGTGGTCAAAGATTACGGAAATTTACCACAGATTGAGTGTTATGCAGGTCAACTCAATCAAGCTTTTTTGAATATGATCAATTATGCGATCGATATTTTGGAAGAGTCGAGTCAAGAGTTGAATGAGTTGGAAATCAGCAAATTTAAACCAGTGATTTGGATTCGTACTCAGGTTTTGGCTAATCAGCAGATTTCTATTGAGATTACCGACAATGGCATGGTAATGAGCGAAGAGGTGAAAACACAATTTTATGACCCATTTTTTGTTCCTAAACCTGCGATGGAAGCCAGCAGCTTAGGACTTTCTATCAGCTATGGCATAATTGTCGAGCAGCACAAAGGGAAATTGAAATGTTTTTCCGAACCCGGTAAAGGCACTCAATTTCGGATAGAACTCCCGCAGAAACATAGTTGGGGATAGGGAATTGGGAATTGGGAATTGGGAATTGGGAATCGGGAATTGGGAATTGGGAATTGGGAATCGGGAATTGGGAATTGGGAATTGGGCATCAGCAACTAATAACAACAGTCAACCCTTCGACTACGCTCAGGATAAACGCAGTCGAAGGGTTCAGGGCGACGCAGTTAACAGTCAACCGTCAACAAACGAATTTCCTCGATAAATGAGATACCATCAAATACACCATCTTTAAAAGCTTGAGTGCTGCGGACTCGATGATTTTCAGCTAGTAAAGTCATGGTTTCCACAAAGGTAATCACCGCGTCATCCTGAGTTTTGGTAGCACGAAAGCAAATAACTTCCTGGCCGGCATCCCACGCGATCGCCGAAAAGTCCGAATAGCTGCTAGAATACAATTTCAGAATCCGATTTTCAAATTCACCTTCAAAATTTAGCTGGAGGCGAGAACCATCTGAATATTCATAATTATTAACCTGTTGGTAGTGACTTCCCTCAATCGAGATGGTAAAATTTCCGAAGAAGCTGCGAGAAAAATGTCCGCGAGTATCAGTCTTAATATACTCACCTTTCCAAGTACCAAGATGACGGGTAAAAATTTCAGGAACTTTGTCTAAATCGGGAGAGTAAGATATATTTGCAGACACGGGATTTGCTCCTATTCTTTATTCCTAACGACGACCTATTTTCAAACTCATTTCACGGCTAGTGCGTTGATATTCATGGACAATCGGCAATCTTTCAGTCTGAAAATTTGCCAGGGCTTCTGCAATGCTAGCACTGTCGGTGAGATGTTGTGCTAAAGACAGTCCATCTTCCCAACCGGAAGTCATACCTCTAGCGCGTGTGGAACTTTTAGCATGGGCTGCATCACCGATTAAGATAACGCGACCATCATAGAATTTTGGTAAGGGGTCAATGTCGCAGGAAAAACGACAGACAATATCTTCTAAAGGTGTTGATTCAATTACTTTTCGCGCATCTTCTGGAAGTTTTGCGAGTTCTTGGGGTGGTATGGTGATATCATGAGGTTGGAGTTTTCCGACTTCTGAATCTTGTCGCTCTTTTTCAATAAAGAAACCCCAATGAGTACGACCTCCACCAATGTGGAAGAAGTTGGCATAGATTCCTCGCCCCCTTACATAAACAAAGAAATTTCCTTCTGGACAAAAGCTACTATCTTCGACAATTCCTCGCCACACAATATCGCCTAAATAAAATAGTTCTACATTGGGAACGATAAATTGACGAACTTTCGAGAGAATTCCATCTGCGCCAATTAAAAGGTCGCCTTCCCACTGAGTGCCGTCTTTAAAATGTGCGATCGCGCTATGCTCAGTTTGGGCGATCGATAATAAGTCAGAATTAAAACGAATACACTCAGGGGGTAACTCGTCAAGGAGTGCTTTTAGAATAGCTTTCCGGTGTATCAGCATTCCCGGAAGTTCATTTTCTTCATAGGTGACAGGTTCAGAATTGATCACACCGCCGCGCAGGTTGCGAAACTCGAATACTTTCACCGCATCGCCTGAGTTGATGATTTTTTGGGTGACTTGATGGTTTCCTTGATGCAGTGCTTCCATCCCTGCTTGCACAATCAGAATACCACAGCCATCAGTACGCGGATGGGCTGCTTTTTCAAACAAAGTAACTTGAAACCCTCGCTGAATCAGCAAAATTGCCAGATACACTCCTGATGTTCCCGCGCCGATAATACCTATTCTGCTGTTTAAAGAAACCATCTGTCCCTCTCGTGATTTAATAGGTTATTGGTTATTAGTTATTGGTTAGTTGTTATTGGTTATTAGAACAACTGAACCTTCGACTACGCGGTTCCTGAGCGGAGTCGAAGGGCAGGGCACCGCAACCAACAACCAACAACTGACAACTTTAAGTTGCTTCACTTTTAATTAAAGCCAATTCAATTTGGTCTTCACCAGTTTGAGTCACTGTTGCGTGCAAATTAGGGCCGAAAAACGTAGCTATTTTTGCCTGTTTTTCTTCCCAAAGTTCGATCGCAATTAAGGGCGAATGAAACTCTAGAATCAATCCATAGGAACCATCCACAGAAATTTCTCGCAACCCTCGCAGCACAGGTCTTTCCTCGTCTGTGGGTGCCAAACCCAGGCGCTCCAGGGCATCATCCAAGTGAGCTGGTTGACCGTAGCGAAATCGGGTGACATCTTTGCGAACTTGGTTTTGAGTATCTGTGGCCTGGTGTTCTCTCAGCAGCAGAACTTCAGGAGAAGTCGGTTCAGTGAAATCCGCTGGTTCGAGTTCAGCAGCTTTCAGGGCCAAACCCCCCAGCAACAGCGGAATACCATAGAAAAAACCCGCCAGATTCAGAGTCGGTTGGTCTGTGAAGTAAGCCGCGAAACCGACTACTGCTAAAATAGAACCAACAACTAAGGCTAAGCTTGCTAAAGAAATTTTACGTAACATATCAGTGAGGTAGTTAGCTGGAATCAGTAATATACTTTAATTATTATCGGTCAAAAAGTCTGGCATACATTTAGATTTTTTGACAAAATACCTGCAAAAACTGCTAAGCTTTAAGAGTGTGGGACAGGAACACACCCAAAAGCTTGTCCCTAAATTCAAAATAATTATCCCGGACTTGTCGCCAACACCTATAAATATTGGTGCTAATCAGGTGTATTTTGTTTCAGAAGGCGATCGAAATCAACAGTATCATTAAATTATATACACTAGCTCGTTCCAATGGGGTTGCGATCGACCCTCTTGCCCTTTTAACCAATTTTTGAGACATGATCAAAGACGAAGACAGATCAACTCCTGGAGCCAACAAATCGGTTCTAGAGCAGATTAACTCCCTTAAGCGCGAAGATGAAAGGCTTTATAACATCTTAGCCATAGATGTCTGGGCCCTAGCCAAGACAATGGATGAATATCAACCAGGATTTTGGGCTGCTTTCATGAAAAATCGCGAAAAAGCTCTGAAGCGATTTCTCGCTGAAATGATCAAAAACAAGTCCACAGATAGCAAACGTCCCCCTTTTCTGCGTTGATATCCGACAAAAATTGATTTTATATCAAATTTGTTGCTATATGAAATTCTTCCTTCAATATCTCCTATAGCAGGCAATCTTTAAGATTTTGTTGTAAAATACAAAAATTTAAACCGATTAAAAGTCGTTGCAATCTTTGATACGGATTTTGCTATAATAATTAGACAAGAAATGTCAGTCGTTCATGGAAAATAAGGAAAAAAACAATGGATGCACAAACAATCAAAGAGCGCGTAGCAGAAATCGAGATTAAGCGGGAATCCCTAGTACGGCTATTAGACAGGTCAGATTTGGGAGCCCTGAGAATAGATGTGAGTCAGGCTATCGAAGAAATTGATGATTTGTTAGAAGAATTCAAGCGCACTTTTAATTAATTGGCATGGGGAATTGGGCATGGGGAATTGGGCATGGGGAATTGGGCATTGAGCATTGAGCATTGTTGACTGTTGACTGTTGACTGTTGACTGTTGACAGATAACTAATAACTGTTAACCAATTACCAATTATCAATTACCAATTACCAATTCCCCATTCCCCATTCCCCATTCCCCATTCCCCATTCCCCATTCCCCATTCCCAATAACTAATTCAAAACCATATCCATCAAAATTTGCTGAGAACTCACTTCCGGGCAATTAACAGGTGGCCGTCGCTGAGAATAGTTACCCCCAGACTGCAAATCCCAAGCTTGGCGATTGTCCGCCAACATCACCCCCAAAATTTCTTGCAACTCCATCGCAATTGTCGGGTCTTCCACCTGCACTATCGCCTCAACCCGCCTTGTGAGATTGCGCTGCATCCAATCAGCAGAACCAATATAAACCTCCTCGTCGCCACCATTGAAAAAATAAAACATCCGAGAATGCTCTAAGAAGCGACCGATAATACTGATAACTTTGATATTTTCGCTAATACCTTCAACGCCGGGACGCAAACAGCAAATCCCCCGAATAATCAAATCAATTTTAACTCCAGCTTGGGAAGCTTCGTACAAAGCAACAATGATTTGAGGGTCAACTAAAGCATTCATTTTAGCGACAATCCGGCCACAGCTACCGCTTCCAGTTTCAGCATTCAAGCGACAAAATTCGGACTCGCGACGGATGAGGGCCAAAAATCGATCGCGCATATTGACCGGTGCCACCAATAAATTACGATAAGATACCTGCCGCGAATAGCCAGTTAAATAATTAAACAAATCTGTCAAGTCTGAACCCAAATCCTCCCGACAACTCAACAAACCCACATCCGTATACAGTCCGGCTGTTTTGGGATTGTAATTTCCGGTACCGATGTGGACGTAGCGGCGGATGCACCCGTCCTCCCGGCGTACCGCCATCAAAATCTTGGTATGTGTCTTGAGTCCCACCAAACCGTAAACTACATGAACTCCGGCCTGTTCTAACTTCCGAGCCCAATTAATATTATTTTCTTCGTCGAATCTAGCTTTGAGTTCTACTAAAACAGCTACCTGTATACCATTTTCGGCTGCTTGAATTAAGGCACTGACGATCGGCGAATCACCAGAAGTGCGGTATAAAGTCATCTTAATGGCTAACACGGCGCGATCGTGCGCCGCTTCAGTCACAAACCGCTGCACCGTAGCGGCAAAGGAGTGATAGGGATGGTGCAGCATAATATCCCCCCGTCGAATTGCGGTGAAAATATCCTCACTCTCCTCAGCATGGCCGATAGATTCGTCCATCCTTCCCGGTTCCGAGTTCCGCAAACGGGGCGGCACTACGGGAGTCCACGGCGAGTCTTTCAGTTCTGGCACCGGCAGTCCGACGAAAGACATCAAATCCTTGAGGCCTAGCAGCCCCTCCACGACGTAAACATCTTGCTCACCGAGCACCAACTCGTCCATGAGCATATCTCGCAGAGCAGGTGGCATAATCGCTTGGATTTCCATGCGTACCGCAGAACCTCCAAACCGACGTTTACGGAGTTCCTGTTCTATAGCCAACAGCAAATCATCTGCCTCATCTTCTTCTACGGTCAAATCTGCATCGCGAGTAACGCGAAAGGGGTGATATTCCTGAATGTCCATCCCTGGAAATAGGGCCTCTAAATTGTGAGCAATTACCTGTTCTAGGGAGACTCCTGTCCAGACAGCAGATTTGCCTCTTTGTTGCCATTGCAAATCTGCCGGTAGTACCAAAAACCTGGGCAAGACTTGGGGTACTTTGATGCGGGCAAATAGTTCTTCTCGCGTGTTGGGATCTCTGACTATTACGGCTAAATTCAGGCTGAGATTGGAAAGGTAGGGGAATGGGTGACTGGGGTCAACGGCTAGGGGTGTGAGTACGGGAAATACTTGTTCTTTGAAGTAGCGATGTAGGTAAGTGCGCTGTTCTTGATTGAGGTCGATGTAGTCGAGAATGTGGATGCCACTGGCTGCTAGTTTGGGCCGTAGGGTTTGCTCAAAATAGGAGTGTTGCTGGGAAACCATTGGCAAAAGTCGTTTGCTAATGGCATCTAGCTGTTGTTGAGGGGTGCTGCCATCGGAGGTGAGTTTGCTGACTTTTGCTTCTACTTGCTGTTTGAGGGCTGCTACTCGCACCATGAAGTATTCGTCGAGGTTTGAGCTAAAAATAGCGAGAAATTTGAGTCTTTCCAGGAGGGGCGTGCGGGGGTCTAGGGCTTCGTGGAGGACGCGGTTGTTGAATTCTAGCCAGCTTTGTTCTCGGTTGAAGTAGTATTGGGGGTCACTGAGGTTGATTTCGGTGTAGGTTTTGGCGGGGGTCTTTTTTGGCTTGGGCATGGTTTGGGGGAGTCTTGGGGATGCTCGGTGATGGCGTCTGTGAATTAATATTGTAGGTGAAGGGATTGGTTTGCATCTGTCGATCGCACATTTTTGTCTGTCAACACCAGTACGATCGCCCGTTTTTACTCTCCAGTATTCATCGCGATCGCAACAATTCTTCAAACTCTCGCACCGCCACACTAGAACCAATCTGCCAGCCCCGATCGCAATATTGAGGAATTAAGGTTTTGAGATCGTAACCGGGAAACCAGCAACTAATTTGAGACTCTCGATACTGCTGTGAATCGAACTGATAAATCGACAATTGACTTTGACGGTAAACCCATAGTTCTAAAGGTGCGATCGCTTCATAATCTTCTGGTTTAGTCGTGCAAGTCAGATCGATTTCGATCGCTAAATCTGGGGGTGGATCTGTTTCTAAATCTATTCGCTCTTTTCCTAAAATATCTGCGCGATTGTCGATGTAAAAACAATAATCTGGTTCGATTCCTTGTCGGTTAATGCGCTTGAGAGTAATTGGGGTAAAAGACTGCCAGTCTTTCCCAATGTGCCGGAGTAAAGCCTTGACCAAATCTGCTAATAAATCTGCTTGATTACCGTGTCTGGGCAATGGAGACATAATTCTAATTTCTTGCGTTTTACTGCTGTAGCGAATTCTCAATCCAGCTTTATCTTCTCGACGGGCTAGCAATGCTTCATAATCTTCCCAAGTTCTAAATCGCAGAATGAGTTCATCTCCTGGTGCGAGGGAAATTGTATCTTCGCTAATTGTTGGTAATAACATATTTAAATTTCCTGCAAAGCTCGCCTCTTCTTAATTTTAGCACAGTTCTCGATCGAGGGAGAGGGGTTCTATTCATGAGGTTATTTAAATCCCTCCAATCCAATTCTGCACTGCATCCAACAAATCATCTCCATCCACCGCAAAACCTGTTAACGGCAATTCCAGCGGTGTATCGGTAATCCAGGCGATGTGAATTCCCATGTGAGTGTCGGCGAGTTTGCGGGTGAAAGATGAAAGCGCATTTTCGCAGGGACAGGAGTGCAAAATTAAGGCGATGTGCTGTTTGTGGAGGCGGCTTTTGAGTTGGGGAATTAATCGCTTGAATTCGGGGGCGTTGCGAATGGCGGGAATGTCTGTATCTGCGGGGAAGATTGTTTGATATAGTTGGGTACAGAGCTCTTGGGCGATCGCGCTTGTATCGGTTTCGCCTTCTAGGGCGCCAATGTTGAGGGGAACGGGGCAGGTTTTATCGGTGGGTTGGAGTTGTTTGAGGAGTGTGGGGATATCTGTATTTTGTCGGTGGTTGCGATCGGGTATTGGGGAATTGGTGGGTTGAGTGTGCCATGCTTGATAAAATTCTGGGTAAGTCATATTTTGGGCACAGGCCCAGATAATTGGGTAGCGATCTTTATAGCGATTAAAATCGTTTTCGTAGACTTCGGAATTTAGACAATCTTTCAAACCTGAGAGTGCGAGGACGAAGTGTTTACCTTTGATAATTTCCCCTAAGATATCTGCCGCTTGCCACCGGGCAATGTTATCATTTGAATTTCTGATTAAATCGACTAAAGTGGCGATCGCAACTACGTTATCTTTGCATATTTTCCCTAAGCTTACGGCCGCTCTCCTCTGGGTATTTTTATCCTGAAAAGTACCGATTAAATCGACTAAAGCTGAGATCGCAACTGAGTTATCTTTGTCGATTTTTCCTAAGCTATCTATGGCACTCCTCCAGGTATTATCATCCTCAGAAGTACCAATCAACTCCACTAAACCGGAGATAGCAACTGGGTTATATCCACCTATTTCTGCTAACTCTTTTACTACTTCTATCTGGGTATCTTCATCAATCTGAGAAGTACGCATTAACTTCACTAAATGGTAAATCGCGCTTTGCCGATCCCGATCCGTCTCTTTCAGTATCTCCCTTGAACCCTGTGCAATTGGAGCGATAAATGTTTGCCACTCCTGTTTTTCCTCATCAAAATAACCAAACCCCCACTTAATAACCTGCGACACAATCCCATCAGCAAGACTACAATCCTTAAACTCAGCAATCCCCGCAGCCGCTAGAAAATACGCCCGAAATTTATAAAAATCACCACACCCATCATCAAACTCAACCAACGCCTTAATAAACCCTTCCTTCTCATTCTTCCCTACATCCTCACGCCCCAACCACAGCAAAATAACCTCCTTCCACTGCTTCTCAAAAATCCGGTACACCCCATCCCTCGTAGGGGCGGTGGATGGTGCGTGCCCGCCCTCCGGGGGAATATGATTCAAAAAAAAGTGCCAATCCTCAACCGCCAACGCCGCAAAATATTCCTGAAACGTCGGATGGTAAAAAGCATAAATCCCTTCCAGCGTCTCCGCATCCCTCGCCACTAAATTCAGCCAACCCAAACGACAAGCCAACTCAAACTGCGATGCACCCATCACCCGATATCCCACACTTTCTCGCAACTGAAACCGCGCAGTTTCATTTAACATCCCAGAAAGTGCCAATTTCCCCAAAGCCGCATTCAATTCCTGCTGCTGAATCCAATTCAATAGCGGTTTTTTCCACTGATATAAAGTAGTCACAAACCGCTGATAAAGCTTAGCCTTAGTATCTGGCAATTCCCCATCTAAGGATTGCCAAGTGCCACACAGCAGCGAACATCTCAGGGGATTTTTTACTAAGTCTCGAATTCGCTCTTTTCCTGATGCTGCTAATGCTTCCCGTAGCTGTTGAGAAAGAACCCCCCCAGCCCCCCTTGCTAAGGGGGGAGTAAGAGTTTCATCTAATTCTGGTAATTGTTGAGAAAGCACCCCCCCAGCCCCCCTTGCTAAGGGGGGAGTAAGAGTTTCATCTAATTCTGTACTCTCATCTTCTCTTGTCCCCCCCCTTACCAAGGGGGGGTTAGGGGGGGTTCCAAACCGATCGATAGTTTCCCCATCTTCTCTTGTCCCCCCCCTTACCAAGGGGGGGTTAGGGGCAGGGCTGTTTCATTCTCAGGTACGATCGGCAAAAGTAAAAGCGATCGCG
>NZ_JAKJHX010000111.1:0-17771 GCF_021648855.1 Tychonema litorale BBK16 | reverse complement strand
CTAATTTTGCCGTGTCCTAATTTTGCCGTGTCCTAATTTTGCCGTGTCCTAATTTTGCCGTGTCCTAATTTCTGCCGTGTCCTAATTTCTAATAATTCCGATGCCACCGTAATTGATATGATTTGTAGCGAGCATAGAATCAAAATGCTACAGTAATTAAAAATTAGCAATTACCAGTAACTGATTCAGGGTCACTCATTGCGGAGGGATTGAGCTACTAAATAGAGTTTACTCCACTCGCCGATGACCTGATTAGTTTTCAATTTCAGTTCAGATGCGATCGCCTCTACACTTTTACCTGCTTTCAGCGATTCTATCAACTGCCTTTGAACGGGAGTGAGATTTTGCCAATATTTTTCCCACTGGGCTGGAGTTAAACCCAAACTGTGTTCTTTCAGGGAAGTTTCCAGCCAGCTAGCAACTAATTCCGGCGATTGTTTGACTGCAAAAACCCGAATTGCGTGGTAGCTGACTTTTTCCCGCAAGCGGTAAATTTGCTTAATCGGTACATTCAAAGCTTCGGCTATGGCTTCCTGAGAACGCCCTTGGAGGTATAGCCGCAGCCATTGGGAGGCCAGCGGATCGACTTGGGCTGCTAAATAAGTCTCGAATTCGGCTTGGACAATCTGCCGCTGAGTTTGTCTCTCTTCCCAGGCTTGAGTTTCTTGATAATCAGACATCGCCTGTTCGTCTAGCAGGCTGACTGGTTCGTCTTTATCATTGAGAAGAACTTGTTCCGACACCAATCGCACCCAGTCGCCTGATGGTACTTGGGTTAATCCACCTCGCTGAGAACGCCGCAGGTAGTTGACAAAACGGTACACCAACAGGGGCTGGTTGCGGATTGGGCGCAGACAATATTCTTCTACACTTGCTAGCAGCAAAGAATTTCGCAGGCGTCTGTCTGAGGTACATTCGGCAATCCAGGCGACTTGCTGCTGGAGATATCGATCGGAATTGAGCATTTCCTGAATCACTTCTTGCAAGACATCTACGACACTGCGCTGTCTGTCACGACTCAAGGACACCCACGCTTGGATTTTTTGTCGTAGTACAACCAAACCGCCTAACCGCCCGATTAAGTTGCGGTAAGCTTGTTCTGGTGCTAATCCCAGATAGCGAGAAATCAAAATTCGATAGAGAAAATCCATTGCCCCAGTCGCGATCGACAATTGATTTGGGGTAAGAGTTTCAAATCTATCTGGCGTGCCTCCCAACAGCCAGCGGACGACACTCTGGCGAGTGCTAGAATTTTCGTCCGGGCAATCTTTTTCGAGTCGAGACTTCCAATCTTGTGCTAGTCTTTCGGCCAAAGTCATGGGCTGTTGAGAATATTGTCTTTCACCCCCGATTTTACGTGGTATGCTCAACTTTTGAGTATTTTTGAGATATAAGAGCGCGATCGGATAAATTATCCTTGAAATTACCCTAAGCAAAATTCGATTACGGTGCGATATGGCTAACTTTTTATTAGAACTCGGTACAGAAGAATTACCCGCATCCTTTGTCTGTGACAGCGCCCAGCAATGGCAGCGACTCGTACCTACGACTCTTGCCGAACAATTTTTGACAAATGAATCAATTCATGTATACGCGACTCCACGACGTTTAGCCGTTCTGGTAACAGGACTGCCAGTTCAGCAATTAGACAGAGAAGAAGAGGTGAAAGGGCCGCCGGCAAGTTCGGCTTTTAAAGATGGGAAACCGACGAAAGCAGCGGAAGGTTTTGCCAAAAAGCAGGGCGTAGAAATGGATGCTTTGGAAATTCGCGCTACAGATAAGGGCGATTTTGTGTTTGTGCTGAAAAAGATTCCGGGGCGGATGAGTGCGGATATTTTGGCTGAACTTGTGCCGCTGTGGATTTCCAAATTGGAAGGTAAGAGGTTCATGCGCTGGGCTGACGGAGATTTGAAGTTTCCGCGCCCAATTCGATCGCTCGTGGCACTACTTGATGATACGGTACTCCCGATCACATTAGTCAGCGGTTCAGATACAGTCAAGAGCGATCGAATTTCCCAAGGACATCGCGTCTTGCACACCCCCCCTACACCCCCCGTTAAGGGAGGGGAATCACTTCTTACACCCCCCGTTAAGGAGGGGGAATCGCTTCTTACACCCCCCCTTAGCAAGGGGGAATCGCTTCTTACACCCCCCCTTAGCAAGGGGGGGACGGGGGGGGTTTCCATTCCCCAAGCCGAGGATTATGTCGAGTGTCTGCGGGCTGCCTGCGTTGAGGTCGATCGCGAACAGCGCAAAACTCAAATTCAAGCCCAAGTAGAAGCCGCCGCCACAAAACAAGGCGGTTACGCAGATATCAGCGATGATTTATTAGAAGAAGTCACCGATTTAGTAGAATGGCCAAACGCAGTTGTTGGCAAATTTGACGACGAATTTTTGATGCTACCACCGGAAGTAATAACCACAATTATCGTCACAAATCAACGGTATTTTCCGATTCTCAAACACCCAGAATTCCCCGAACTTCTGCCCTACTTCATTACAATTTCTAACGGCGATCCAGCAAAATCAGCCATCATTGCCGCCGGAAACGAACGAGTCGTGCGCGCCAGACTAGCAGATGGTCAATTTTTCTACAAAGCAGACTTGGCAAAGCCTCTAGAGGATTATTTGCCCAAGCTGGAAACAGTGACTTTTCAGGAAGATTTGGGGACTGTGCGCGCAAAAGTCGATCGGCTATGCAAAATTGCCAGTCTCATCGCCAATCAACTGCAAGTAACAGCAGAAGAAAACTTACATATAGCAAGAGCAGCCTTGCTTTGCAAAGCCGACCTCGTAACCCAAATGGTTTACGAACTACCCGAAATGCAAGGAATTATGGGACAGAAATATGCCCTAGCGAGTGGCGAATCGGAAGCAGTAGCCACAGCGATTTTTGAACATTATTTACCCAAAGGTGCAGGCGACAATTTGCCCCAAACTCTCACAGGTCAAATTGTTGGAATCTCAGACAAATTAGATACATTAGTCAGCATCTTTGGCTTGGGAATGTTGCCGACTGGTTCCTCCGATCCCTTCGCTTTGCGCCGCGCAGCCAATGCAATAGTTAATATTATTTGGGCTGCTCAGTTGCCAGTAAATTTGCACAAGTTACTCGCAGAAAGTGTTGCTGAATTTACAGAGATTCGCCCGGAAACAAGTTCAGAATTACTATCACAACTGTATGACTTTTTCCTGCAAAGAATTCGCACTTTGCTGCAAGAAGAAAAGCACGTAGATTACGATTTGGTGAATGCAGTTTTGGGAGAAAATGACTCAGAATATACGGAACGGGCATTGCAAGATTTGTTGGATGCTTTGGAAAGAGCGCTTTTCTTACAGCAAATCCGCAATGACAAAACATTGGATCTGATTTACGAAACTGTGAATCGTTCAACTCGCTTGGCGGCTCAAGGAGATTTGGATAAGGTTGAATTGGAACCGAAAACTGTGGTAAAACCAGAGTTATTTCAAAAGTCATCTGAACAAGCTTTCTATGACGCTTTAGTGCAGTTAGTGCCACAAACTCAGTTATCCAAGCAAACTCGCAATTACCAGCTATTGGTAGATAGTTTGACTGAAATTGCTCCGACTGTTGGCAACTTTTTCGACGGCCCAGATAGCGTTTTGGTGATGGATGCTGACCAGGAAATTAAGCGCAATCGGTTGAATTTATTGGGGTTGTTGCGGAATCATGCGCGGGTGTTGGCTGACTTTGGGGCGATCGTTAATCGATCTTAGATTTTATTGGCTGTAGGGTGCGTCGCCATCAAAAATCCCAAAAAGGTTAGGATGTAAACTTAGAAAACCAGGGAAATTCGCTCTATCACACATACAAAGTTATGCCGATCGCTCATATCATTGGATTAGGAAAATCAGGAATAGCCGCCGCCCGACTGCTGAAACGCCAAGGATGGGAAGTAACATTGAGCGATCGCTCATCTTCCCCAAATTTGCTCGAACAGCAACAACAGCTCGCTAACGAAGGCATTAAAGTAGAGTTAGGTCAATCTTTTGAACCTGACAAATCTATACAATTAGTAGTAGTAAGTCCGGGCGTTCCCTGGGACATTCCAGCCTTAGTACAGGCGAGAAAATTAGGGATTGAAACAATCGGAGAAATGGAACTGGCGTGGCGTTATCTCAAATCTCCTTGGGTAGCAATTACCGGCACAAACGGCAAAACTACAACTACTGCTTTAATTGCGGCGATTTTTGCAGAAGCCGGGCTTTATGCTCCCGCTTGTGGCAATATTGGTTATGCTGCGTGCGAATTAGCTTTGGGTGAAAAACCGCCGGATTGGGCGATCGCTGAAATCAGCAGCTATCAGATAGAATCATCGCCATCTGTTGGGCCCCGAATCGGCATTTTGACAACTTTGACTCCAGATCACCTCAGCCGTCATAAAACGCTAGAAAATTATTACAACATTAAAGCGCATTTGCTGAAAAAGTCTGAATTGCAAGTAATCAACGGCGACGATCCTGTTTTGCGACAGCAAGGAATTGAGATGTGGCCGGATGCGTGTTGGACGAGTGTGAAAGGTGAAAAAGAAGTGTTGGGGAATGTAGCTTTTGGAGCTTACATTCAAGACGGTTGGGTAATCGCTCAAAGTGAGAAAATTCTGCCTGCTGATTCTCTGCGGATGGTAGGAGAACATAATTTGCAAAACTTGTTAATGGCGGTGGCGGCGGCGAATTTGGCGGGAATCGATAAAAGTGCGATCGCCCAAGCCATAGAAAAATTTCCCGGAGTTTCGCACCGCCTCGAACACATCCGCACCTGGGAAGGCATAGATTTCATCAATGACAGCAAGGCGACTAATTATGACGCCGCGCAAGTCGGGTTAGCTTCGGTGAGTGCCCCGGCGATTTTAATAGCAGGTGGTGCTCCGAAAGAAGGTGAAGATGGCGCTTGGATTGATACAATTAAGGCTAAAGCTGCTGCGGTGTTGTTAATTGGAGATGCGGCGGGTATGTTTGGCGATCGGCTAAAACAAGCAAATTACAACGCTTGGGAAATTGTCGAAACAATGGAAAAAGCAGTCCCAAGAGCGGCAGAATTAGCTAAACAAAATAATGCAAAAGTTGTGCTACTTTCGCCAGCCTGTGCTAGCTTCGATCAATACCAAAACTTCGAGGAACGGGGCGATCATTTCCGTCAATTGTGCCTCGAAACCGTTAGTTCGTAAGATTAAATGAACCGCGAAGGCGCAAAGGACGCGAAGTCAGAGAAAGAAGAAAATACCGTTCTTCCTTCGCGCTCTTAGCGCCTTCGCGGTTTAATCATTCCATATAGTTTTAATTCTATTTTGCTGTTCCCATTCTAGCTCATTAAAAACTAGCATCATTTCTTCATGAGTGTAGTCAATGATAATCGCCGCCAGTTGAGCAGCAGTTTCAGATTCCAGCATGGCTATTTTCAACTTAGCCATTGTTTCTTTATCGGTTAAAACTAGAGTTTGAATATTGACCTCCGTTTCATTTTAATAGTGCTGACAAAGGTTTTTTACTTTTGTATTGAATCTGGCAATTCGATCGCCATTTATTGTATCAAAATTGCGCGCTGATATTTGCAATTCTTTGTGGCAAAGCTCTGAGCGCAATTTTTCATCAATCTCTAGAATCTCCCCTTCCGAAGTTAAAAGCTGCTGCAACAAAATTCTAACTTCCTGTTCGAGTTGGCGATTTCCCTGTAGAAACCAATCTTGATAATTGGAGCGAAACAAACCGCTATTTATTTGCTGAATTTGGCTGGATGTCAACGATTGGGATGATGCAGTCGCCGGGAACCCCAAAAATATCGCGAGGGACAAACTAAGAGTTATCTTTTTGAGCAGGTTTTTCATGATTTGCGATCGGATTTTTTACCTCAGTGGGTTTTTCGTCTTCTGATTCACTTGCTAATTCATCTTTTTGTGCAATTTTTTCTTGCCACTCAGTTAGTTGCTGAAAAAGTTGCTGGTTAATTTGAAATACAGGTTTGTTTATTTCTGACATATTTCCTCCTAAAATTTATGACATTTGATATCAATTATGGATTATTTTCGAGTAGGGAAACGGCATTGCCGTCTCCTCTTTTGTTTAAATCTTCAGCAATGACATGATGATGCCAGTAAACGAACCGCCAAGCAAAATTAAAGTAGCTAAGGTACTAATGCCAAATCCCAGGGCTCTTTTTTCAGCAGCTTGATAGTATCCCCAAGCAAACAAAATGCGTCCAATTATCCAAACTGCACCGATCGCAGAGGCCCAAATTGGGCTGATAAATTGCGCGAACAGCCACAGCGATGGCAAAAATAGAATCATTTGCTCTACACTATTTTGCTGAACTCGCAACACTCGCTCAAAGTCAGGATTTCCTGTTACCTGCGGGGGAGAAACTTTGTATTTGAATCTAGCTCTACCGACGTTGATTGTGACAATGAAGTAGAGTAATAATGCGGAGGCGGTAATCAGGCTTGGCCAAAGTGTGGCGTTGGTTTCTGCTAGCATAATTCGGAGATGATTCGAGTGGATCAGATACTATTATAAGGCAAAAGAAGAAGGAAGATTAATTACCCAATGCCCGATGCCCAAATTAATGCAATAACTCCTCTAATTGTTGCTGGTTCCACAAATACTGATAAAGCCCTGTTTGCCCTACTAATTCTCTGTGAGTTCCTGTTTGCACAATTTCTCCCTTTTCCATGACAAAAATGCGATCGGCACCAGCAGCGGCTGACATTTGATGGGAGATGAAAATGACTGTTTTGCGATCGGTTCCAGTTGCTAAATTTTTCAAAATGTCGCTAGCTGTCTGATTGTCAACACTCGAAAGAGCGTCATCTAAAATTAGCACGGGAGCGTCAACTAACAAAGCCCTAGCAAGCGCCGTCCGTTGTCGTTGTCCGCCGGATAATGTAATGCCGCGCTCGCCGACGACTGTTTTGTATTGATCGGGAAAGTTGAGGATTTCTGGGTGGATTTGTGCTTGTTTGGCTGCGTGTTCAATTTCGGGCTGTTCGGCTAGAGGATTGCCGTAGCGGATGTTGTTTTTGATGGTAGTACCGAATAGAAAGCTTTCTTGGGGCACATAGGCGATCGCACCACGCAACTCTGTCAATTTTACCTCAGTAATATCTAATCCGTCTACAAACAATTCACCTGCATCAATGTCCAGCAGTCGCGGTAGCGCATTAGCTAAAGTCGATTTTCCAGAGCCGATCGCCCCAACAATTGCTACCGTTTCCCCCGGCTTAATGGTAAAATTCACATTGTGAAGGGCTGGTGTTTTTGCGCCCGGATAGTTAAAGTTCAAGTTGCGGGCTACAATCTCACCTCTGACTGGAGCTGGTATTTCCAGTGCATCAGCCTTATCATAAATTTTGGGTTCAACAGTCAAAATTGCTTCGATGCGATCGACACTAACTTCTCCCCGTTGATAAGCAGTAATAGTGAAACCCAATAGCGCTGTCGGAAATACTAAACGTTCGACATAAATCAGCAAAGCCACAAAATCGCCAACGCTAATTTCGCCCTTAGCAATTGAGCCACCACCAGCAGCCAGCAGCACTAACAAACTGACGCTTGCCAAACCACCCAGCAACGGAAAAATAAAGTTGCGGGTTTTTGCTAAGGTTAAATTGGCATCCAGCAATTTTTTGTTGCAATCACCAAAAGCTCGGCGTTCGTTTTCTTCTTGAGCATATATTTTAATTACCGATATGCCGCTCATATCCTCTTGAATCAAATCGCTCATTGCTGAGAGTTCTTCCTGCACTGTTAGCTGCTGGATGCGAAGTTTGTCGCTAAATAATTGCACCAAAACTAACATTAAAGGATAAACCGCGATCGCCAATAATGTCAGCCGCACATCAATCCCCAGCATCACCGGCAAACTCAAAGCATAAGCAAAGGCTGTATTCGCCAAACTCAGCACCGCAAATCCTACCAAGCGGCGAATATTGTCCAAATCGGAAGTAGCTCGATTAATCAAATCTCCTACTGTATTAGCAGCAAAATAAGACGGTTCTAGAGTTAATAAATGATTAAATATTTGCTGTTTGAGGTCAAATTCGACTTGTCGCCCCACGCCAAACAGCAAAATCCGAGATACCATCCGAATCACCCACATGATTGAGGCGAGTACCAGAATCAGCATCACGTAGTTCAAAACTTGGTCAAATTTAGTCGCAACTTGCAGAGTATCCACTGCATTCCGAATCAGCAGGGGAATATAAACGCCCACAGCATTGACAATTAACAGCGAGAAAACACCCCAAGATGCCTGTTTCCAGTGGGGGCGCATATAAGCACCTAATTTTTGCAGTCGAGAATAACGAGCCATAGCAAGAAGGAAGAAGGAAGAAGGAAGAAGGAAGAAGGAAGAAGGAAGAATAAATGTTACAAACCACATTATATCTGTGGATACACGATATCTGAGGACACTCCAAGAGCCCATAGGTGTCAACAATCAGGTAAAACCGATAGTCCGACAGGGGTTGAAACCCCTGCCTCAAAGCGAAAGTCCTCTCAAAGAGGACTGAAGAATTAGTTGATATGTATTGGTTTGACGCAAATCTTCAGTCAGTTTCAACTGACTTTGGCTATGAGACAGGGAATTGATTCCCTGTCGGACTCGCGTGCTCACTAGCGGACTTGGCGGGCACGCGAACTTAAGTTGACACCAATTTGCCCCTCCAATACCCCGCACCGTTGGGGCGCGCTACAATCTAAAACCCATTGACTTAGCACTCAGCCTCAGAGAGTGCTAAATTTGCTATGTAAGCGAATGGAAACAAAGCATGACCAAAATAATTGCCTTTAGCGACAAATCTCGGCGGGCACTAGAACGCGGTGTCAATCAACTGGCTGATGCTGTCCGCATCACCTTGGGGCCCAAAGGCCGGAACGTCTTATTGGAAAAGAAGTTCGGAGCTCCCCAAATCGTTAACGATGGTATCACGGTTGCCAGAGAAATCGAACTGGAAGACCCTTTAGAAAATGCTGGCGCTCGCTTAATTCAAGAAGTAGCTTCCAAAACTAAAGATATCGCAGGCGATGGCACTACAACCGCTACCGTTCTGGCTCAATCCCTGATTCGTGAAGGCTTGAAGAATGTCGCAGCAGGCGCAAATCCAGTCGCCCTGCGTCGGGGAATTGAAAAAACGATCGCACATTTGGTACTAGAAATCGCCAAATTAGCCAAACCTGTCGAAGGTGCTGCTATTGCTCAAGTCGCCACTGTCTCCGCCGGTAACGACGAAGAAGTGGGCGAAATGATTTTCCAAGCAATGGAAAAAGTCACCAAGGATGGCGTAATTACTGTTGAAGAGTCGAAATCTCTGTTGACAGAATTAGAAGTTGTCGAAGGAATGCAGTACGATCGCGGTTATCTTTCTCCCTATTTTGTCACCAACACCGATCGCATGGAAGTAGAGTACGAAAATGCTCGCATCCTGATTACCGACAAAAAAATTAGTTCCATTCAAGAACTTGTCCCCATTCTCGAAAAAATCGCCCGCGCTGGCCAACCGCTGGTAATTATCGCCGAAGATATTGAAGGCGAAGCTTTGGCAACTCTGGTAGTCAACAAAGCCCGTGGCGTATTGAACATCGCAGCTACCAAATCTCCTGGTTTTGGCGAACGTCGTAAAGCTATGCTTCAAGATATCGCCGTTCTCACCGGTGGCCAACTGATTTCCGAAGAAGTCGGACTCAGCATCGATACCGCCACCCTAGAAATGCTCGGTACCGCGCGCAAAATTACGATCGACAAAGAAAACACGATCATCGTTACTGGCGATGAACACAAAGCTGATGTCCAAAAACGGATTGTGCAAATCCGCCAACAGCTAGAGGCGACAGATTCCGACTATGACACGGAAAAACTAACCGAACGCATCGCCAAACTCGCAGGCGGCATCGCTGTGATTAAAGTCGGCGCAGCCACTGAAACTGAGCTCAAAGACCGCAAACTGCGTATTGATGACGCTCTCAACGCCACTAAAGCTGCCGTTGCAGAAGGTATCGTTGCCGGAGGCGGTACGACGCTGATTCACCTGATTACAAAGATAGATGCGATCCGAGCTACCTTAGATACCGAAGAACAGCTTGGCGCTGACTTGGTTGCGAAAGCTTTGGAAGCACCTTTGCGTCAAATCGCTGATAATGCAGGCGTTGAAGGTTCGATCGTGATCGAGCGTGTGCGCGTTAGCGAGTTTAACATTGGCTACAATGCTCTCACCGATGTCTACGAAGACATGATTGCAGCCGGAATTATTGACCCAGCTAAGGTAGTGCGATCGGCTTTACAGAATGCTGGTTCTATTGCTGGTATGGTTTTGACAACTGAAGCTGTGATTGTCGAAAAACCCGAACCGAAAAAAGCTGGTGGTGGTGACATGGGCGACATGGGCGGCATGGGCGGCATGGGCGGCATGGGCGGCATGGGTGGCATGGGTGGCATGGGCGGCATGGGCGGCATGGGCGGCATGGGCATGATGTAGTCCGAAGTCAGCACTCATGAGCTAAGAAATTAGGAAACGGCACTGCCTTAGTCCCTACAATTAATCTGGGTAGGGAAACGGCACTGCCGTGTCCTTCATGTCTGAGTGCTTTAGTATTAAGTTGTATTCAAATAAATATAAGTACCGGAAACTTCTTGTATAATTGAGGACTAGGGAAAAAAAGATCATTAAAAATCGCATCACTACAGTGTTCAAAAATATTTTACTGAGTTAAAGTATTTTCAGGGAAAATATAAAGCTTAACTTGCAAGTGACTAAAAAATACCCATGCAGGAAGTTCTCAACTGGTTTCAGTCTTTTTTATCTAACTCTGTTGATGCTTTCCTAGAGTGCGACGGGCAGCAAAAGTACCTATCTATTAATCCTATTGCTGCTGGGTGGATGGGATTGGATCCTTCTGAAATAGTCCACAGAACCAATCAAGACTTATTGAAATTATATCCTAATAATCCTGCTCTCAAAAACATCATCTCCCAGATAGATTCCTGCCTCCAACAAGTATTGCTCACAGGAGAAAGGCGGCTGGCAATTCACGAGGTAATTGAGGTGGACGGCGGGATTAAAATTTATGAAACGGCTTACACGCCAGTGGTGGATGTTTCTAGCAATCAGATGCGGGTTTTCGGTGTTGGTAGAGATATCACTCGGCATTACCGCTGGCAACAGCAGAAAACTCAGCAGTTGCGCCGATCGAATCATTTACTGTGGTTAAATGCGGCTAACAGTCCGTTGGCGATGCTAGGCTGGGATGAAAATTTTCGGATCATTCAGTGGTCAAAACGCGCTGAAGAACTCTTTGGCTGGACATCTGATGATATGATGGGCAAACGGTTCGATGATTTCGCTTTGGTTTGCCCGGAAGATAGAGAGGCTGTAAGTGCGATCGAGCTTGAACTGGCAACTGGCAAAGGCAATACTTCAATTAACCGCAATTATACCAAAAGCGGAACAGTAATTTGGTGCCGCTGGTTCAACTCGATTATTCGTAGCGGAGACACTTTTACCGTACTTTCTTTGGTGGAAGATATCACCGATCGCAAAATCTTAGAAGCAGCAAAAGCCCAAGGGACTAGACTAACGGCCATGGTAGCCGATGTTGGCATTGCTCTGACTCAGTACCCTCAAGATATCCTGATGCCCTGCTGCGATGCAATAGTCCAAAATCTGGATGTCGTCTCTGCGGAAATTTGGACTTTCAACTCTCAAGAAAATGCCCTGGAAATGAAAGCAGCAGCCGGAATATCCAGCCGCCCAGACAACATGGCCCATTTTATTGAAACTAAAATAAATCAGATTATCCAAACCCAAAAACCACAAATTGATTGCGTATTTCAACTAAATAATATTAAGATTAGCGCCCAAGAATTAGGTAAAAATATAGTCGGTAATTCGTGGGAATTGACCGTTAGTGAAAATCCAAATGCAGGAACACATTGCAATTTTCAACAAGCCATTGTCACTTTTTCGGGCTACCCTTTGATTGTCGAAGAACGATTAGTAGGAGTAATGGGAGTTGTTAGCGCTCAACCTATGACAGAAGCTTTTCAGGAAACCATCTCATCGGTTGCTGATGTGATTGCTTTAGGTATCGAGCGCAAGCGTGCAGAAGCAGAATTAAAATCCGCGAGAGCATTCCTCACTTCAGTAGTAGAAAATCTGCCAGTGGGAGTTTTTGCGAAAGATGCTTCCTCGCTGAAATTTGTGCTGTGGAATAAAGCGGGAGAGACGATCGCAGGTGTTACTTCAGCAGAGGCGATCGGCAAAAATGACTACGATATTTACTCCAAAGAACAAGCAGATGTTTCCACAGCTCAAGATCGAGAATTTTTGACACGCTATCAAAGCCAGTCCCGCCTCACCGAAATCCTCGAAGAACCCTTTCAAACTCGCCACAAAGGCATGAGAATACTGCACACCAGGAAAGTGCCAATTCTCGACTCAAAAGGCAATCCTCAGTACGTTTTGGGCATTACCGAAGATATCACGGAACGCCGACAGGTAGACGAAAGTGTCCGTCTCTACGACCAAATTGTCGAAAATATGCAAATAGGTTTGTACGTCTACCATTTAGAAAATATGGACGACGACAGCACCTTAAGGGCGATCGCCTCCAATCCCGCTGCTACCCAGTTTACCGGATTAGAAATGGCAGATGTTCTGGGAATGACCATCGACGAGATTTTCCCAAATTCGCGATCAAAAAATATTCCCCAAGTATTTACCTCCGTAATTCGTAACCAAAAAGCCGTAGAACTTGAAGACATTGACTGCGACGAAAGTGGCAGAATAACCCGCGCTTTTTCTATAAAAGCTTTTCCATTACCCAACAATTGCATCGGCGTAGCTTTTGAAAACATTACCGATCGCAAATGCCTGGAATTAGACCTCAAGTCTGCTTTGGAACAAACTGAACTTTCAGAACAATTGCTGCGGAGTGTAATTGATAAAGATAGCGACTGTATTTTTGCGAAGGATCAAGATTTTCGCTATATTTTAGCCAACAGTAGTTTCGCTAAAGCTATTGGCAAAACTCTAGAAGAAACTATTGGAAGAAATGACTTAGAATTAGGATTTGCCGAAGAATTAGTATTTGGGAATCCCGCAGAAAATATCCGAGGCTTCCGCAAAGACGACTTAGCTGTACTCGCAGGCGAAACAATCTACAACCCCTGTGATTCGGCAACTATTGCTGATGGTTCAGTACATATCTTTGACACCCAAAAAGTCCCTCTGCGTGACACTGAAGGCAATGTATTTGCAGTGTTAGCTTTCGCTCACGATGTTACTGAACGCCATAAATCTGAAGCCGCTTTGCGTAGAAGTGAAGCCAGGTTTCGCTCTTTGGTAGCTAACATTCCGGGAGTGGTTTATCGCTGGCAGTGCGATTTTTCGCCAACCTTTATTAGCGATGCAGTTTACTCGCTCACAGGCTATCCGGCTGCTGATTTTAGATTGCTTTCCGACAGGAGAGGGCGGACTTTTGCCAGCATTATTTACTCGGAAGATTTGGCGCAAGTTGAAGCAACAATTCGGATGGGAATCGAAAATAAGCAGTCCTACAGCTTAGAATACCGCCTGCTAGCAGCAGACGGGAAAATTAAATGGGTGTGGGATAAAGGTTCTCCTGTATTTGATGAAGATGGAAGCGTTTCTTGTTTAGATGGAGTGATTTTTGATATTAGCGATCGCTACTATGTTCAAGAAGCACTACAACAAAAAACTTCTGAGTTAGAAGCTGTTTTTCGCGCTCTACCAGATTTGTATTTCCGACTCAATGCTGACGGCGTTATTTTAGATTATCTCTCAGGAAATTCATCGGATATTTACCTTGCTACCGAAGATCTTTTGGGGAAACAAATGTTAGATGTTTTGCCCGTAAATGTAGCCAGCCAATTTGAACAAGCCATTGCCCAAACCTTAGAAAATACCACCTCTGTTACCTTAGAATATTCCCTGCAAATATCGGAACAACAAGAAACATATGAAGCAAGGTTATTGCCTTTTAACGGTACTCAGATTATTATTCTATCTCGCAATATCACCCTACGTAAACAAGCAGAATCCAAATTAAAAGATAAAAATTATGAGCTAAAGCAAGCTTTTAAACAGCTAGGAAAAACTCAATCTCAACTAATTCAAGCAGAAAAAATGTCTGGTTTGGGACAGTTAGTTGCCGGAATTGCTCACGAGATTAATAATCCAATAAGTTTTATTTATGGCAATGTTGCCTATGCTCATGAATATGCCGAAAATCTGTTAAAACTGTGTTGTTTGTACCAAGAACATTACCCAGAGCCTGTTTCTGTCATCGCTGATTTAGCGGAAGAAATAGAAATAGAATTTATGAAAGAAGATTTTCTACACCTATTGAACTCAATTAAAATAGGAGCCGAACGCATCCGCCAAATTGTCTTATCTTTGAGAAACTTTTCTCGTCTCGAAGAATCTGATATTAAGCGTGTTGATATTCACGAAGGAATTGATAGTGCCCTGTTGATTTTGCAACACCGACTTAAAGAAAATGGCAGAATTCGCAATATTGAAATAGTTAAAGAATATGCTAAACTACCACCAGTACAGTGCTATGTCGGACAGTTAAATCAAGTATTTATGAATATTTTAAGTAATGCAATTGATGCTTTAGGAACTGTCAGGAATAGGAAGTTGGAAATTGGGTGTGCTTCGGAAACAGAACGTCAAGATTCTCCTGTTTCATCTGTAAGTTGCAACGCATCGCATTGGATTCGGATTCGCACGGAGGTTTTGGAAAACAATCGAATTTCGATCGCAATTTCAGACAATGGCCCAGGAATGGAAGAATCTGTTAAATCTCGGATATTTGATCCATTTTTTACCACTAAACCAGTAGGAAAAGGTACTGGTTTGGGACTTTCGATCAGTTATCAGATTGTGGTAGAAAGACACTGTGGTACTCTGGGATGTGTTTCCACACCAGGAGGAGGCACTGAATTTGCGATCGAAATTCCAATTCGGCAAAGGTAATTGGGAATTGGGGAATTGGGAATTGGTAATTGGTAATAGTAATTAGTAATTGGTAATTGGTAATTGGTAATTGTACAAAAAAATGATAATTTAATTAGAGATGGTGAAATTCATAAATATCAACATGATACACAAAAATCTCAATACGTCTAATCCCGTTCCAAAAACAATTAAAGATGATGATGATTCCTACGTTGATTATTTTTATGACAATCCAGGGGCGCTACCAGGAACTCTCGACTTAGAAGCAGATGCCTTGCCTCCCGATATTGTATTAATTGACTATTGTGAGGCTGCTGCTACTCGATCGCAATTGGCAAATCCTCAAGAAGCTGCTGCCTATTTAGATACAGAATCTGTGTCTTGGATTGATATGTTGGGATTGGGAAATAAAGAAACTTGGCGACAGATGGGTGAAATTTTTAATTTGCATTTGATGACTCAAGAAGATGTGGTCAATGTTCCCCAACGCCCAAAAGTTGTAGACTACGAAGACCATCTTTTAATTATTGCCTGGATGGTGATGATTAAGCCTAATTCACATAATTTCCATAAAGAACAAGTAAGTTTGATTTTGGGTAAACATTACTTGCTAACAGTTCAAGAAGAACCGGACTATGATTGCTTTGAACCCGTCCGCGTTCGCATTCGCAAAGGACAGGGCATTATCCGCAAGCACGGAGCTGATTATCTGGCTTATACTCTATTAGATTCAATTATCGATGGATTTTTTCCGGTATTAGAACTCTATGGAGAGCGCATTGAAGAACTGGAGGATGAAGTCGTAGTGAAGCCTACTCGTAAAACCCTGGAAAAAATCTATAAAATTCGCCGTGAATTGCTAACTCTCCGTCGCGCTATTTGGCCACAGCGGGATGCAATTAATACTTTGATTCGAGATAGCAGCGATTTAATTAGTCCAGAGGTGCGAATCTACTTGCGTGACTGTTATGACCACACAGTGCAGGTGATGGATATGGTGGAAACTTATCGGGAATTGTCTTCGGGTTTAATGGATGTTTATCTGTCTTCAGTTGGCAATAAAATGAATGAAATCATGAAGCTGCTGACAGTGATTTCTAGCATTTTTATTCCCCTAACTTTTGTGGCGGGAATCTACGGTATGAATTTCAATACAGAGAAATCTCCTTTTAATATGCCAGAACTGAACTGGTATTTTGGTTATCCGCTTTGTTGGGGGCTGATGCTGACGATCGCCTCCAGTTTAGTTTACTTCTTCTGGCGGCGTGGCTGGTTTGAAAATTTTTCTACTGTTAAAGATGATTCACGAAAGTAACAAGCGATCGCGTACAATGCTTTTGGGGAGAAAGTAGGCGCAGGTGGTTGCGGATTGGCGAAAGTTAGTCTGAGGAAAGTCCGGGCTCCCGAAAGACCAAACTTGCTGGGTAACGCCCAGTGCGAGCGATCGCGAGGATAGTGCCACAGAAAGATACCGCCAATTAGTCATTAGTCAGCGGTCATTGGTCATTAGTGAGTAACTGAGGATTTTTGACTGGGAAGCAATAACTAATTTGGTAAGGGTGCAAAGGTGCGGTAAGAGCGCACCAGCAGCATCGAGAGGTGCTGGCTAGGTAAACCCCGGTTGGGAGCAAGGTCGGAGGAACTACGGTTGGTTTTTTACCAGTTCCGTTTTTTGGTACCGCTTGAGGCGTCTGGTAACAGGCGTCCCAGATAGATAACTGCCCTCGAAAATTGCTTGCAGTTGAGAGAACAGAACCCGGCTTATGTCCGACTTTTTCCCTCCAAAATCCCTAGCAATCAGTTTCATAAATAACTTATAACTTATAACTTATAACTAATAACTAATAACTAATAACTAATAACTAATAACTAATGACTCTTATTTATCCTGGTCGTCAACAACAACTTGAAAAATTAGCTGAAAAATTGGGACTATCTAATCAGCCTTCAATTAAATGGGATCTGGTCGATTTAGCTTTGACTCATTCTAGTGCATCAGCTAAGGCAAATTATGAGCAACTAGAGTTTGTAGGCGATGCTGTTGTAAGGCTTACTGCGTCGGAATTGTTGTTCGAGATTTATCCTGATTGTTCTGTGGGCGAATTTGCTGCTATTCGATCGATCCTGGTGAGCGATCGCGTTCTCTCGAAAATCGCTGAAGGTTACGAATTCGATCGCTATCTGATTGTTGCCAGCAGTGCCGCTAGCGACAAAACAGGGGCGGAAAGCCGACGGGCTGATGCTCTGGAAGCTTTACTTGCTGCGCTTTATTTGAGTACCCATACTTTAGAATTAATTCGTCCTTGGTTAGACACCCATTTTAAACGGCTAGCAACGGAGATCCGCAGCGATCCGGCCCGCCAAAACTATAAAGCTGCTCTTCAGGAGTTGACTCAAGGTAAGTACAAAACTTTGCCAAAATATAGTGTGAAAGAAACTGGGACAGTTCAGGGCGGTGAGGATCGTTTTACCGCAGAAGTTCGACTTCAGGAAGAGTTGCTAGCAGAGGGAAAGGGTCGATCGATCAAAGCGGCTGAACAAGCGGCTGCTCAGGCTGCTTTTAATAAATTAGTTGACTGTTGACTGTTGACTGTTGACTGGTGTTATTTGTTATTTGCGTCGCCCTGAGCGTAGTCGAAGGGTTATTTGTTATTTGCTTGGGGCTGCTAATAAAAAACAATCAGTAACTAATCGCAACGTATGGTATAATAAATCTTGGATTTTTGACACTCCCTGACCTGAAGGTGCAGGGATTCTTGGTTCAATCAGTCAACTTGC
>NZ_JAKJHX010000110.1 GCF_021648855.1 Tychonema litorale BBK16 | reverse complement strand
TTCTTCCTTCTTCCTTCTTCCTTCTTCCTTCTTCCTTCTTCCTTCTTCCTTCCTAATTATTCAGGTTTGAGTGGACTCACAAATTCCCACTTGCCAGCTTTAACAACATTTCCCGACATTGTAGTCAAGCTAGTGTCACCATTAGCATCAAAACTCCAAGTGCCAAGGACACCGTTAAAATCTTTAGTGGCCAAAACAGCATCGCGAATAGCCGCACGGTCATTTTTGCAAACCTTATTAATTGCGCCGATAATCACCTTAGCAGATTCATAAGCATAAGCTGCATAAGCTTCCGGTTCAGCATTAAATTTTGCCTTGTAACTTTGATACCACTTCGCACCCTCACCAGTCAATTCTTTAGGAGGCAAGCCACCAAAAGTAGCATAAACTCCTTCAGCATCTTTACCTCCGGCATCAATTAAAGCTTGCTCTTTAATACCATCAGGGCCCATGAATTTAACTAATTCAGCAGTCATTCCGACATTTCGGATGTCTTTAATTATTTGTCCGGCATTGCTTTGGGTAGTGCCACCAAAGTAAATCATTTCTGGATTTAAAGCTTTGATCTTATTCATTAAAGCTTTGTAATCGCTGGCTTTGATATCAATTCCCTCGCGGCCGAGGACTTCAATTCCCGCAGTTTTAGCCGTTGCTTCAAAAACGTCAGCAATGCCTTTGCCATACAGTTCTTGATCGTCGAGAATGTAGACTTTTTTAACTCCTAAAGATTTCGCCCAGTTTGCTGCTACAGCACCTTGAAGGTCATCTGCGGGGACAACGCGACCAAAATTGCGAGTACCTGTAGGGTAATAAATGTTGGGTTCTTTGGCTTCGCCTTTTCCTGGTTTTGTCAAGCCCGGATAGGTGGTGGCGGGACTCACCATCGCTACATTAGCTTGGTTGAGTACGGGAATTGAAAGTTTGGCGGCACCGGAGTTGTAATGACCGATCGCACCAACTACCGAACCATCCGCTGCTACTTTGTTAGCATTGGATGTGACTTGGCTGGGATCCCATTTGCCAGCCGCAGCAGTCGCGTCATCGAGAACTTCGTATTCGATTTTGATTTTGCCATCGCAGGCTTTGGAATCGGTTTCGGCGAGGGCTTGTTTGACACCGTTGACCATTGTTTGAGCTTGCCCCAAGGCGCTACCTGTCATTGGTAGCATGGAGACTATTTTGACGGTATTTGGGTCTCCAGGGGTGCTAACGGCGATGGGAGTGGCTGCGGGAGTGCTTCCGGGACTGCTACCGGGGGCTGTGGCTGTGGGTGTTTGGGGACTTTGACAACTGGCGCACAGAGTGGCTATGCCGGCGGCGAGGAGTAATGTCCGCAGCCCGCCGGTGTTGAGATGCTGTGTTGGGTTGGTTTTTGTGGATGTGGGACTTTTGCCCCCTGATTTTTCGGAAAAATTCATAGGTTGCTTGATTTGTTGCTTGCGTCTTAGCATATTTTCACTGTGTAAGTCTGTAAGTCAAGAGTTAACACAAGTTTAAAAAATTTATGTTAACTGTCAATCGCCTTGATCTGCTTGGTATTGTGCGATCGCAATTAGAATCTCTTCAGCAGAAACATTTGCTTGTTCTGATTTTGAGTAAATCAGGTGTAAAACAACTTGAGTCGATGATTCAACCTGATAAATTAAACGATAACCACCGCTTTTCCCAACTTGGGCATCACTATTTTTAGCCCGAACTTTGTAGACTATGTATTGCGTGCCTGTAATCTGGTCTCCGATGAAGTTTCCTTGGATAATCTGATCGAGGACGGGCTGAATATCGGTTTGAATTTGGCGATACTTTTTAGCGAGTCCTTTGAGGCGACGTTTGAAAAGTGCTGTGAATTTGAGTTGGACTGGCATATCAGACATTGATGCCGTCCCAGAGTTCCTCGATGGGGAAAGTTTGTCCAGCTTTGGCTTGGTGGAAGGAGGCTTTCAGGTCAGCGAGGATTTTGTCGTTGGAGTCGGTGTCTGAATCAAAATCTGAGTCTATGTCTGGGGCGATCGCGGCGACTGGTGTCCGATTGGTCAAAAATTCCAGGAATGTCAGGGTTTGCTCTAAAATCGATTCAGGAGTCCGTTCGATCGCTTCTAGAAGGCGTTGTTTAATCGGCGACATAAGATGACCTCTCAATCTAGCTCCTCTGAATCTTATCAATAATTCTATTGCGTGTTTCCGATCGATCGGAAACACCCACCACTTGTCACAACTAACGATCGCGCTCAACCAGAAGTCGCGATCGAACAACTAACTTCGCTGCCCAAAACCTATACCCCTGAATCAATGCAGGCCGCCGCACCACTGAACGATCGCATCCGTCTCGAAGGAGGCGCAAATGTGCTAGCAGCAGCGCAAGCGGCTGGTGTGCGTCGTTACATCCGGCAGTCGATCGCATTTTGGGCGATTCCCGGTGCGGGATTGGCAGATGAAGAAACACCGCTAGCCTTGCTAAGGCAAAACGTGAACTGAATTTTCAACCGCGATCGCTCGAATGGCTGGTTAAAACTGCCATTGCTAGTGCCAACTGACAATTTAACATCGATCGAGCTAATTCATTGAGTTAAATATCTCTCCAATAATTCTTGTGGAACAGGCAAAATGCCTGTTCAAGACTGGCTTTTTTAGAGATAACTAATAGATCTGTTGATGTTTTCTAATCAGGGAGAAACAAGTAAATACCCCTTTCTTTGTTTCTTAGTCTGCGGAGGCAGACTTCGTTTGTGTAGTAGCGGTTTCAACCGCCGAATTATTTATGAAAAAACCACTGAAAAAATCCCTATCTGCGATCGAACATTTTGAAAACCTATCGAGTAATTTATGCAAACGGGCGATCGTGATAGTGTTTCACTTAAACTAGCCGATCTAATTTCTGAGTAAGCATCGCCACAGCAGCTTCGTAATCCCTTCCGATAAGGTAAGAAAAATGATAATAATTGGCAATATAGAAATCACAACCAAACTTCTGATAGCGATCGCAAATCGCCAGAAATCCATAACGGGCATCGCTGGGATCGGTGAACCAATCGCAATGGTAAGAATCCTGAAGAAACAGGGTGAGTGTCTGTCCGTCGGCACTGGGAATCAACCGAATGGGATCGATACTGGCATGGTGCGATCGCTCTACTGGCAGCAACAAATTGTATCCTTCAACTGTGAGAAATTCTGCCAGATCTTCTTCGGTACTCTCACAATAGGATTGCTCCGGTAACTTCAGAAAATGATGCCACGCCATCCAAAATTCATGTTTGCTGTCAAATCCTGGATCGATATCTAAACGCCATTCTTGATCTCGACATAAATCATCAAGAACATCTTGGGGCAAATCGGTGAGTTTCATGAATTGTTTTCCTCCAATCCTTTATATCAACTAGACTGCGAAATCAAATCCGAATCCTTTTTTTCCTTCGACCGATCGACAGTAAAGTCTTCATAGTACGATCGCTCAGTATTCACATCCCACAAATCGTGCTTCTCGCCCAGAATATTTCTCACCGCCAACAACCCCGTCAGCATAGAATGGTCTTGGTTGTTGTATCGGTGCATACCATTTCGCCCGATCGTCTGCAAATTCTCAATTCCCTTCAAAAAATCTTCAAGTACCCGCAAATGTCCGCGATACTCGCCATCATAAACCGGATAAGCTTTCGGTTGCCGTATCACAACTCCATCCTCAACATCCGCACTTTTTGCTAAACCCAAACCAACCAACTCGCGAGTTGCTAATTCCACAAGTTCTGCGTCCGACATTTCCCAAATCTCGTCGCCTACACTACAGAAATATTCCATTCCCAAACAACTTTTGCTAGCATCGGGAACTAAAGCAGCACTCCAATTCTTAAAGTTTTGAATTCGTCCCACCTTAACTTCGGGAGAGTGAATATAAATCCAGTTGTCGGGAAACAAATTCTTGCGATCGACAATCAGCGATACAATCAAAAAATCTCGATATTTGAGCGATCGCGCCGCGTGCAAAACCTCTGCTGGCGGCTGCGGATATAATCTTGCTACCAACGCCGATATCGGCATACTCGTAATGAAATTATCCGCAGAATATTGAACTAATTGTCCATTTTGTTCAGCCGTAATACTGGTAATTTTATTGCCTTCACGCTGAAAACTAATCACTTTAGTATCGAGATAAACCTTGCCCTCTTTACTTTCCACAGCTTCCGCGAACTTTTCCCACATCATCCCTGGCCCCAAAGCCGGATAATCAAACTCTTTGATTAAAGTTTTAGTATCATTACTACCAAACAAAGCATTAATAATCGCCGTCGTCAGTGACAGCCCTTTAATCCGCTGCGCCGCCCAATCTGCTTGAATTTCCGAACAGGGAATTCCCCATACTTTTTCTGTATAAGTTTTGAAAAATGTCTTGTAAAGGCGATCGCCAAAACGATTAATCACCCACTGCTCAAAAGTTGTTTCTTCAGGAAGTGGCCAAATTCTCACTTTCAAATAGCTTAACAAAATTAGTAGACTTTCAAATATACCTAAATTAAATAAAGTATTGAAGGCACTTATCGGATAATTAAAAAAACGACCTCGATAATAAATTCTGGACAAGCGCGGCACTTTAATAAAATCATTTCCTAGTACCTCTTGCCACAACTGCTGTACCGCAGCAACTTTAGTATAAAAGCGATGCCCGCCAATGTCGAAACGATAGCCTTTGTAGGTTTCGGTGCGAGCTATTCCCCCAACTTTATCACCTTTTTCTAGTACAACAGGGATAATACCTTGCTTGACTAGCTCATAAGCAGCAGTCAAACCGGCAGGCCCAGCACCGACGATCACAACAGGATAATGTTTCACGCTTGCCTACCTCTAGCTTTTAATCTAACTATATAGTTCTGTTATAACTTGTGAAATTAGTAGATGCACCCGTGCATACCCTGAGAAATTCTCGATCAATTGAAACATTTTCCTTATTCAGTTGGTCTTTAGCGATTGAGTAGATACTGGCAAGCTAATCTTGACAGTCAAGGACTTTTTTTGGGACAACACATGGCGAGCCGTGCCGATCGCAAAACCTAGTCCGCTGTAAAAGTAGTAAAGCCAATGCCAAGGAATTGTTTTGATCGCAAAAATGATACCATGTTTACGCCAAAAAAAACGGTAAAGCTGAGCATTAATTACTACCAGCGGTAGAGCCAGCAAGCTAGCGAATACCAGACAGCCCACCGACCACCAAGTCCCCAAAAACGAAAGTAGCATTGCATAAGTTAAAACTATGCTGACGCGGCTGGAAACTTGCAAGTTAAGGTCATTGTTTAATTTGCGATCGCGCCAAATCAATTCTGTCCAAGGCAATGCTCGGTAGAAAAAATCAGCTCTCAGTAACGAAATCGGTTCCCAGCGCTTTAAATGCTTCACCTGTAATGTTTTACACAACCTAATTTTGTAACCGGCTTGCTTCAAACGGTAGCCAAGCTCAATATCCTCGATAGAAGGTCGGCGATAACTTTCATTAAAACCACCCATCTTCAAAAAAATTTCCCGGCGAATCAATCCACAAGCACCCCAAAAAGTCGAAGCTTCTTCATTACCTGTTTGGTGCACGTAGTGGTGCATCAGATTTCTATACTGCGACAGAAAACCTGGATCTCCAGGAGCATCATCGTAGGAACCAATCGCCGCAGCTAAGTACGGATTATTTTTGAACACCGAAATCGCGTAGCCTACAGCTTCTGGACAAACAGCAACATCAGCATCCACAAAAAATAGAATATCTCCCTTCGCAGCCTGGGCACCCAAATTCCTTGCTCGTGCTGGGCCACCGGATTCAGGAATTCTGATTAATTTAGCCCCAAATTCCTTAGCCAAACGCCAGGAACCATCGGTGTCGCCATCTGCTACTACAATAATCTCGATCGGTCTCGGTACAGCTTGAGCCAGTTTTGACAAACACGTCCGGAAGTAAGCACCCCCATTATGGACTGGGATAATCACGGATACAGTTGGAGCAGCAGTATAAATCATCACCTAAATTATTTGATTTCCTCAGAAGAAACTTGGTTGAATTTTACAGATGCTACTTTACAAAGGGTAAAGCCATCTCTACTTTTTGATCCTCAGCTCTTTTTATATTCAACAGCATTTTTTTCTGGCATTTTTAGCTGGATTTTTCCCAATTGATAACCGTATTTTACGCCGGATTTTGCTGACACGGCTAGTATAAAAGCAACAGCTTTACAAAATCTTTAAAAATACCATTATTTTTGTAAACCTTGTCACAATCCTTGTCCACCATTTTCTTTGACCATGTTGCAACACATAAGATCTTCAGTGTACCAGTACATTACTCGTGTAAAAAAGCACATACATACTTGAGAAATTTTGAGAGTGGGCGATCGAGCCTCACTCATTTGCTAACATAGCATTAGCTCAGCCTTTTAGAGCCAAAATTTTATCAGCACAAGTCTAGCTCAAATATGAATATCTCGACAAAAAACTTAGATTTGCCTTTAATTTCAGTCATCATACCTGCTTACAACGCCGAAAATTTTATTGCAAAAACACTCTTATCTGTATTATCTCAAACCTATCAAAACATCGAAATCTTAGTCGTTAACGATGGCTCTACAGACAGCACCGCTGACATAGTCAAATCTTTTGCTCAAAAAGATAGCAGAGTTATCCTATTAAATCAGTCCAATGCAGGCGTCGCCGCCGCCCGCAACCTCGCAATTGCAAAATCTAGAGGCGAATATATTGCTCCCATTGATGCCGACGATATTTGGTATCCACAAAACCTAGAAAAACAACTCGAATGCTTAATTAAATCAGAACCATCCGTAGGAGTTGTCTATTCTTGGTCACTTGATATAAACGAAAAAGACTTACTCACAGGTGGATTTTACAACTCCACCATCGAAGGAGAAGTTTACAAAGCTTTAGTTTATAAATATTTTATCGGCAATGCCAGCTCATCTCTGATTCGCCGAGTTTGTATTGAAAAAGTCGGTGGCTACAACAGCAAATTGAAAGCAGAGAATGCTCAAGGCTGTGAAGATTGGGATCTTCATCTCCGCATCGCCGAACATTATCAATTTAAAGTAGTGTCAGAATATTTAGTTGGCTACCGACAAATTACCAGCAGTATGTCTTGCAACTTTGCAGCAATGGCAAAATCTCAGTCTTTAATTATGGCAGATGTCCGCCAGCGACATCCTGAGATTATGACCAGTATTTATCGTTGGTCTAGCAGCAATTTTTACATTTACCTAGCTGTTAAAAGCAACCGCAGCCGCAATCACCGGAGTACGTTATTTTGGCTGTATCGAGCTTTTCAAGAAGATTTATTTATGACTATTTTGCGCCATAATTTGTACATTCTATCAATAGAAAGTATATTAAAAATTCTACTTTCACCAGCAACTAAATCTGGGTCAGAGTTCAAACAAAGATTACAATCAACTGAAGGGACAACCATTGCCACCATCAACCAGCGAACCAGGATTCACAAAATACTCCCGTCCCAGGTGTATGAAAGAATGCGATTCAATCGTTTAGCAAATCGAGCTAGGGAAGAAAGTTAAAGAAACGAAAAGTTATTTTCTTTTTTCATTCTACATTATAAAGCAGACTCCAGTAGGGACACGGCAGTGCCGTGTCCTGCACGAGCGATGGTGGGGTGTCTTCCTAAACCTCTACAATCTGCGGTATTTCTAAGCGTGAGAAGCTGTAGGAGTTTGAGCTTTCGGCTGCTTACCGTCCGGTGAAATAGATTCCCCTTCAATAAAAGACCGCAACATCCAAGCCATTTGTTCGTGCTGTTCCATCAAACCAGTTAAAAAGTCAGCCGTTCCATCATCTTTAAACTCTTCACCGCACTGTTCGACGTGTTTGCGGAGATTCCGAATAACCAACTCGTGGTCGTCAACCAAACGCGACACCATTTCAGTCGCTAAAGGCAAATCGCCAATATGTTCTTTAATCGAACCATACTTCAGAAAACCCTCAGCAGTACCAATTGGATAGCCACCTAAAGTTCTCACCCGTTCCGCCATAGCATCGATATTTAGCGTTAACGCCTGATAGTGTTCTTCCCACAACTGGTGGAGCGAGCGAAACTGCGGGCCAACTACATCCCAGTGATACTTTTTGGTTTTGATTAACAGCAGATAAGCATCTGACAGGTCGTGATTTAATAGTTCTATAACGCCTGCACGTTGCTCTTCAGATAGACCTATGTTTAACTTACGCATTGAAACTGGTTCCTAGACTCTAAGTTTTCATTTATTAAAACAGATTTTCTAAGTCAATTACATCAACCCACAGGACGAGCGAAATCGAGTCAAATTACCTCTCTCAGGCTGAAATAATCGCAAGATAGATACCTTTAGATAGATGCGATGAAACTTTTTGTTCCCGGCAGTCTTGGTATGTTTGGTTAACTACATATATATAAGAAATTGTCCATACCTGCCACTGCACCTGTGCCTCAACAGCTACATCTCTTATTTTTCCGTTGTTAACTATGCTCTGTCGTCGCGGTTTGTAACGAAATATTACAAAATGACGCTAAAACAGCATAGAGTCTTGACAGCAAAGAAAGAAGCCGCTATTCTGATATACATACCCGGGTAAGTCAATTCACAGTCCTATGCAAGAAAAGCAAAAAGTTACACTGTATCTTTCACCTGAACTGCATCGCCAGCTCAAAATCAAAGCCGCAGTCGAATCTGAACCGATGTCATCAATTGCAGAAAGGGCAATTGTCTTTTACCTAGGAAACTCCGAACTGGTTGACGAAGTAGAAGCCTCCTACGGACAAACCCATCGGGTATACACTTGTCCAGAATGCACGGGTTCAGTAGTAATGCGAGATGGAGAACTGGCATCAGTAACAAGTCAGCCACACGTATTGGCTGAACAAGAGCTTCCAGTAAAGCAGGTGTCGGGCGTCAGTGCCAGCACAGCCCTACCGGGAGAGGAAGAATTAGTTCCCTGCTAAGGATAAGGATGCCTTGCTTCCCGAAAGGGTCAGAACTGGAAATTTCAGTTTTCAGCTAATGGCAGCATTGAGATTCAGAAAAGATAGAACCGTCTCTAGTGGGTCGAGGAATATGCAAGAAGAGATCAGTATTCTAATCCAAGCTCAATATCCTCTGATCTACCTCGTGACATCCGAGGAAGAGCGGTGTGAGCAAGCAATTTCGACAATAGCTCAAGCCAAACCACAGCGACGAGTATTTATCTGGACTGTAACTCACGGCATTGTGGAGTACGGTCAACCCCGCACTACCACCCAGCACAATACTGTGTCACCAGAGGCAGCCATTGAATGGGTAATTAGGCAGCGAGAACCCAATAGCAACGCCAGCATCTACATATTCAAAGACCTGCATCCTTTTATCGATTCTCCTCCGGTGACGAGGTGGTTGCGTGATGCGATCGCCAACTTCAAAGGAACACAAAAGACTATTATACTGATGTCTCCTTTGCAGCAAATCCCGATCGAGCTAGAAAAGGAAGTGGTAGTGTTAGACTTCGCTCTGCCAGACATGGCGGAACTAAACCAAGTATTGTCTAGCCAGTTGGAGCAAACAAAATCACGGCGCATCACTACAGAAGGGCGAGAAAAACTCTTGAAAGCAGCCTTGGGATTAACCAAGGACGAAGCTGAAAAAGTGTATCGCAAAGCCCAAGTTTGTAAGGGTCGCTTGACGGAAGAGGAAGTAGACATCGTTCTTTCGGAGAAAAAGCAGCTAATTCGGCGTAACGGCATTCTAGAATTCATCGAAGAAGACGAAACCCTGGATGCAGTCGGCGGTTTAGAAGAGCTTAAACGATGGCTCAGACAGCGTTCCAACGCTTTTACAGAAAGAGCGAGAGAATACGGTCTTCCCCAACCCAAAGGGATGCTAATTCTTGGCGTACCCGGCTGTGGCAAATCCCTGATTGCCAAGACTACATCCCGGCTGTGGGGACTGCCCCTGCTGCGCCTTGATATGGGCAGAGTCTATGACGGGTCGATGGTAGGTCGCAGCGAAGCCAACCTCCGCAACGCCCTAAAAACCGCAGAATCCATCTCTCCAGCCATCCTCTTCATCGACGAACTAGACAAAGCCTTTTCAGGAGGCACCGGCTCGTCCGACTCAGATGGAGGCACATCCAGCAGAATTTTCGGTTCCTTCCTTACTTGGATGCAAGAAAAAACTTCCCCAGTCTTCGTAATGGCAACAGCCAACCGCATCGAGCGGCTACCGGGGGAATTCTTGAGAAAAGGGCGATTCGATGAGCTCTTCTTTGTTGACCTGCCGACCAAAGAAGAACGCCAAGATATTTTTAAGATTCACCTGTCAAAGCGCCGTATGGACATCTCTCGCTTCGATTTAGAGCAACTGTCTAACGTTTCCGAGGGCTTTTCAGGAGCAGAAATTGAGCAAGGGCTAATCGCAGCAATGTACGAAGCCTTCGCTCAAGATAGAGAGTTTACGCAGTTAGATATCATCGCGGCCATTAAATCCACATTGCCACTGTCTAAAACAATGACCGAACAGGTCAGCGCCCTGAGAGATTGGGCGAGACAGCGCGCACGGCCCGCTGCGCTTTCCGTCGCTGATTACCAGCGAATGGAATTCTAAAAGCTTTCTCCTGGTCCAAACAGGAGCAAAGGCTAGCAACAGCTAGCAGTTCGATTCAAGAGCCGCCCAGCGGCATCGTTAAAATCCAGACCGTTGTTGTTTCTCTCTCAGTTCTATTAGGAGGAAATCCAATGTCTCACTTTAGCACTCTGCGTACCAAAATCACTGATGCCGAAATCCTGAAAGCTTCCCTACGCGACTTGGGCATTTCAGTCAAGTCAGAAGCTGACGTTCGCGGTTACAACGGCCAACGTCTTCGTTCCGACATCGTAGCAACTCTCGAAGGCGAATACGACTTGGGTTGGTCTCGCAATAGCGACGGTTCCTTCGACTTGATTGCAGACTTGTGGGGCGTCGCCAAAAAGCACAATCAAACTGAGTTGATCAACTCGATCAACCAGAAGTACGCAGTAAACAAGACCTTGGCAGCAGTCAAGCAACGTGGTTTGCAAAACGCCAACGTTAAGCTGGTAGTGCAAAACTAATTGAGCTGCTCGTTTCCAAGCTTGCGGGTTAACCTAATACGGGTTAACCCGTTTTTTGTTGGCAAGTGAATTGACTCACTATTCCAAACTAATTAAGGTGTTGGCTGTCTTTGGGTAGGGTACCGAAAAGTTTTTGATGGAGGGTAGCTGCACCGATGCGGCTGTCAAAGCGCTCTACGACCGTCCCACGACCGCAGCGGGCTAATTGGACTCGCAAGTCGGAATTTTCCATCAGGCGCGAAATCGCCTGTGTCAGCGATTGCTCGTCTCCAGGCGACACCAGCAAGCCGTCGCGACCGTCGGTTATAATTTCAGAAACGCCTCCGGCATTAGTTCCGATCGTCGGAACTTCCATTGCCATTGCTTCCATGTACACCACCCCGAGTGGCTCCGCGTGACTCGCAAGTACGAAAATATCGGATTGCTTCATGTACTCAATAATCCGATCTTCGGATACCGATCCTGCGAACTCAACTAAATTAGACAAACCGAGTTCCCCCACTAGAGATTCCAGATACTGGCGTTCTGGCCCTGCTCCTATAACCGTCAACTTAACATTCCGACCCGCATCGACAAGTGTTTTGATCGCCCGAATCAGTAAATCGTGACCTTTGCTAGAGTGTAAGCGGCCAACAGTAATAATTTGAAATACTTCCAGCTCTCCTTTCACAGCTTTTTGCTCCGGCGTCCACTTTTTGGTATCCACACCGATGCGACCGAGAATTGCCTGATCCTGCAGCAAATTGGGATAGTCCCGCCGAATCTCCTTAAGTAACCATTCCGTAATGGCGATCGTGAATTGGGCATCTGCCATTTTTTCGGCCATCGCCCCGCCCCACCACTCGATATTCGCATTCAAGGTCAGAGAATAAGGAATGCCAGTCAGCCGCTTGAGCATCATCGCCAGAATTGCCGCCCTAGAGCAACTGTGGCTGTGGAGGTGGTCGATCTTGAGAGCAACAGATTCGCGGGCTAAGATGCAAGCAGGCAATACTAGTGGCAGTGTAGAACGCCACCGGGGACGTTCCTCAACGTTTAGCGTTAAGCTCAGCCAAATAGCTTGCCAAAAACCGATCGGTCTTGCAAACAGCGCCCACAATAACGCCCCCAATACATAGGATTTACTCTGCGGCCACAGGTAAAAGGTTTCTGCTGTCGCTGAGGAAGCAAAGGCGTGCCTGGCTTGGGATTCTGGAGATGGACGCTTTGTAGAAAACATCTGAATTTGAGTTCCCCACTCTCTCATGTGGCAGATTTCGCGCCACATCCAGATATGAGTTTGTCCGGGGAAATCGGGAATTAGGTAACCAATTTTCATGGGATTTTAGCCTTGATTTGCTGTGCTTTTCTTTAGATTAAAACATCTGTCACTAAGACGAGGAAAATTAGTTTTTAGCTGTAAGTTTACATCTCTATACGGGCTTTATAAAAGTTTATACTAAGTTCGATCTGTCTGGACTCGTACCGTATTTTTAGAGCGACAGGAGGCTTATTTTTTCTCCGTCAGCATCCGGGCTTTTTCGTCGATTGTTTTTTCGTAAATTTCAACAATTTTTTCTGCCTTTCGATCCCAGGCAAATTCTCTGGCTTTTTCGATCGCCTTAGCCGACATACTTTCCCGCAACTGATCGTTTTCGACCAACAGTTGAATTTTACTTGTCAACTCCTGGGTTAGATACTCCCTAGAATTTGGCTCGATCTTAAAACCAGTTTCTTCATTCACATATTCACCAATACCGCCATTATTGGCAACTATGCAGGGCAGTCCGCAAGCCATAGCTTCCATGACCACTGCGCCCCCAAATTCTCGGATCGAAGGGAAACAAAAAATATCTGCTTTCCTGTAATAATCAAGAGTTTCTTGTTGATTCACCCATCCGGCAAAGCTGACTATTTCGCCTAAATTAAGCTCCTTCACTCGGTTTTCCAAGTTATTTCTTTCTGGGCCATCTCCTACTATTTTTAAGCGGATTTTATTTTGAATTGCCTGATCTAATTTCCCAATTGATTCTATGACAATATCGGCGCATTTGTAAGGAACCAATCTTCCTACAAACAGTAGATTGATGTGGCTGGTATCTTTATTTGGGATATTTGTCTGATTTAAAAATTCGTCAGAAATGCCATTCTCATAAAATAAATCAATTCTTTGGTCGGGGATTGCAAACAAATCTTTTAGCATATTCAATGTATAGGTTGAACCTGCTAATATTTTGTCGGCTTTTTTGTACGTTTCTACATAGCCTGGAATTAATGCTCGACCAACTGCTCTCAAAAAGTTGAATTGAGCAAATTCTTGTTTGGCAGTTTCTTGAAAGCCTGGTGGAAATGGAATGCCTCCATTCACTGGCCCTAGAATAAAGGGAGTCTGCTGGCAAACATTGACTACCTTAAAGGGATACCGCGGCATCATCGGGGTAATTGCATGAACTATGTCGTAGTCTCCGTTGAGAATTTTTGCTTGAAATTTTTGATAGACTTGTTGATTGAATTCTGCATAGATTGGGTAGCTCAAGGTATTATAAAGAGGCCAATTTACTCGCCCATTTGCGGTAATTTTGGCTACTATTTTATAATATTGTTTATTGAAATTCCCTTCTTCAAGGTAGAAAATATTTTTGTATTCGGGATGTTTTTCAAGAGCTGGTTTATTTCTAATATGGGTAACGAGTGTTGCATCAACTAAATTGTTGATTTTGTGAAAAAAGTTGTATCCTACCAAAGGTACAGATGCCCACTCCGGATTACACTGCTCTATAATTAGTAAAACTTTGAGTTTTTTATTGTTCATTTGTTTGCTACCTCTGGTTGTGAGTTAATTTTAGTGTGTTATGCTAACTTGCTGAATTAAGAGATTTGGTTGTTTTGTATTCGATCAATTTGCTCTGCTGCCCTAGCAATCGGCGTTGGTGAAACTGGATTTGACCTTGTAGCTGGGGAAATTTAGCTAATATGCAGGAAAAAGCGTAAATGGCTGCGTCTTTAGTGGTGATATTCCGATGCTTTAGATAATAGTTATATGTGCGATAGGTTGCTAATGGATAGCCAGTCAGTAGCAAAAGGCTCCAGCCTTTCGTCGGCAGTGCCGTTGTCAAGGCTAGCGCTGGTATGATTAATCCCCACAGCCAGATGCTTTTGGTTTCTTTGACCCAATGGCGATCGGGTTCCCCGCCGTGCATCCAGGAGCCTTCAGCGTAGGCGTAACCTGCTCTCTGAGAACGTTTCCACCATTGAGTGAAATTGGTCATTTGTGCGTCGTGTAGGGTCATTTCTGCGTCTAAGCGGAGGATTTTCCAATCTTTTTGGCGCAACCGTAGGCACATTTCTGGTTCTTCACCGGCGATTAGTGCGGGATTGAAACCTTCGACTTGCTGAAATGCTGCTGTGCGTATCATGGAATCGCCTCCGCAGGCTTTGGTTTCGCCGATCGCGGTATCCCACTCGATATCGCACAATTGGTTGTAGATGGTGGCTGCGGGATATCGTTCGCGTCGGCGTCCGCACACTGCTGCTACGTTGGGTTTGGCTGTGAGTTCGCTGTAGGCTCGATCGAGCCATCCGTCAACTAATTCGCAGTCGCCATCGACAAATTGGACAAATTCGATGTCGGGTGCTAGTTCTAGTAAGCGGGCAAAACCTTCGTTTCTGGCGCGAGCTGCGGTAAAGGGTGTGGATAGGTCGAGTTCTACTGTATCAGCTCCGAGCGATCGCGCTAACTCTAAGCTACCGTCTGTGGAGCCGGAATCGACGTAGACGACGCGGGCAACTTTGTTTGTGGCTGAGACTAGGCATTGGCGGAGGCGCTGGCCTTCATTTCGTCCGATCGCGACTAATCCAATTTGTTTCAAGTTTTACCTGTTGAATTCAACTACTAAAGTGTTCGTTTCATAAACTTAATAAAAGTTGAGCTATTTTAATAACTTTTCTTCAACTTCTATAAAAGATGTATTGCTTTTTTTTTCGATAATTTTGGCTGGTATTCCTACCGCCGTTGCACCTGGTGGTACATCACACGTCACAACAGCATTGGCACCAATCAAAGCATGATCGCCGATCGTTACGGAGCGAATAATTTTTGCTCCTGCACCGATATCGACGTGACCGCCGATTTTGACATCAGCAACAATTGTCACCTGTTGAAGAATCAGACAGTTAGGGCCAATGGAAGCAGTTGGATGAATGACAACGCCATTGGGATGAGGCAGCAGCAGTCCTCCTTGTATTTGGCAGTTTAAAGGGATGTCTGTTCCAGTTACAACAGTCCAAAATCTATACTGGATGATGTTCCAACGGCATAAAAAATAACCGATAATCCCACCCTGCTCCTTCCACTTTTGATAGTTGCGGATAGATTTTAGGAGCTGGCAATTGGGTTCCCACCACTTGTCAGCTTGTTCGCGGCTCCAGTCTGGTTCTATAGCAGAAATAATTGGTTTATTGATTGACTCAACCATTGTTTGTTCAGTATTTTGATAATGTAGACAATTGCATTTATTTGTGGAGTGTATCTTAAAATGATTTAAGTATTATTTTCAGCAGGGCGGGATTTGATGATTTTGGCTGGGATACCAACGGCAGTTTGACCTGCGGGAACATCTGATAAAACTACTGCATTAGCACCGATATTTACATCGTCTCCCAGGCAGACTTTGCCGAGGATTTTTGCACCAGCACCGATGTTAACCCGATCGCCCAATTGAGGCGATTCTAGTGGCTTGTCCAAATAGCGGTTCCCCAGGGTTACACCTTGGCGGATCACGCAGTCGTCACCGATCGTACAGTGTCCGTGGATGATAATAGCACTCTCATGTTCAATCACCACCCGGCGGCCGAGCTTCACGGTGTATGGCAAATCTATGCCATAAGTGTTGCGGACTTTTCGGTAGAGCGATCGATAAATAATGCTTAAAGGAGCCCGCAGCAGCTTGGGTTCAACCTTCATTCTCCACACACCGAAGCGTTGAATTGCTACAGCGCGAAATCCCGGTTTTGTCCAATCACGACCATGAGCAATCCAGTCTTCTTGAATCTGCTGCCACAGTCCCAGTGCAGTGGTTTCTACTTCATTTTCACTTGTGATTAAGTTTTGCTCAGTTACCATAAGCTTTAATTTACACTATTTTTTGTTGACCCTGTTGCCATAGCACTTATGAATTTCTTACTCCCTCCCCTTGCTAAGGGGAGGGTTGGGGTGGGGTAAAAAATTGACCACTCATTCAGAATCGCTTATAGATGCCCGCGGTATAGGTTTGTCAGGTTTTTGAAGGAGGATTAATCCCGTTTATTTAATCGACAATACTAATTCATAGGCTGCATTAAACAATATTTTGATCGCCTGGATTACACTGGCTAATTTGGCTAAGACTCATTTACCAACTCTCGTTAAAAGTTTTTGATTTTTTCAATCTTACCTCCCTTAAAAAATACACTATTCAATACAAAATCGCTGAGTAATTTTGGTGGATCGCCATCGGGCTTGCCTTGAAGTACGCGGCGCACCCTCCAGGCTGCAAAACCCGAAGCCCAGGACACATCAGTTAAGGCTGTATAAAATAAGCCGTAGTTTTTGAGAAAGTACCTGCGCCGGGAATCAAACCAATAAGTCGGCAGCCGTTTGGCGGGCTTTTTGGTGTCAGTAACACCTGAGCTTTGACCGACTAGGTGGACAACGCGACTTTCGGGCACATACCAGCAACTCCAACCAGCTTTGTGAGCTTGCAGGCAAAAATCCATTTCTTCGCAATACATGAAATAAGCTTCATCCATCAAGCCAATCTTTTCAAATACTTCGCGACGGACTATCATGCTAGCTCCAGCTACCCAATCAGTTTGACAGATTTCTTGGGAAATCGGAGGCGCTACTGCCCAGTTTTTCAATAGCTTGGATATGAAGCCTGTGCGCCAGCCAAAATCGAGTTCAGTCAAGAGACTGTGAAACCGAAAAGCTGACTCCTGGGGCGTGCCGTCGGGGTCTTCTAAACGGCTGCCGGCGATTCCTGCTTCGGGGTGGGTGTCCATGAAATCTACTAGGGATTTTAGGGCACCGGGGCGAACTACGGTGTCTGGGTTGAGTAGCAGAATGTAAGGCGGGGGATTGGGGGATTCCAGGGCGGGACGGATCAGGGCGTTGTTGCCGAAGGCGAAGCCGCCATTGCAGTCTAGGGGCACGAAGGATGCCCATTCGCTCCAGCCTTTTGTGGCGATCGCACTGCTGATTTCTGCCACTGAGCGATCGCCCGAAGCGTTGTCGGAAACTGCCACCCGCGTACCGGGAAGGGATTCAACTTCGCTAACTAGAGAACGTAAGCAGTCAATGGTCAAACCGGGAGTCCGGTAGTTGACAATGACGACCAGTAGGGGATACGGATGATTTTGCACAATGGCATTGGACATAAGGGCGATCGTCTGTTTAACAATTTGTAACTCAGTTTGTATGTATTGGCAAGATCAGGCGATCGGCATTTTCAAAATTTAGAATGTTTAAAGTCGATACTGCCGATAAACCTGACTGGCAGCTCGGTGCAGCAAAGAATGTCGATAAACTAATTCCTTCGTATCATCAGAATAGCCACCGCCAATCACACAAGCAACCGGATAACCCCCCGCCAAACAAGTAGATAAAACTTGCATTTCCCGGCGAAATAACCCCGTATCACTTAAAGCCAACTTTCCCAATTTGTCAGCTTGATGAGGGTCTACTCCGGCATCATATAAAACTAAATCTGGCTTGACATCCGAGAGCAAATCTGCTAAGTATTTAGCTAAGGTTTGTAAATATTCTTCATCCTCCATCCCCACAGGCAAAGCTACATCTAAATCGCTAGTTTGTTTAGTGCCCGGAAAATTCACCTCACAGTGCATCGAGAAAGTAAAAACACTATCATCATCTTG
>NZ_JAKJHX010000109.1 GCF_021648855.1 Tychonema litorale BBK16 | reverse complement strand
CCTACATTTCGGGAATTGCCTAAGCAAGTTAATCATACCTAGATTCAGCAACGCCTCATCCCAATGCAACCGAAAATGATATCAGATCCGCTTAGATAACTCGGAAATCGTTAACACTAATTAGGGAAGCATTAACTCCGATTAAAGATGCGATCGCAATTCCATTCACCTCAATCAAAGTATTGTTATTACTCTGACTGATTTTCAATTGATTGAAACTCAAGCCACCAGACAATCCTAACAAATCTTCGCCTTTGACAAAATCGGAAATAGTATCAAGTCCGAGATTGTTTCCAACGACAAATATATCATTGCCCAAACCGCCAATTAAGCTGTCGTTGCCTAAGCCTCCAAACAAAATATCGTTGCCTTCGCAACCGAGAAGTGTATCGTTACCTTTGTCTCCATAAATCAAATCATTGCCCTTACCGCCGTCAATTAAATCATTACCTTGACCGCCATAAATTAGGTCATCTCCTCCATCACCGGACAAAGTATCGTCCCCAACTTCTCCGAAGAGAGTATCATTGCCTTCGCTACCTAGAATTAAATCCTCACCGTTTCCGCCGAATAAAGTATCGTTTCCTTTACCGCCGTCGATAAAATCGTTACCTTCATTACCCAAGATTAAGTCATCATCTTCTTGCCCGTTAAGTGAATCGTTTCCTTGATTCCCGAAAATAACATCTTTACCAAAGCCGCCAATAATGATGTCGTTTCCTTTGCCGCCCAACAGGATATCGTTGCCTTGATTGCCTATGATGAAATCGTTGCCTTCGTTGCCGTTTAAAATGTCGGCGCTGTTGCCACCAATTAGGTTGTCGTTACCTGCTTTGCCATCGAAGATATTGGGGTTGTTGGTACCAAAATATCCGTCATTTTTGGGAGTACCAATGAAGATGCCGGAATTGCCGTTGATGGTATTATCGACTGGATTTGGTCGATCGAGGTTTGGTCGTTCAATGCGATCGCCTATACAGCTTGGATCGGCTGTGGGCGTGGGAGTAGGAGTCGGTGTAGGCGTGGGAGTAGGAGTCGGCGTGGGGGTTGGCGTTGGAGTCGCCGTCGTATCCACGATCGTCAAAATCGCCGTTTTTTGATTGCCTAAACTAGCATTATTGGTGGCATTTGTCAAGCTGAGATTGACAGTTTCATTACCTTCGACCAAGGTATCGTTAGTAATTGGAATAGTGAAAGTTTTGCTAGTTTCACCAGACAGAAAGTTTAATGTACCCGATGTCGCAGTGTAGTCACTTCCGGCGGTGGCGCTACCGTCAGCAGTGCCGTAATTGACTGAGGCGGAGACATTGATGCCACCGGTACGATTAACTGCAATGGTTTGGGTTGTGCCGTTTTCATTAACGCTGTAAGTGGCGCTGCTGAAATTAAAGGTTCCCGGTATTGGTATGACTGATACGTCGTTATCTGCGATCGCCACAGTCGCCATTTCAGTACCAGCAGCCCCCAAGTTGTAAGCAGCGGTACCGACTAAAGTCAGCTTGACAGTTTCGCTACCTTCGACAATTGTGTCGTCAATTGGGGTAATAGTAACATCCGCAAAAGATTGACCGACGGGAATGATAATGCTACCCGTTAAATTCGGGGTGTAATCATTGCTGGTGGCAAAACCCGTACCGCTAGCAGTTGTATAATTCACTGTCAGCGGAAGTGCGGTACTGCCCGATCGCGTAATGCGAAAAATACCCGGATTTGAAGCAGATTCGGCTGCTGCTGCATCTGTTGCAGTAATAGTTACAGTCGGTAAAGCAATGTTAAACCGGGCGACACTCGGATCGTGATCGCTGTCTTGGTCGGCAAATTCTGAGTTAATGTGAACAACATCAAAGCCGGCTAAGTTTTTAGCTAAATTATTGCTAGCTAAAATGTGGTCGAGCACCTGCGCGTTGCCTTGGAAATTATAGGTATAGCGTTCATTTTCCGGCAGGGTTTCGATTAAGTTTTGCAGTACAGCAGTGCCACTACCCCCTGGAATTCCCCGCACCACATTCAGCGGTTCCGAAAACTGGAAATCGTTCAAATCTCCGGCAACAATTACATTCGCATTGGCATCAACTGCCAAAATGCTATCCACAAAATTGTTGACTATTTGTGCTTGCTGGAGGCGCTGAGTTTCTGTGGTGAGAACAGGTGGTTGATTGGGACCGAAAAGCGGTTGATCTCCGCCTTTGGAGTTAAAGTGATTGGCAATGACAAATACCGATTGGCCGTTGAATTGAAATTCACCAACTAAAGGCTTGCGGCTGGTATTAAATGCTGCATTAGTTGGGTCAATTCTGCCGGGATTTGCTGACAGTACGGGCGCGCCGCTAACGTTGCTAACGGTGGTTGCGGTTGTGGAAGTGCCGCCTGCGCGATCGACAAAAGTAACGCGGCTGGGATTGAACAAGAATCCGACTCGAATATTGCCACCAGGTTCGCCGCCATCTTGGTTGTTTACCGGGTTAATTTGCCGGAATTCATAGGTCGGGCCACCCGCTGTTTTAATTGCGGCAATTAAGGTGTTGTAAGTTGTATCCGCCGCAACTACGCCATCATTTGTCGCGCCATTATTGTCTTGAATTTCCTCTACATTAATAATGTCAGGATTTTTCAGATTGGTGACAATGCGGCTGGCGATGGCGGGGAATTTGGCAGTATCGCTGGGGTCTAAATTCTCGACATTGAAAGTAGCAACTGTTAGCTGACTGGCAGTTCCAGTTAAGTTGGTAACTTCCTTAGTCAGTCCGCCGGATGTGACGCTAGCTTGAGGAATTTGAGTGGTATTTAAAAGCTCGTAATTGCTGAAACTGTAACCGATAACGCCTGTAACTGTGCTTAATTTGTCGGCGACGTTGGTAATAGGTGACAAGCTGCCATTGGTGGGAGGATTCAGCAGAGTATCATCAATTTGAATGCGTTCGGGATTGAAATCAGTTGCAGAAACGGCAATGCCACCGCGATTAGTTCTGCCCGTAGCATTTACACCGTTATCTGGCAAAACGTAGAACTCGCCAAAGTTATTTGTGGGGCCGACAACTACGGGATTGTTGACTTGCACCAGCATTGATTCTAAACTTTCATAGAAGTCGATACCTTCCGTTGTCGGATCGAAATCGCCTCCAGTTTCGACATTTCCAGCAGTAGTGAAGTCGTTTTGAATGGAGGTTGTCGGTGGAATCCGGCCGCCGGTACCGATCGCAATTGGAGTGATTGTTCCTAAAGATGCGATCGCGCCTACAGCAGCCCCAGCAACCGTAGCATTAATTTGGGTAATCGTCAGATTGGTGGCGTTGTTAGCAGGGCGGAATTCGTCAACTCGACCAGTTACTTGTACCGATTGTCCGACTGTGGGATTCGGTATTGTCGAACTTCCTAGGAATACAAAAATCGCTTCCGATGTAGAATTTGGATTCGCCCCAGTGTCGGCTGTCGGGTCTTGCAGATAAAAACCGCGACCGCTACCCGTAGCAATTAACGCTGTGACTACACCCGGAACATTGCTAACAGTTTGAGTGGCTAAAGGTGAAGTGTGAGTTGCACCTTGAATGTTGCGAATACGAACCGGAGAAGCGCCTAAAGTTACGATATCGCTGCGGAATTTCTGGAAGTTATCTTGCGGCAATTCTTTGGAGATCACATTGTCGCCGTACCACAGATTATCACCGTTATCAACTAATAGCTGAATCTGACTGGTATCGGTTAAATTACTCGGCACTTCCACGATTGATTCAAAACTACCGCCAGCATTCAAAGCTGTCAAATTTGCCGATCGCACTTGAGGCGCATCAGCAGCATTTCCAGTCCAAGTATACAACCGGAAATCCTTCGGCGCAGTCCCCGTAGCGCTGTCGGCCGGGCCCGCGACAATTAGGTATTCGTTGTTAGCATTGCGATCGATACTGCGAATTCCGCGCCCGCCCAAATCCAATTGAATCGGAGCACCAATTGTGGCGCTAGTAGCCGTTCCCGTTACTAAGTCTGTGAAGTTGGTAATCGGTGCGATCAAAGCTTTAGTGCGATCGCTTGCGGGAACTTGTGGTGCCCGGAATGCAACGTAAGCGGTAGTACCATTTGGGGCGATCGTCAAACCTTCGATATTGAAACCGTCTAAGGTAGTAGCTTCTGGGATTTTGCCCGCAGCCGCGCTAGCAGTAAAATTGAAATTGTTAGCATTTCCCCACGCGATCAAATCGGTGCGGAGGTTGTCATATTTACCAGCAAAAGTCAGATTAGTTGTCGCGCCAGTACCGGAAATATCCGTCGCAAATAACCGATAGCGGTTCGGGCGCAAATTGCCGCCGCTAGCGTTACTGTGGGAAGCTAACCAGTAAATTTTATTACCGACGCGGGTTGAAGCTTCGATGTCTATTTCCCTGGGCACGCCGCCGGAGATATCCGTCAAGCCGAGAGAGTTGGTAAAGTTAAAAGTTTTGACTGGTAAACCGGAATTAGCCCGATCGTACAAACGAATAGTTTGGTCTTCGTCATCGCCAACTAGCATATAGTTAGAGTCGATCGCGATCGCGGTACTCGCATCACTTGTTCCTGTTAGAAAACGGCTAACAGCGGGAGTTCCAGAAGCAGCCGAAGCAGCATATTTCAGAACAGTAGATGTCGTGTTTGTGCCATCGCTAACCGTTACAGTCACGTCAGCAAAACCGACACCCACAGGATTAATTTTCAGATTGCGACTTGCGCCAGTTCCGCTAATCGTTAAATTGGCATTGGGAACCACAGCAGTGTTGCTGCTAGTTGCGGTTAATGTCAGGTTGGCGACAGCAGTTTCCGCATCGGCTAAAGTGAAGTTAACACCGAAGTTTTTCGCCGGATCTGTCGGATCGTTGATGACACCTGATAAACTAGGAACTGTTAAAAATGTAGAAGCTGCACTCGGTGCGATCGTCGGCGGAGTGTTAGAAACTGTGACAGTGGTAGTAACAGCCGCAGCAGAAGAGTTATTAATTTCGTTGCTTTCGGTGATCGCATTCGCCGGATCTGCAACCGCCGCACCTATCGCACTGGTAACAGTAGCCGCAGCAGTCGGAGTAACATTAATTGTAAGGGGAACAGTGCCACCAGCCGCGATCGCACCGCCAGTAAAAGTCACAACTCCCGCCGCTTGAGTCGCAGTAAAACCCGTACCGCTGGCCGAATTGTAAGTAACGCCGGCAGGCAGAGTGAAGTTGGCGCTAACTCCTCCTGGAGTAGCAGCAGTACCGCTATTGGTTAATGTCAGCGTGTAGTCGAAGGGAGTGTTAACCGTTGCTGTCGCAGGAGCACTGCTGGTGATCGTTAAATCTGGGGCAGAGGTAGCTGCAACAGTTGTAGTAACGGCAGCAGTAGAAGAGTTATTAGTTTCGTTGGTTTCGGCGATCGTACTTCCCGGATCGGCAACGGCGGCCCCAACATTGCTAGTGACAGTACCCGCAGTAGTCGGAGTCACATTCACAGTTAGGGGAATGCTACCACCAGCCGCGATCGCACCTCCGGTAAAAGTTACAACTCCAGCCGCTTGAGTCGCAGTAAAACCCGTACCGCTGGCCGAATTGTAAGTAACACCCGCAGGCAGAGTGAAGTTGGCGATAACTCCTGTAGCGTTGCTACCACCGGCGTTGTTGAGTGTCAGCGTGTAGTTGAAAGGAGCGCCCACCGTCGCATTGGCTGGCCCGATGCTGGTGATAGTTAAGTCTGGCTGAGAAGGTAGGGAAACGGAAAAATCATCGATCGCCAAGCCGTGATCGTTACCTGTATCGTTACGCTCAACCCAGCGCAGCCACAAAGTGCTGTTATTTGCCCAGTTTAAGCCATTGAGCGCTCCACCTCGACCAGCTACTCGACCGGCCACATTACCATCAACCGCAGCAGCAGCAGCAGCAGTTGCCACTGGAGAAGTCCAATCAAGGTTTCCACCAGGTACAGTCCAAGTTACGCTATCAAACGTTGCTCCTAATCCATACTCTAAAACCATTGAGTGAGCTGTAGCATTATTATTTTTACGCCATTGTTCGCCATTAAAGGAAACATTTAGGCTATTAATAGTTGAACCAGTCGTATTTGTTGCAGAGAAAGCAATCCATCCTGCAATATTTCCTGCTACCGGATCGCCAAAATAAGCCCCTCCTGAACCCAGTCCCCCCAATGCGCGATCGGTAGAGTTTGTTGAGCCATAACTATAAAAACTTCCGCCAGTCGCAGTTCCACCATCTACGGTGTAGGCGGTGATAGCCGTAGCAGCAGGAGTTGCAGATTGACGGTAAAGAAACCATCCAGGAAGCGTAGTATCGTTAGTCCAAGTATTAGTTGTACCTGTGTTTGCTAAAGAGTCAAAAGTTTGAGTGTACGATCCGGCAAAATTAACTGGCATTGTTGCTACTCCTAATTGATTTAAGATTACCTAAACTTATAGCCCTAAGCAGGGCTAATAGGAATTAGTCAAATTGAAAATTTTAGCCTAAAAATAGGTGGGTAGAGATGCTGAAAAACAAACTCCTTCGCAACAGTTACTTGCAAATATTCGCAAAGGCTACCAGCATCGCTTGGTTGTGCTTGATAACCACAAATAGCTAATCTTTGTTGACATAACCGTTTAACCCCTCTAGATTGGAATTCCCACTCCAATAACTAAAAAGAGATTTTAACAGCCTAAAGTTAAGGAATAGAGATGTTTTATTTAAGTAACTGTTAATAAACACAGATTCAAAATAACGTATCCGCTCAATAAATCGGGGTAGAGTACCGTTTTGGAAACGATTTTGCTATGTTTGAGCCTCATCATTAAGTAATTTCCCCCAATTTATTGAGCGGATACAAAATAACTTACGCGCTTTTTTGCCAAATTATCGCTACTCCAGCCAAAACTAATAATAAAGGTGTCAGCAAATCGCCCCAGCGTACATACAAAGTCTGAGTTTGCCTCCGATAAATAGTAGCATCTTGGACTTCGTAAGTATTAATTCCCGACATCCACACAGTCTCACCGTGAGGGTTCACAAAAGCAGAATAACCGGTATTAGTTGCGATCGCAGCCCATCGATCCGTCTCAATTGCCCGCATCACATCAAGAGCATGGTGCTGAGCCAACATCGGCGGTTTATAATGAGCATTATTAGAAGCTGTTAGCATAAATTCGCCGCCGTTTGCCGCCTGATATCGAAAAATTTCCGCAAAAGCTGAATCGTAACAAATACCGACAATCGCGCGGCCAAAAGGCGTATCAAACAATTGTTTGGGATTTCCCGGTACTAAATGCGCGTCTAAAGGAGAAAGCCGATTAATCATCCCCCCTAAAATTTCATAAAAAGGGATATATTCGCCCAAAGGCACTAGCTTAGTTTTATCATAGCGACTGAGAATTTCTCCAGTTTTGTCGATCGCCAATAAGCTATTAGTCATCCCATCCCCTTCCTGTCCAAAACCTCCCACCAAAGCCAGAACACCGCGATCCAAAATTGCTTGATAAAAAGAAAGAGTAGAACGCTGATACTCATTTGTCCAGAAAAAAGGCAAAGCCGTCTCTGGAGTTAGCACAGCATCCACTCCTCTATCGGCTAATTTTTGGTATCCCGCAGTATAACCTTCCAAAGCCCTACGCCATCCCTTGGAATCAAACTTAATCTCGTTCGGAATATTGCCTTGAATAATCCCTATTTTTAATGCCGTTCCCGCCTCTTGAATTAAAGGAAGATTATATAAACTCCAGCCTGCAATATGCAAAATTAAACACAAACTCGTAGGTAAAATATAAATAATCCAATTCTTCCTTCTTCCCTCTTCCTTCTTCCTTCTTCCTTCCATCCAAGCTTCAGCAATTAAACCATTTACTGCGACAATTGCCGCCGTTACTGCACTCGGCCCGGAGAGTTGACCGAGGTGCAAAATTGCTAAATTGTGCGGGCTTTGGGTGTAAGATAGTGATGTCCACCACAGGGAACCTTGACTCCAAAAACTTTCTAAAGCACACCACAAAGCTGTACCAATTAAAACTCGGATTAATCCTGAGAATTGGGATTTACCCCCCCCCAGCCCCCCCTTGTAAAGGGGGGGAGTGAAGATCCCCCCCTTTAACAAGGGGGGAGTGAAGATCCCCCCTTTAACAAGGGGGGAGTGAAGATCCCCCCCTTTGACAAGGGGGGAGTGAAGATCCCCCCCTTTAACAAGGGGGGAGTGAAGATGCCCCCCTTTAACAAGGGGGGAGTGAAAAAGATGAATTTTACCTCGGAAAGAGAGGGAGTTGAGAATTACAAATAGCCACGCCCAAACAGCTACTAATCCGGCTCCCCAGAGAGTGATGAAGACCCAGCAAAAAAGTGCGATCGCCAAACTCGGCCACCACGGAACCCCCAACCAAGTCATCGGGTGAATTCCCATAATCCAAGACAAAGCTAATCCGTGATAGCCAATACCCCAAAATAAAGGAAGCAGGAAGAAGGAAGAAGGAAGAAAGAGAAATTTTTGTTGTTTTACTTCTTGTTTTGGCTTGTCATAACTCACAACCAAAATCCACAGGGGAACTAAAGCTACCCACGCTAATGGCCAAGCATTAACTGGTGCGGTTGTCAATCCCATTGTGATACCGGCCAAAAGTGCGATCGGCCATCCTAAATTCTTAGGAATCCGAACCGCGATATTTTCAAATATCTGTTTATTAAATATCGCCACTTTGCTTATTTCCCAAACTGATAGTTACAATCAATATATAGCAATCCTAAATCATTTGTGAATTTCTTACTCCCTCCCCTTGCTAAGGGGAGGGTTGGGGTGGGGTAAAAAAATTACGACTCATTTAGGATTGCTATAGAAGAAGTCATGAGTTAGTTTTAAGTTCTAATAACCAACAACTAATAACCAATAACAATTTACCAATAACCAATAACCAATAATCATTTACCAAGGACTACCAATCATTGTGAAAGCAGCCCAATAATAAGGATGAGCAAGATTGCGATCGCCCATATTTCCCAATTCAGCAGGAAGCGGCGTACCACCCCTAGTCCCCTGGGCCAAAGACACAGCAGACAATCCCCGCAATACCCCCTGCTCAATGCGGACATCACCCTTAAGCATAGCAATCTGTGCTTGTCTGAGGGCTTCTGCTTTAATAGGGGCTGTTTTCAATTGCTGATAAAACTCGCTCATCAACGCCAAAGTACCTTCATCTGAAACATACCACAAACTTGCCAAAGCTGACTTAACTCCCGCTTGAAATGCCAAACCAGCAAAACCCAATTCAGTTTCTTCATCTCCCAATGCTGTGCGGCAAGCAGAAAGCACCAATAACTCGACAGGGGGATTATTCCATCCTAACTGCCGGAGTTGATTTAACTGCAACTTCGAGTCCCAAAGTTGAATAAAAGAGTCGCTGGCTGCACCGGGTTGAAATTCGCCGTGAGTTGCTAAATGAATAATTTGATAAGGCCGTTGACTGCGTTGGGATTTAAGATTATTTAACGTAAATTGTTCGTTCAAAAAAGATTTTCCTTGCCACAATTCGGCAATGGTTGCTAGTTCCAAAGGCACTGCTGGCAGGGGAGATAGCTTAGTAAATTGGGCGGCTCCCATGGCTAAAACAGAGGCATTTTGGAGCGATTGATAGCGGGTATCTGTGAGGGAAATGGTTGGAATCTGACTGAGCGAATATTTTTCCACTAAGAACTGTTTGCCGTCGTAAAGAGCTGCTAAAGGAAGACTTCGCAAACCTGTATCTAGTGAAAAAAGCAGCGTATTAATGCCTTGACTCTGCAAATCACTTTCTAAAGGTGCAATTAGGCGATCGTAAAGTTTCCGAGCCGACTCTTTGTAGGTGGTAGTGTTTCGCTTCTGAGGATTGGAGATTTCTTGTCTGAATTCTTTTGCTAATGCTAGCATGGTTTGGCGATCGGCTTCAGATACTGTTTTTCTAATCGCCGAACCATCTGGTGTGAATAGTAAAAGTTCTAATCGATCCGAAAATAAGTTAACATAAATAATTGCCGATCGCTTTCCTGTTTGAGACGAAATTTCCCCCAAAGTTTCCCGGATATTTTCGGCCGCCATTGGTTGACTGGTTAAACTCTCGCCAAAATAAGCAGAATATCGATCCGCACGATTTTGCTCGATAGACAATAAGTAATTGAGATTAGAAATACTAGCAAAGTTAACAGGAGGATTTGCTCCCCTGATGGAAAAATTTACCTTACTACTTGGGAGATTTCCTCTGAGACCAAGAGGTGATATAGTTGTATTACCCTGTTTTGGTAGCGAGGGATTCCCCTCAATTCTGGCGGCAGAAAATAACTGCATATTTTGAAGAATTGGCAGTGGTGAAATGTTAAAATTAGTTGGTTTATTAATATTAGAGTTGCCGTTAATATTATTGAATAAAGCAGCTTGGGGAGGTACTCCCAGTGGTGGAAGATTATTAAGTGTCAGAATTGTATTGCCACCAGCCAAGTTTGGAGGCAGGGAGTTTGCCAAAGGATTGATGTTGGGATTGACAAAAATGCGATCGCCCACAACTCGCGCAATTCCCACATTACTAACATTATGAGGCAAATTTATATTCCCCATATTCAGCGGATTTATCGGAATTTGAAGAGCCTCGTGGTTATTTTCAGGCAAACCAATTCCTGAAACACTTCTCATCGTAGAATCAGTTAACTGCACACTACCGTCACTATTGATAATAAGGCCTGTGGCATTAGCTATGTCACCTTTACCTGTCAGCAATTCAGGCAGATTTGCAGCCAATTTCTCATTCTGCTGTTTTGCAAGCTGAGTCTCGGAATTGAATATCTCGCCACTGACTTCCAAACTCAGCAAATGTCCCGGTTGGCTGATCCTAACCACACTTTTTCCAGGTACAGGAACAATGTTGATTTGACCTCCAGGTGCTGAAATTTGACCTATATTTATGACAGTACCGCCGAGTAAAGTTAAGCTTCCACCCGGATTCACAGTCAAATTTCCGCGATTAACAATACTTGCAGGCTCAATTGCAGAAAAATTAAAATTGCTTGGACTTCCTAGCAAAGTGGCATAATTACTAGAACCGATCGCATTAAATGACCTATCACCAAAACCAATACTATTTGCAGTAGTCGCAGTAAAAGATGCGGGCACATTTAGCTGAGCATTAGGACCAAAAACAATGCCAGCAGGATTCATCAAGAATAAATTAGAATTCCCGCCCGTGACTTGAATCAAACCATTAATTAATGAAGCATCTCCCCCGACTATTCGCCCTAAAATATTTTGGATAGCAGGATTAGATAGAAAATTAGCAGTTTGAGTTTCAGTCAATCCGAATTGCTGAAAACTGTGGAAAAGATTAACTCCATCTCTCGATAGTTGACCACCGCTGATATCAATGCGATTTCCTTGAGGATTGACGACAGTGCCGGTGCCGTCAGTTGTGGGAGTAATGGATTGCCCAAAAGCAGCAGTCTGCCTGAATAAAAAGCAAACTGATAAAACTAGAAACAGTCTTTTTACTTGACATTTTGCGACTTTATGTAGTAAATCTGTCATCCAGAACCTTCCACGACTAAACAAACATTTCCCGGTATCCACTCACTAACTAACTTAGAGATAGTCTCCGCTAACTCAAAGTCTTGTTTTGTCAGTCCCGCTGCATCGTGAGTTGTAATACTTATTATAACGCGGTTATATGAGATGGCAATATCTGGATGATGACCAACTTTTTCTGATGGGGAAATCAGGCAATTGACAAAACTGACAGCCTCCACAAAATGTTTAAATTCGTGAGTATATTTAATAGTTTTACCATCTCTAGTCCACTTGCCCAAAGCTTGCAAGCGCTGGAAAACTTCAGATTCAGTTAAGAGTTTTAGCTTGTTATTTTCAGCAATTTGTGATGGAGATTTAGCAATCATAGGATCGTCCATAACTGCTGCGGTTGTTGGTAAAATTCTGCTGGCTGCGAGGGTTAAACTAACACCGAGAATTGAAGTCCTCACGAAAAATCTATTCATGCTTTTCTTGCCTACAATTCTTCAATCTAAAATCTAAAATCGATTAACTTCCTCTAAAAACCAGCCACCTACTTCCGTATGATCCGTCTCGCGACTTCGACGCAAACCTTCCTCAAGTAAATCAAATTTTAGTCCCGGTAAAACTTTAGATTCTGTCAATCGTTCACTTCCCCGGTTAGGAATTATTTTAAAAGCAATAATTTGGGCTTTTTGTACGTCTACCACCCAATATTCAGAGACTCCATGTCAGCAGTAAGGTGCGCCGCAACGCACCTTACAAACCATTAACCTTTACTCTTCTGCTGCTTCCTCAGATTCCAAATCCTCGATCGACTCTTCACCCGCAGGCGGCACTAACGCCACAGCTACGATCGAATCATCCTCATCCAACCGCTGCACCCGCACCCCAGTTGCAGTCCGGGATTGCGTCGAAATTGCACTCACAGCTTGACGGATAATAATACCTCGATTGGTAATAATCATCAACTCATCGCTGTCGTTCACAATCCGCAACGCTGCTACCTGATCCTTAGCCTTTTTAGACTTGAATTTAGTAGCAGTCAAGCCTTTGCCAGCACGTCTTTGGAGGCGGAACTGAGAAACAGGAACCCGCTTTCCATAACCATTGGTTGTGATGACCAAAACCGAAGGAACTTCGCTGTTAACTGTAGTAATTTCTTCGGCATCTTCGCCTTCAATTTCCTCAGCTTCCAGTTCTAACTCTTCCTCTTCAATTTCCGATTCATCAGTTTCCAATTCAACAATATCTGCCCCATCAAATTCCGAATCGCCAGTTTCTAATAGAGCAATATTTGCACCATCAAGTTCTGAGTCGCCCGTTTCCAATTCGGCAATTTCGGCAACAATTGAACTTGGCAAAATGTCCATGCTGATCAATTCATCGCCCGATCGCAATTTCATTGATTTGACACCCCGCGTCGCCCGGCCAGTGGGGCGCAACTGTTCGTGATTGGTACGGAAATGAATTGCCATGCCTTGGCTAGTTCCGATGATAATACTGTCGCCAACTTTTGCTCTCCGCACCCACCGTAGTTGGTCGCCTTCTTCCAGAGAAATAGCGATCAAACCATTGGTACGGATGTTACCAAAAGCTGAAAGCGCCGTTTTTTTGATGAAGCCACTGCGAGTTAGCATGACCAAATATTCTTCGGTACTGAATTCTGTTACAGACACCATAGAAGTGATTTTTTCTTCCATCGGAATCGGCAACATTTGCAGTACAGGCATTCCACGGGCTGTCCGAGAACTGACTGGGATTTGATAAGCTTTGACTGAGTAAACTACGCCTCTGTTGCTAAAGAATAAAACGGTGTCATGATCGCAACAAGAAAGGAAATGTTCTACTCCGTCATCTTCCTTCATTTTCGTGCCTGCTTTGCCGCGAGTAGCGCGACTTTGGGCCTCGAAAGTGCTGACTGGCATCCGCTTGATATAGCCTTGTTCGGTAATCAAAATGATTGCTTGTTCGTTAGCAATCAAATCTCTTTCGTCGATTTCTCCTTCGGCGTGTTCGATGACTGTGCGCCTGGGAGTGGCTATTTTGGTTTTGATTTCAAGTGCTTCAACTTCCGCGATTTCTAGAATGCGTTCCCGTCGAGCTAAAATGTCTTCCAAATCAGCAATTTTAGTTCGCAGTTCTTCGTGTTCTTGTTGAATTTTTTGCGCTTCTAATGCGGTCAAACGCCGCAGTTGCATTTGCAAAATTGCGTCTGATTGCTGATCGGAAAGACCGTAGTTATCGATCAATTCTTGTTTGGCGGCTGCGGAGTCAGGAGCGCGACGAATTAGCTGAATTATTCCATCTAAGTTATCGAGTGCAATTAACAAGCCTTGCAGGAGGTGGTCGCGTTCTTCTGCTTTGCGAAGTTCGTATTGAGTGCGACGTGTAATTGTCTCAATGCGGAAATCTAGGAAAACATTGAGGAATTGCGAGAGCGAAAGTAGTTGGGGTTCCCCATTTACTAGCGCCAACATATTTGCTCCAAAGTTGGCTTGGAGTGGTGTTTGTTTGTAGAGGTTGTTGAGGACTACACGGGGATAGGCATCGCGTTTGAGTTCGATGACAATCCGCATTCCGTTTCTGTCGCTTTCGTCGCGAAGATCGGAAATTCCCTCTAATCTTTTGTCGTTTACCAGTTCGGCAATTTTCTCAATTAGTGCTGCCTTGTTTGTTTGGTAAGGCAGTTCGGTGATAATGATTGCTTCTTTGTCTGGGCGGCCGACGTGTTCGATGGTTTCAATGCTGGCGACTCCACGCATTGTAATTGAGCCACGGCCGGTGGTGTAGGCTTCCCGAATGGTCGCTTTCCCTAAGATTTGTCCGCCGGTGGGAAAGTCCGGGCCGGGGATGTATTGCATCAATTCCAGGTCGGTAATTTCTGGATTGTGAATCAGGGCTATAAAACCGTCAATTACTTCGCCTAAGTTGTGTGGCGGAATGTTGGTTGCCATTCCCACGGCAATTCCTGATGAACCGTTGAGCAAGATTTGGGGAATCCGGGCTGGGAGTACCAGGGGTTCTTGCTGGGAACCGTCGAAGTTGTCGCCGAAATCAACTGTTTCGCAGTCGATGTCGCGCAGCATGGCGTCGTAAGTCAGCGAGGTGAGGCGACATTCGGTGTACCGCATGGCGGCGGCGGGGTCGTTGTCTACCGATCCGAAATTACCGTGACCGTTGATTAGGCGTTCTCGCATGGAGAAATCTTGAGCCATCCGCACCAAGGCGTCGTAAACTGCGGTGTCTCCGTGGGGGTGATACTTACCCAGCACCTCCCCCACGACACGGGCGCATTTGCGGAAGGGTCGATCGGGTGTCAAGCCCAATTCGTTCATGGCGTAGAGAATGCGTCGGTGAACGGGCTTGAGACCGTCCCTAGCATCTGGTAGCGCCCGACCGACAATTACGCTCATGGCGTATTCCAAGTACGATCGGGACATCTCATTACCCAGATCCGTCGGGATTATCCGCGACTCAGAGGTGCTCATAGGTTAAATAACTCCGTTAAAAATTTTAATTTGACCGCTATAAATCCCAAAAATACGATAAAATCGGTTTGGATTCAGTAGAGTTGCCAAATATTGCAAATTACTCTCGAATTATATCACAATTTGCCTTTGAGAGTATGGGAAATTAAGCTTTTGTACATCTAGATTGTTTATGATATTAGAGGGAGATAGCAGAAGCCATTGCTAAGGAATTATTGTGAGCATATAACAAACAAATTGAATGCTTGAATTCTCCAATTATTAAATCTAAAATCGAAAATATAAACTCTAAAATCTGCTGATGCTACCCGTCATTTATTCCGACGATTTCTTGCTGCACAAGACTGGAATGCTTCACCCAGAGCGACCAGAACGTTTAAGTGCGATCGCGAATGCTCTCAAAGCTGCTCCCTGGGCCGATCGAATTGAGTGGCAACTTCCCACCCCAGTTGCAGTGCGCGAACCGGAACTACTCATGGCGATCGCAAAAGTTCACGTGCCCATATACATCAAGCAAGTCGAACATTTGGCCGCGAGCGGAGGTGGCTACCTCGACGGTGACACGCCAATTTCTGCGGAAAGTTACGATGTCGCGCTACTGGCTGCGAGTGCTTGGCTGGATGGAGTCGATCGAGTTTTGGCAAATGGCGAACCGGCTTTTGTGCTGGCGAGGCCGCCGGGACATCATGCTGAGAGCGATCGGGCGATGGGATTTTGCTTGTTTTCCAATGCTGCGATCGCCGCTCACTACGCCCTGGAACAGCCGGGAATCAACCGCGTCGCCATCCTCGACTGGGACGTGCACCACGGTAACGGCACTCAATCTTTGGTGGAAAACTGCCGACAAATTGCTTACTGTTCCCTGCATCAGTCTCCGTGCTATCCAGGAACCGGAGAAGCTGATGAGTGCGGGGCCTACGACAACGTGCTGAACATTCCCATGTATCCCGGAGGCGGAATTGCTGAATACGGCGCGGCGTTTGAATCTCAAGTTGTACCGTTTTTGTCAAAGTTTGAGCCGGATTTGTTGATTGTCAGCGCCGGTTATGACGCTACTGCTGCCGATCCGCTGGCGAGTATGAATCTTGCGCCCTCAGATTACGGTACTTTTACTGGATATTGCCTGCAAATCACCCGTCGCATCACCTTTGGTTTGGAGGGGGGTTACGCGCTCAAAGATTTAGCTGAGTCGGTAGTGGCGACGATCGATCGATGCCTCAATAATTAATCCGTGTATCCCTTTCAAAATCAGCGTCCTGCCTTTGCACCCTGACTGAAGCCGAAGGGCGTTCTGACTTCTTTCCTTGATGCAAGTGACCAGGATCACAAAATCACCAGATCCGCGTCACTTGTCGTCAATATGTTGATCACAGATTCAGAGCCAAAAAATCACACATTGTCGATGTTTTCGATCGCCTTTAGAGCTTCTCCAACAGACCATACTAGATTAGCACTGACTATGTAAAAGTTTTTTATGTCTCAATCAATTAGGAGGTCAAATATCATGTCAGTCTCCCAAATGACACTCGAAGAGTTATTTGGTCAGGTAATGTTCTCCAGCGTGGTTACTCGCCACGATCGGAGACAGCTTAGATCTGCACTCTTACAAAGAACACTGAATGAAGATGAGTACGCCATCATCAACAGATTGCTGTACAACATCCGGCGCGGCTGGGTAAAAATTGTTGATTAAAGGTGAGAGAGTGGGTTTACGAGATTATTGGTTGTATGCATAGATGGTTGGTAAAACCTACCCCTACAAGCCGTTCGGATTTCCCAATCAAAGATTTCGGCAATTTGAGCCGGAAAGTGTCAAAATATCAACAACCAGTTCATGCAAAAATAATATGGCTCCCGCCGTTTTAATTGAAAATCTTCAGAAACGCTACGGCAATGTAGAAGCCGTTAAAGATGTTTCCTTCAAGGTAGAACCGGGGGAAATATTTGGTTTGCTAGGCCCCAACGGTGCTGGCAAAACCACAACCCTGCGGGTACTTTGTACTTTGAGCGCGCCAGACAGCGGACGGATTGAAGTGTCTGGCATTTCTGCTATCAGCCAGCCGAGAATTGCCAGACAAAGATTGGGCTACGTCGCCCAAGAAGTTGCTCTCGATAAGGTGCTCACAGGGCGCGAACTTTTGCAACTGCAAGCGGCGCTTTACCATTTACCCCGCAAGACGATTAAAGGGCGGATTGACGAAATGGTGAAACTCCTCGGTTTGGAGGAGTGGGAAAATAAAAAGACGGGCACTTATTCCGGCGGTATTCGCAAGCGCCTCGATTTGGCGGCTGGATTGCTTCACCAGCCGGATGTTTTGGTTTTGGACGAACCGACTGTGGGGCTAGATATTGAAAGTCGGGTGGTGGTGTGGGATTTCCTGCGTCGCTTGCGGGATGAGGGTACGACGGTTTTGATTACCAGCCATTATCTGGAAGAAGTGGATGCTTTGGCCGATCGCGTGGCGATTATTGACAAGGGTACGGTGATTGCTGAGGGGACGCCGGAGGAGTTGAAAAATCGGGTTGGGGGCGATCGGGTGACTTTGCGGATTCGGGAGTTTTCGCCGATCGCAGAAGCCGAAAAAGCTAAAACTCTCATGGAATCGCTCTCTTTCGTCCAGGAAGTGATTGTCAATGCGACGCAAGGAAATTCTCTAAATTTGGTAGTAACACCGCAAAACGACGCCCTGGTGACAATTCAGCAAACTTTAAAAGATGCGGGATTACCTATTTTTGGAATTGCTCAATCGCGGCCGAGTTTGGATGATGTGTATTTGGCGGCGACTGGTAAAACTTTATTGGATGCGGAGTTGGCGGCTGCTAGCAACCGGGATTTGAAAGCTGAACAAAAGGCCTCGATGCGATCGTAGTTTAGCGTAGGTTGGGTTGAGGCTTTGCGAAACCCAACTCTTTTATGCGGGGTCAGAAACAGATTTAATTGCTTCAATTAAGTTAATTGTTGATGCACTCAATGACTGATAGTCTTCCAAGTTCTGAATACCCGATCGCCTATTCTATGATACCTTTATCCTTTGACCAAAAAAAAGGGATACAAGCCCCGTCCTTTTAGGACGGCTTTTCTTGATTTCTAATATACTCCT
>NZ_JAKJHX010000108.1 GCF_021648855.1 Tychonema litorale BBK16 | reverse complement strand
CGCCTCAGACAACTCCTTGGCTCACAGAACGACATGGCTACGATCCGACTTAGTGCCGTGTCCCTACCCAAAATAACATTGTAGGGACACGGCACTGCCGTCTCCTCTATCATTCCGGCACAGCCTGAATTGATATAAATTTAAACCAATGGAGACAAAATAATGAAAATAAAACGATACTGGTTACTATCATGTTTGGTAGCTTTAAGCATATTCTCAGGCTGCTATTTCAACATTGGTAATAACGGGGTTAGAGGCTCTGGAATCGTCAAAACTGCATCCAGAGAAGTGGCTGGATTCTCATCGATTTCCTTTAAATCTGTGGGCATGGTCAAGATACAGCAGACGGGAAAAGAGTCCCTCACAATCAGCGCCGAGGACAATCTCCTGCCACTCTTGGAGGGTCGCGTGACCGATCGCACTCTGTATCTCGGTACTGTCAACGATGCCGCCATCAATCCAACCAAGCCCATTGAGTTCGTCGTGCAAGTCAAAAGCTTAGAGGGCTTGAACCTGAACGGTGTCGGCAGTATTGAGGCAAAGGGTATCCAAGGCAAGCGGTTGTCGGTTTCTCTGGATGGAGTAGGTAGCATGACGATCGCAGGCAGCGCTGATGTACTCGATCTCAAGCTTGCTGGGGTCGGAGGCTTCCAGGGCGAGGAGTTCAAGACTAAGCAGGCTACTGTTCAGAACAGTGGCGTGGGGAGCGCTGTAGTCAATGTGAGCGAGCAGTTGAACGCATCTGTATCCGGCGTGGGGGCGATCGAGTATGTCGGTTCTCCTCAAGTCCAGGAATCTGTGGAGGGTTTGGGGAAGGTCAAAAAACGGTAGCTTTTAGCAAGCCGCAAATTGATTTGGCTTCAGCATTGCGAGCCTTGATAAAAACTATGCCTTAAGAAGAATACTTTCGTCAATTTTAAAGAGTAAGCTAATAACAAAATTACATTTATCCCGTGGCTTAGTAAAAACTATAAGTCTCAAACAATAGTGAACAAAGGAGTTCCAATGACAACAAAAACAGGGCTGTGGATTGACCATCGGAAGGCTAGTATCCTGACTATTACTGAGAAAGGCGAAGAAATAAAAGAGATACTATCGGATGTAGAAAAACAGCCTCGGCGATCGGGTGATTCACCCCTTAAGGGTAGCTATGAATCATCTCAAGTACCCGCAGATGATAGTCGCCAGAGATATTTTACGGGAGAACTCAATACTTACTACGATGAGGTGATTGCGTTGATTCGTGATGCAGAGTCTATTCTGATATTTGGGCCTGGTGAGGCAAAGGATGAACTAAAAAAACGTCTTGAAGGACATCACCTCGGTAAACGCATCGTCGGTATTGAGACAGTTGACAAAATGACGGACAATCAAGTCGCGGCGAAGATTCGACAGCACTTTGCCGAGTAGCCTTAGACCGCAAAAATATTCAGCCAAAATTCAATGCGCGATCGACAAAGATTTGTGTAAGTAATTCAATTCAATTCAATTCATACCTATTACTACATTTCGAGGAAAAACTCATGGAAACCAGAGAAGATACATTGTTCGATCGCACTTTCCGGGACAGCGAAGGCAACATTGTCATAGCTCAGCCGCCAAATCTACCACTCATCGTCTGGATTGTAGCTAGTTTATTAAAGCTGATTGTGACAACCGGCAAAATTAATTTAGGGTTGGATTTAGTAGCTTTTGGCGTCTTGTTTACTTGGGCTTGGGAAGAATTATTTCAAGGAGTTAATTACTTTCGGAGAGCATTAGGTCTAATTGTGCTTGTCGGTCTGATTGCGTCGAAGATTCAATAGGTAGACAAGCATAAATAAACTCAAGATCGTGGAGTACAAGTATAATGATATCTGCGACAACTCATAAAAATAAGACATATTATGTCATCTTAATTTGTGGGGCTGCTGCTCTCGGTGGCTTCTTATTTGGTTTTGATACTGCTGTAGTCAATGGCGCAATTATAGCCCTAACAAAAGCGTTTAATGTCGGTAGCTGGTTGACGGGTTTGGCCGTATCTCTGGCTTTGTTAGGCTCTGCGCTGGGAGCCTTCTGTGCTGGACAGATTGCAGACCGTTACGGTCGAGTCAAAGCAATGCTAATTGCCGCAGGATTATTTACGATCGGCGCTCTTGGATCGGGATTTGCCTTCGGTATTTGGGACTTTATCTTTTGGCGATTGCTGGGAGGGATTGCAGTTGGTATTGCTAGCGTCATTGCACCAGCTTACATTGCCGAATGCTCGCCCGCTGAGATGCGCGGCAGGCTTGGATCGCTTCAGCAATTGGCGATCGTCCTGGGAATCTTCGTGGCGCTATTAAGTGACTATTCTATTACGGCATCGGCGGGTTCAGCAGAACTACCGTTTTTGTTTGGGATAACTGCTTGGCGCTGGATGTTTTTGACAGCAGCTATTCCAGCCGTGATTTATGGCATGGCTGCGTTGGCGATTCCTGAATCTCCGCGCTATTTAATAGCTCAAGGGCGAGAACAAGAAGCTTCTATTATTCTGACAAAAATTGTGGATGGTAACATTTCGTCAAAAATCGCAGACATTCGGCAAACTATTTTGAAAGACCGCAAGCCTAACTTGTCTGACCTTTTTGGGAAAAGTGGCAGACTATTACCGATTGTTTGGATCGGCATCAGTCTATCAATATTGCAACAGTTTGTTGGTATCAACGTAATTTTTTACTACAGCAGCGTTTTGTGGCGGGCTGTTGGTTTTTCCGAACAAGATTCTCTTAAACTCACGATGATTACAGGCGCGGTTAACATTATAACGACGTTGATTGCAATTACTTTTATTGATAAGTTTGGTCGCAAACCTTTGCTGCTCGTTGGGTCGATCGGCATGACGGTAACTTTAGGTACATTGACCGTTATTTTCGGGAATGCAGCCTTAGATGCCTCTGGTAATCCAACACTAATCGGCTCTGCTGGCATCATCGCCCTTATAGCAGCCAACCTGTATGTATTTTGTTTCGGTTTTTCGTGGGGCCCTGTGGTTTGGGTACTTTTGGGCGAAATGTTTAATAACAAAATTCGGACATCAGCACTATCGATCGCCGCCGCAGTACAGTGGATTGCAAATTTTGTTGTCTCTACAACCTTTCCTCCGCTATTGCAATATTTTGGACTGGGTGCGGCCTACGGTCTTTACACAATATCGGCAGCAATCTCAATCTTTTTTGTTGCCTTTTTTATTAAGGAAACCAAAGGAATGGAACTCGAACAAATGTAATTTTCTGCTTCCACTGATTCTAGTGAATGTCAAGATACATAGCGAGTTTTTGCATAATTTTTATCTTAAAAATAAGGAGTTAATTACCTTCGGAGAGTATTAAGTCTAATTGTGCTTATTGGTCTAATGGCATCAAAAATTTAAGATAAAAAAATCCCAGACACTCAACATACTAGAGGACAAATTATGATTACTACAATTGACAACTTTACGAAACAGATTTTTGAGAATTTAGAAACTGCTACGACAATCTTTTTAGCAATGGCGAGGATAGAAGAAACGCAAAAACCAACCTCGTCAGCTATTGCTAGCAGACTAGATGCAAAAGTCGCTGCGGGAATTACAGAGAAGCCGGAATTAGACAGAAGCCCGAATGACATAGAGGACACGGCAGTGCCGTGTCCCTACAATTAATCTGGGGTCGAGAAACGGCACTGCCGTGTCCTAATATCGTTTCCGATTAACTTGAAATCTACTGTAAATCAACCCGTCGAAGTCAAGTCGATTTAACAATAAAAAGATATTTCATGAAGACATTAAACAAGACTCCCAATTCATCCAAAAAGCCTAAAACGGACTCTAACCAGTCTGGAGATTCATCAGATTCATCCAAAGCCCTGATCGATATCTCTCAGCGTGATGTCGATGGAGTTCTGCACCTATTTGACACTTCTTTGGACGGGCTGACTGAGACTGAAGCCAAGCGCAGGTTAAGCAAATCTGGACTGAATGAAATCGCCCGCGAAAAACCGATCGCCTGGTATGTCCAACTACTGAAAACGGTAACTAATCCCCTCTCGCTTTTACTGATTGTTTTAGCTTTAATTTCACTATTTACTGGGAGTCCGACAGCCGCGTTGATTATTTCTATTATGGTGATTTTCGGTGGATTGCTGCGCTTTTCCCAAGAATTTAAGTCGAGCAAAGCCGCCGAAAAATTGCGCGAAATGGTCAGCGCCACGGCAACGGTAAATCGCCAGGATTCTACTAAAGATGCTGCACCTAAAGAAGAGAAGGGAATCGCAGCCGGAAAAGAAATTGCGGTGAAGCTGTTGGTGCTTGGTGATATCATCTTTCTGTCAGCCGGAAATATGATTCCAGCCGATGTCAGGCTGATTGCTGCAAAGGATTTATTCCTCAGTCAGTCAACTCTTACCGGGGAGTCTCTACCCGCTGAAAAACACGTTGATCTCCCCGATGACAAGGAGAAAAATCCACTGGAGTTAGTCAATCTCTGTTTCATGGGAACATCAGTAGTCAGTGGTTCTGGAACAGCCGTTGTCGCACAAACTGGTAGTCATACTTATCTGGCATCATTGGCTAAAACTGTGAGTGGACGCAAACCGCGAACCAGCTTTGATAAAGGTGTGAATGGCGTAACTATGCTGCTGTTGCGCTTTATGATGATCATGGCTCCACTGGTGTTTCTGATCAATGGGATATTTAAACACAATTGGGTTGAAGCATTCACATTTGCTTTATCAGTTGCTGTGGGACTTGCGCCAGAAATGTTGCCCGTGATTGTGACGGCAAATTTGGCGAAGGGGGCGATTACTATGTCCGAGAAAAAGGTGATTGTCAAAAACATTAATGCGATTCAAGACTTTGGTTCCATGAATATTTTGTGTACTGATAAAACAGGCACTCTAACTCAAGACAAAATCGTCTTACAAAGGCACTTAGATCCCTACGGCAAAGAGAGTTTAGATGTACTAAAATATGCCTATCTCAATAGCTTTTACCAGACTGGCTTAAAAAATTTACTAGATGTTGCAGTTCTCGATCGCGATCAAGAGCTTAAATCTTTAAATATTGAGAAAAACTACGAGAAATTCGATGAAATCCCGTTTGATTTTGTGCGTCGTCGGATGTCTGTAGTCGTCGAAGAAATGGGAAAAGATCATGTGCTGATTTGCAAAGGTGCAGTTGAAGAAGTTTTAAAAGCCTGCACCCAACTCAAAGTCAATGACCAGGTTTTGCCAATGGATGAATCAGTCCATACCAAGGTTGCCGATTTACAGCAAAAGCTCAACTCTGAGGGGTTACGAGTAATCGCGGTGGCCTACAAAGTGATGCCACCCGATCAATCGCATTATGCCATTGCTGACGAGAGTAATTTAGTTTTGTTGGGCAACATTGCGTTTCTAGATCCGCCCAAAGAGTCAGCTTCCCAAGCGATTAAAGCTCTCAAGCGCAATGGAGTCGAGGTGAAAATTTTAACCGGGGATAATGAGGTAATTACTCGTAAAATCTGCAAAGATGTTGGTTTACCTGTCCAAAAAGTCTTATTAGGTAGCGATATTGAAGCTTTATCGGATGATGAATTAGCTGCATCTGCTGCAACCACAACCATCTTTGCCAAATTCTCTCCAACCCAAAAAGCAAAAGTTATTCAGGTGCTACGAAAAGCAGGCAATGTGGTGGGATACATGGGAGATGGTATCAATGATGCAGCGGCTTTGCGGGAGGCAGATGTGGGCATTTCTGTTGATACGGCAGTCGATATTGCTAAAGAGTCGGCAGACATCATTTTGTTAGAAAAAAACTTGTTAATCCTGGAGTCTGGGGTAATCGAAGGTCGCAAGACTTTTGCTAATATTATCAAATACATCAGAATGGGTACGAGTTCTAACTTTGGTAATATGTTTAGTGTCTTGGGTGCGAGTGCGATTCTGCCATTTTTACCGATGCAGCCAGTACAGATATTGATCAATAATCTCCTTTACGACTTTTCGCAAACGGGTATCCCTTTCGATCATGTGGATCGAGAAGATTTGGTTAAGCCGCCGAAGTGGCAAATTGATAATATCCGCAGATTTATGATGTTCATCGGCCCGATTAGCTCGATTTTTGACTATTGCACCTATGCCTTGATGTGGTTTGTATTTGGGGCGACTTCTGTAAATAATCAAGCTTTGTTCCAAACGGGTTGGTTTGTGGAAAGTCTGATGACTCAAACGCTGATTGTCCATGTCATTCGCACGGCTAAGATTCCTTTTTTCCAGAGTCGGGCTTCTTTACCGATGCTGTTGATTACCGCTACTGTGATGGCGGTTGGAATGTATCTGCCATTTTCGCCGATCGCACATAGTTTAGGATTTGTCCCCTTACCAGCCGTTTATTTTGTCTGGTTAGCTGCAATCCTGACTTGCTATTGCGTCTTGACTCAATTTATGAAAACTTGGTTTATCAAAAAGTATGGATATACTTAGTCATTCAAATGCAAAACTACTTTAAGTAAAACTTTTATGCAGCTTAAAACTTCAAACTCGAACGCTAAGACCGAGAGCACACTTGTTAATCTATCCAGTCCACAGGGTTTGCTATCGACTCTGCAAGAACTTCGCCAGACTGTTGAAAGCGAAGGAAAAGCCACTTTTAACCAGTGGCGATCGCACATTCAGCGTCCTGAGTTTCTGGCTAGTGCCTTGAATTTAGCTGAGTATATAGCTTTGCGTCGGCACGATCTACGCGACCTCCAAGCTGCACTAATGCCTTGGGGCTTATCCTCATTAGGACGGATTGAAGGACGGGTGATGCCCAATCTCGATGCTGTCATTGCCACCTTGGAAGTGATTTGCGGATCTGAGTCTGCCCAGCACCTCAACCGTCCACCCATCGAGTTCTTTTTTGAGGGCGATAGATTACTACAACAGCACACAGCAGAACTATTTGGTCAATCTCCACCCCAGCGGCGGGTCAGGATTATGGTCACGCTACCCACGGAAGCCGCCACTGATTATGAGATGGTGCGAGAAATTATGCAACGCGGGGCAAACTGTATGCGAATTAACTGCGCCCACGATACGATCGAAGCTTGGCAGGACATGATCGACCATATCCGTCGGGCCCAACAGGAAACAGGAACGCCTTGTAAAATCATCATGGACTTAGCTGGTCTCAAAATCCGTACAGGAGTGGTACTTGCCCCCCATCATAAAAAACGGGTATTTAAAGGCGATCGCATCCTGCTGTTGCGTTGTGAGCCTAAAATTACTAGTAAAGCAGCGGCAAGAAAAGCAGATGCAGGTGATGCCATCCCATCCCATGTCAAGCATTTCCAAACTTCCTGCACAGTTCCCGAAATTCTCGATTTATTAGTAGTTGATAACCCTGTGTATATCGACGATGGCAAGATTCAGACTCGCGTGGTTGATACCCAGCACCGAGTACATCATGGACAGGGAATTTTACTAGAGGTAACTAATGCCAGCCCCAAAGGAGTCAAACTCCGCCCCCAAAAGGGGTTAAATTTCCCAGATACAGTCTTGCCGCTCAGTCCCCTGACTGAAAAAGATTTATCCGACCTAGATTTTGTTGCTACCCACGCAGATATTATTGGCTACTCTTTTGTGCAACGTCCTGCTGATATTGAGTTACTTCAACAAGAGTTGGATCGGCGTTTGGTCAAAGGGCAGTCCCGACCAGCGATCGTGGCAAAGATTGAAACCGCGATCGCCGTTGCCAATCTGCCAGAATTAATCATCTATGCAGCAGGTAAACAATCCTTTGGGGTCATGATCGCTAGAGGGGACTTAGCCGTTGAAATTGGATATCAACGTTTAACAGAGATCCAGGAAGAAATTCTCTGGCTTTGCGAAGCGGCGCATATTCCTGTTATCTGGGCAACTCAAGTCCTAGAGAGTTTGGTGAAAAATGGAACACCTTCGCGGGGAGAGATGACCGATGCAGCAATGGCTGAACGCGCTGAGTGTGTGATGTTAAACAAAGGGCCGTTTATTGCCGAAGCGATCGCCATTTTGGATGATGTTCTAACCCGCATGGAAGCCCATCAATCGAAAAAAACGCCACAATTGCGCGCACTTCATTCGTGGTAATTCTTTTAACGAAACCTTATCCATCCGATGACACAGATATTGGAAGAAGCATCAACGCGGCAACAACTAAATCAATCAATTGCGATCGGCGAAAATATTCAATTTATTTGGCGATCGGGTTATTTGAAAATGTATCCTGAACCGATTTCACTACGCCGATCGGTTGACTGGTTTACCCGGTGTATAACAAACTTGCAATAACGCTCCTTGTCTAAATTGAATAGATTCACCTGCTAACAAGTCTCTAGTGTTTGACATAATTTTTTTACGAAGGGCGATCGGCAAAACCGACAACCTCTGCCAAAGTATAAAGTGGCCGCCCCTTCACCTCCTCATAAATCCGCCCCACATACTGACCCAAAATCCCAATACTCACCAACTGTACCGCACCCAAAAAGAAAACCGCCATAATAATAATTGTCAAGCCAGTTAATGCCGAACCAGGAGAGAAAAGACGCCAGTACAACACTAAAAAAGCCATCAAAATAGATACAACCGCAGCAAATAACCCCACATAAATCGACAGTTGCAGTGGCACCTTAGAAAAAGAAACTAAACCGTTCATCGCCAAAGCAAAAGATTTGCTGAATGTATACTTGACATCGCCAGCAAAACGCGGATCTCTTTCAAACTTAACCGCCGTTTGTTTAAAACCAATCCAAGCCCGCAGTCCCCGAATGTAACGATTCCGTTCTGGCATGGCGTTGAGCACATCCACCACGCACCTATCCATCAAACAAAAATCTCCCGTATCTATAGGAATATCAACATCAGCAAGATTCCGCAAAATGCGATAATACATATAAGCTGGCAACCGCTTAAACCAACCTTCTTGACGGCGTTGAGTGCGTTGAGCGTAAACAACTTGATAACCCTGTCGCCACTGTTCTACCATATCTATAATCAACTCGGGCGGGTCTTGCAAATCGCCGTCCATGATGACTACAATTTGACCGCGAGAAAAGTTTAAACCAGCAGTTACAGCTATTTGGTGGCCGAAATTGCGGGCAAAACTAAGGTAGCAAATGCGTGAATCTTGTGCGTGCAATTCTCGGAGGATCTCCAAAGTGCGATCGCGACTGCCATCATTGATTAAGATTAGTTCTACTGGGCCATCCATTCGATCCATCACCGCACTAATTCGTCGGTAAAGTTCAGTTAGATTTTCTTCTTCGTTATAGATGGGAATTACAAAGGAATATTTCGGTGTGCGGTTCATGTTACTTGATGCTTGAGTTGTGGTTTTTAACTGTTAAATCAAAGCTCTATTTTTTGATAAACACGCTGAGAGGTTCAAGGGAAAAATTTTGTATATAAGTTTGGTCTTTGACAACTATTGCTTTTCCTTGTTTACCATCATTTTTTGTAGACTGGTAAATTATCGCACAAGGAGTAAAGCTTTTGTAAGGTTCGGAATTTAATTTTTGTCCAACGACAGGATCGATGGTAGAGATATGTTCAATGCGAGGTGCGGGTTTTCCCGGTTCTTGAAAAAGCACCCACAGTGGATACTCCCAGGCATTTTTACTCCAAAATGATAGTCCTATATTAGTGCAGTTTTGAGATTTTACAAAATCCACTGCTTGATTATAAGCAAAGTCAATGTTTGGGCGACTTGTAAAGTAAAGCTCATTTCTGCTGGTATTAAAAATGTTTACTTCTCCAATCATAGGTCTAAATTTGTTATGAGAAATCCAAGGCAGGGACATAAAAATTAGAATTGATACAATATAATTTGCTATTTTATAAGTAGACAATTCGGAAAATGTCAATCCAAACAGCGGTGCAAATAATACAAAAGTTGTCATATGATGGCGACTGTGCCAAGGCTGGAGTTTTAGAAGCAGGCAAAGTAGTAAAAATGTACTGATTGTAGCCGTTAAATAAACTATTACTATTTTTACTATTTTCAACTTTTGTTGATTGCAAACAAGTAGAATAGTGGCAACTATTAGCCCAAAGTGGATGGGATTGGTAGCATTGTTTTCATTAAATGAAGGTGTTGTCAGAGCATATACTTGTCCTGGTGGCCAAGTGATGCGCGGGTCATTTGGAAGGACACCCAATATTTTGTGTAGCAATTTAACAACTGCCACAATCAAACCGTTAATTTTGGAGATGCTTGTACCAGTGTGCATGGCTAAGTTTCTAATTATATTTGAAAAAAAAGTTGGGAGTGTAAATATTTCTATTTTGTATTCTTTAGTAAAAGTTTCAGGTGCTCCGATCGCATATCCAAACAAATCATAGTTTCGCCAATAATGACCAATATTCAGGATCAGAGTTACAGCGGCTATCATCAAAATTGGTGGTAGCATCTTTTGGTGATAGCGTTTGATTCCTACTATGATAAACCAGATAATAAAAGGCAGTGCAAATATGTAAGCTGTGGTTTTTGTCAAGAGAGCGAGACCTAAACTTGCGCCAATTCTCAGAGTGTTAGACAAAGTGATTCCTGCTGACATTCCTGTCAAACCGCAGGAGACAAAACACACTATCCAAAAACATACAGCATAGTCGTTTTGAGTGCTAGAAGCTTGGAGGATACCCATCGGTAAAGTCGCTGCAAAAACGGCTGCAAAAACTTGACCCCGCAAATTAGCACCCAGTTGTTGAGCTATTAAAGAAACTGCGATCGCACTACCGACCATACTCAACCACTGTATCAGATTCGCAAAGCGATCGCCCCCGGTGATAATCTGAAAGTGCATAATCGCAAATTCTGCCCAAGGCGGGTGATATAATTGTGGCACATAGGAAGTTGGATAATGTTCAACACTATGATTTTGAATCCAGTGAACAACCCGACTCATATGATAAGTCATCGAATCCCAATTGTTAGGCGGTGAGATTACCGCAATTAAACCAATCGTAGCAAAAATAGATGATACACTGCCTAGCAACCAAATTAATAAATTCGGCACTTTCTCATCTTGATTTTTCTTAAAAATTGGCTGGACACTTTTAATAAATTTTAGATAAAAAATCAATAACATAATATCTCCTACCAACCACAGTCCGAACACCCATTCAAAAGTCAGTAACCTAAATAAACTGAAAATCTCAGTAGATACGGCAACAATCACCCCCCAAACAATTGCTGCGGACAAAATAGCACTACGCCAACACTTATCTATACCCTGAAATATGAGAAATAAAATTCCCAAAGCCACCAATGCCATCAAGCCGAATATATCTGTTACCATAGATTTTGAGCCGAACCTTAAAAATTACCATAATAACCGCTAGATTTAAAATCCTATGACAACTTCTAACTATCTTTGGCAAGCAAATCAAGACTTAAGCGAAGCTTGTCTACAACATCCCTTTGTCAGAGGCATTGCCGATGGCAGCCTCCCCCAAAATAGTTTTGCATATTATGTTGCACAAGACGCATTTTTTCTGGGAGCATTCGCTCGCGCTTACAGTATCGCTGCGGCAAAAGCGCCGGATTGGGAGGGGTTTGAAATCTTTCACAATCTCGGTAGTGGCGTTTTAGAAGAACTGCGATTGCATGAAGGATATGCAGCGAAATGGGGTGTAGACTTGTCAGATGCAAAACCGGGAATTGCTACTCGCCGCTACACAGATTTTTTATTAGCTACAGCTTGGGGAAGTGGTGTAGGTTTAACAGCGGCAGCAATGACTCCTTGCTTGCGGTTGTATGCTTTTTTGGGACAGCAGCTAGCTAAAACTAATATACCTGAACACGCTTTTACAGACTGGATTTGTACTTATAACAGCCCTGAGTTTGATATTTTAGCAAAACGACTGGAAAGTTTGGTCGATCGCTACGGAACACCGTTAACGCCGGAAATAGAAACAACCTATCGCTACGCAATGCTGTGCGAATGGGACTTTTTTCAGTCTGCGTGGGAGATAGAATAAAATAAGTTTATTCGGGCAATATTAAGAGCGATCGGCTTTAAGCTACCCAAACCCAACTAGCAAATTTAACTGCAAATTGCAGCAAAGATAGAGCAAACAATCCCATTAGTGCGTAGCCCCAACGAGGTCTAGCAGCCAGTAACAAACCGAGAGCTATTGAAAGCGAAACAACACCGTAAGCATAACGATTTACCGAGTGTAGAGCTCCTGAATAAACCAGCAGTCCCAAAGAGCAAAAACCGTAAGTCAAAACCACACTGCTAAGCCTTTTGCGGAAAAACCACAACAAACAGGCGCCGCCAAAAACCATCACCACTTTACTAATAGCATATTTTTCCAACTTAACAGCTTCGCCAAATATGTTATACCAACCAGGTTGGTCCCAGGTTTTTTGGATGCGAATAAATGCTAAAGGGTCTCCAAAACGAATAGCACAATATAAACTAAATGAAAGCAACCCGATCGCCACAGCAAAACCTGCAAAATAAGCCGATTTAGATTTTTTTTCCCTCCAAGCTACCAGCAAAAAAGCAGGTATCAGCACCACTCCCGGTCCCCTAGTAGCAGTAGTCAAAGCTCCGCAAACAGCCGCCAGAATATACTCGCCCCTCTCAAAGAATCGCAAAGCCGCTGTTGTCAGCAGCAGAAACAATCCTTCTGTATACATTACAGTGCAGAATAGCGAGAACGGACACCATGCCAATACAGCAGTTGTCCACTTCGCCGTAGCAGTATCGTATCGCTCCTCTACCCAAAAATAGACCAGCACCAATGCACCCAGAAATGCCAAACTGTTTATAACTACCCCTGATACTTCTGCTGGTAGTCCGAGGGTCATCAATCCCCGAATTAACAAGGGAAAAAGCGGATAAAATGCCACAGAATGCTGCTTTCCATCATCTGCATAGGTGTAACCTAGAGTAGCTATTTTGGTATACCATTCCCCGTCCCAGTGCGAGAACAGAGACCAGCTACTTTTGGGAACAAAGCCAGGAATAGCCCAAGGCTTTAAGTCCTGAAACTGCTGGAGCGCCGGGTTACTGTATAACAAAGGAGCAATTACCTGTATCCCGATCGCAATTACCAATCGACTCAGAAACCACATTGCGATCACAAAAATCCATCCATTCCTACTGTTATGGCTGGGAGGATGCGGACTTACAGATGGCCCTAAATTCGCATTGATCATGACTAAAGCACCACAAGATTGTGCATTTTAAATCCAAGTATAGTTCGCACCGTTCTGATCGCCAACTATATGTTTTAATTACGGTGCTATTCCCGACGGGATAGCTCCGATCGCGCGTGCTTTTTAACGCCCTAGTTTATTGGGAATACCTTCACAACCACCGGGGATAGTCTCTCTCGATTTCGATCCACACCAAGTACAGCAGTAGTGACGCTGCTCATCCGACAACCGCTTGACAGCAGTAAAATCAACAAGTTCCACCACAGCGCCAGTATATTCCCCCGTGGTGTAGTTGGGAAATTCACTGCGACTGCGGGGGGAAGCGGTTTCGACTGAGCCATAAAATAATGTGGTACCTTTCATGTCAGCGCGGGCGAGATTGGCGTCGTACAAGACAGCGCGGGAGAGGTTTGCTTTGATTAAGGCGCACTTGCTGAGATCGGCGCGGACGAGATTGGCTTCGCTTAAATCTGTCCACCGCAAGTCAGTGCTGGCGAGGTCGGCACCGGCTAACATGACATTGAGATCGATGACGCGGATACCGTGGTCTCTGTCTTCAGCATAGCCGCCATCGCCGTCGAGGATGGGGCGACCTAAAAGTCGATCGCGCTTCAGAGGAGTAACCAATCTCGACTGCGACAAAAACCGGAGAATTTTAGCTTTACCTTCAGCATCTACACTGCTCATAATCGCAGCAGTTCGACCTTCGGCGATCGCCCTTTCCTGTGGCCAATCTTCCAAAAATCCCTGTTCGTCAAGGGCTAAGTCGGAAACTCCTTGAAAATAAGCATCTATAGTTTGCTGCTGCGTAATTCTGTTTTGCTGAATAGTCAAATCTTTCGAGATCACATACTGCCGCCAAGCCACATAAACGCCCAAAATTGCGATCAAAATTTGCCCCAAAGCGCCGATTAACTCGCCGAGAGCTCCGATCGCATCCCAGTTAATTTGGATATTGCGGCTTCCCGGTTCAGTATTAGTACCGCTAAGCATCAGCAAGCCCACAATCCCAGCTAAAAGACCAAAGCAGGCTACGATCAGGGTGCGCCAAGCTGGGGGAATCACCTGGATCCAAATTTTGCCCCAACTCGGCCACATCAGCCGTAGAGATATGCCCATCGCTGCGATCGCGCCCATTAAGCCAAGCCAAACACTGTCGTTGGCCAGCCCAAAAATCATCGCTGCGATCGACCCCAAAATCAGCACTGACCCCGACATCTCAGCAGTAGTTTGTTTGGGATACTGTGGCAATACAATCTTACGGGTTGAAGGCTGTGGCGCAGGTTTTTCAGGTTCAGCAGTAGGGATGATTGTCGCTGGTTCTACTGGCACTTTAGGGGCTGCACCGTTGAGATTTTCTATAGTCGCGATCGACTCAGAAGGATTGGGTTGAGAAGAGTTGGGTTCTGGTGTCATGCGTTCAGGCTAATTTGAGAGGCGACTGGTAAGCTAAACACGATTTTAACTAATCTCAGACAATTATAGATAGCATTAGGAGAGAAAAATCAATCAATTATGCTCAAAATGGTAAAATGATATGATTGTCGTACTGCTAGAGATAAGATAATATGACACTCGTACTCCCCAATCTTCAAAGCAAACAAATGGGTCAGGTTCTTACCACGATTACCATAACGAATCGCATCGATCAAGTCCTCGTTGAGCGCGGGTTTATTCCTGCGGGTGAAATTCGTTCATTCACTTTTGATAAAGTTCTAGTCGATACCGGAGCCACCCTGCTTGCCTTACCAGCTAGCATTATCAGCCAGTTGGGTTTAAGTCAGCTTGGAGAAACTAATGTAGAAACTGCTGCGGGGGTGAGAAAAGGGCGGATATTTCAAGATATTATGCTGGAAGTTGAAGGGCGAAAAGCAGTGTTTGACTGCTTGGAAATGCCCGCAGGAGTTGACACAATTTTGCTGGGTGTGATTCCGATGGAAAGACTAGGATTAGAACCGGATTTGAAAAATCAACGACTGCGAGTATTGCCGATGAATGAAGAGCAAACATATCTGATGGTGTGAAGTACCCAAACTAAGCTAATGCTATAGTTCGGGCTTCGGAATTCACAGATTGCCTTAAGATCCAGTAAAATTGCGATCGCACCGCCACTCAACTCAACTGCCACTTCAGCCAGCGACAACCCAATAAAAATAACAGTTATTTAGTTTTGGCACATTTCCAGTCAGAAAGAAGCCAACTCAGATTAAAATTTGTAATAATAGTATTGCTTCCAATTTAACCCCAGAAATCAAGTAAAAATCCCATGACAGCTCAGGTTTTGGTTGAAAAGAAAAAGTTAGAAAAACCACCCCTAACCATACACACATTAGGCGATCGCGCCCTGCGGCAGCCAGCCAAGCGGGTCAAAAGCGTTGACGCAGAAATTCGGCAACTCGTCCGAGAAATGCTGCAAACCATGTACAGTGCTGAGGGCATCGGTTTGGCCGCTCCTCAAGTCGGAGTGCACAAACAAGTCATCGTCGTCGATTGCGAACCGGACAACCCCGCAACACCCCCGCTGGTTTTGATCAATCCCACTATCAAAATCAGTGGCGAACTCTGTATATTGCAAGAAGGGTGTTTGAGTATTCCAGGAGTCTATCTAGAAGTCAAGCGCCCAGAAGTCATTGAAGTATCCTATCGTGATGAATACGGTCGGCCTCAAACTCTGAAAGCGACAGAATTACTATCGAGGGCCATTCAGCACGAAATGGATCATCTCAATGGAGTGCTGTTTGTAGACAGAGTAGAAAACAAACTGGCACTAAATGAAGAATTAGTCAAGAATAAATTTTCACCAAAAGCGGTAAAATCATTATGATGGCAGGAACTCCAAAAAGTGGTTTATTTTTAGCTCTCTCGTGCATCGCTGCGATCGCCGCAGTCGGTTCAGTCTTTGAGCTATCTTCGGGAGAAGCTCAACTCGGCACTTTAGTCACAGGCATCATTCTTGCCCTGAGTGTACCGCTGACAGGGATATTTTTCTATGCAGCCGTTCAGGATGCTAGAGCCAATCTATGATTAGTCATTAGTCATTAGTCATTAGTTAGTAGTTATTAGTTATTCTGTTGGTTGTTAGTAGTTATTAGTTATTCTGTTGGTTGTTAGTAGTTAGTTGTTGTTTCTATAGTGGTTCTCAATGGAGTGAAATTAAAAATATGTAGGTTGGGTTAAGGTTCCCGTTACCCAACCTACTTCATCTATTTGATCGATGCTAGAATCACCAATAACTCACAACTAATAACTCATAACTAATAACCAATAACCAATAACTAACTAATAACTAATAACCAATAACCAATAACTAATAAGATGGGATTTTTGCGACAAGTGCCAGCTCAAGCTGCTGTGGGCACGACAGCATCAGCATCCAAGCACCAACTTTCGGAAATTATGGAAATGGCGATCGGACGCGATCAAAGTTGTCAAATATCCTTAGAGTCGATCGCTCACGGAATGGTTTCCCGTCGCCACGCCACAATCCGTCCTCTAACTACAGGCAATTTTCCGAGATGGGAAATTTGCGACCTCAACAGCGCTAACGGTACTTATCTCAACGGCACAAGGCTAGAAAGTTGTCAAACATTAGAAAGTGGCGATCGCATCAGTCTCGGTCTTGACGGCCCTCAATTTATATTTGAAACTCCCCTACATCAAAGCCAAAATCAGCCACGATTCCCGGTAGCAAATCAGAGCTTCTCTAACGTCTGCGAAAAAGAAACTCTCACTTTCACTCAACTATTTCCCATCGCCTCAACAGGAAAACAATTAAGTCAGAAAGCTTACCTATATCCCGGCATAGCTACAGTTATATTTGTAATTTCGATGTTTTTAGCAGTCGGAAATTCCGCAGCTTTCAATTTTCTGCTAGCTGCTTATCTTTCCGGTGCAGCTTACTATTTCATATATCAACTGTGCGGAAAACACAAGCCTTGGTGGATGTTATTTTGTTCTGGCTTAGCTACAGTCCTGATTTTGCTCAGCCCTTTATTGATTGGCTTTATCGTAGTATTTAGAGAAGTTTTGCCCGGTCGCTTGCCAGTAGAAGGCGAACAAATCAGTTTTTTGGCTTTTTTGATCAGAATGTTTTTCGGGGCAGGGCTGATGGAAGAATTGCTGAAAGCCTTGCCAGTTTTGGGAGCTATGCTGCTGGGAAACTTGCTGCGAAATCCGTGGCGCGATCGCATCGGTGTTTGGGAACCTTTAGACGGAATTTTGTTAGGAAGTGCCTCGGCAGTTGGTTTTACGCTATTAGAAACTCTGGGACAATATGTTCCCCATATTATTCAAAATGTTACTCTACAAGCAGGAGCAGAAGCCGGACAATTAGTAGGATTACAGTTGCTAATTCCTCGAATTTTGGGTTCCGTTGCCGGACACATGGCTTACAGTGGCTATTTAGGATATTTTATCGGTTTGAGTGCCCTCAAACCCAAAAAGCGGTGGCAAATTTTGGGCGTAGGTTATTTCAGCGCTTCCGCACTTCACGCTTTGTGGAATGCGTCAGGAAGTGTCAGCGTAATATTACTGGCTGTGGTGGGAGTTTTGTCCTATGCGTTTTTGGTAGCCGCGATTTTGAAAGCTAGGGCTTTGTCTCCAAATCGATCGCAAAATTTTGCAACTCGCATATTCTCTGAAAAGTAATGGAAGAAGGAAGTATTGCCGTGTCCCTACAAGATTATTTTGGGTAGGGACACGGCACTGCCGTCTCCTAATTTCTATGCCCAATTCCCAATGCCCAATTCCCAATTCCCAATTATGATTCAAGTCAAACCGGGTTATCGTCCCCAGGCATCTGATAATAGCATTGAAGCCGATATCTATTTATTTGACAAACTGCGGCAGTTGTCTCTCAAACAGCGGTTAGAACAAGCAGCTACCCTCGATCGCACAGTCAAAAAACTTTCTCTGATCGGCATCAAATGGAGAGCAAAAAAAGCAGCTATTACTGAAATTAGAGAACATTTTTGCCGTGCAGTTTTGGCAGAAAAATTTTCTCCAGAC
>NZ_JAKJHX010000107.1 GCF_021648855.1 Tychonema litorale BBK16 | reverse complement strand
AAGTCCTTTCTCAAGAACACGGTTTTGCAGAAGGTTTACTCAAACAAAAAGATAACTTGCTAGAATTAGTTGGGGCTAGCGGTGCAGTTTTGTGTGCAAAGGAAAATTTAACGCTGATTGGCAAAACACCTGAATTAGCAGATATTCAAGAGTTAATTGTCTGGGTAGAAACTCAACTAAATAATGATACTTTTTATACAGATTGTTTGGCAACAATTTATCCAAAAGCAGAGAAATTTAAAGAAGTTGCTAGCGGTTTGTTGGTGCTGGCGATATCTCAGATGCAAAAGCATTATATTTTGTGGTTTCGTCCCGAAGTAATTCAAACTGTCAACTGGGCTGGAAAACTCGACTCAGCCTTTGAATTTGATTCCTTTGGTAGTAGAAGTTTGTCTCCTCGTAATTCTTTTGAATTGTGGGAAGAAACTGTGAGATTAAAATCTTTACCTTGGAAGCAGTGCGAAATCGAAATAGCCCTAGAACTTAGAGTGACTATTGTCGGAACTGAGTTGCGAAAAATTAATCAGCAATTAACCTTAGCTTTGTCTGCTACGAAGATGGGTTTTTGGGATTGGGATTTGCCAAATAATCGTATTACTTGGTCGAGGGAATATGAACAGTTATTTGGATTGAGGCCAGGAACTTTTGAAGGGAATTATCAATTTTTGGCAGATTGTATTCACCCAGAAGATCTCAAAGGTATACAAAATACTATTAATCAGGCACGAATTGACCGGGAAGATTGTTGTCATGAATACCGGGTGATTTGGCCCGATGGCAGCATTCACTGGATTGAGGGGAGGGGCAAATTTTTTTATAGTGAAGAAGGCGAAGCGGTGCGGATGGTAGGGACAATTCTCGGAATTAGCGATCGCAAATCCAGAGAATTACAATTACACCTGCTAGAATCAGTTGTCACCACAACTAATGATGCTGTTTTAATTACTGAAGTTGAACCGATTGATGAACCGGGGCCGCGGATCATTTATGTTAACCCAGCCTTTACCCGGCTGAGTGGATATACCTTGGAAGAAGCGGTGGGTAAAACGCCGCGTATTTTGCAAGGAGAAAAAACTGATAGGGGAAGTCTCAAGAGCATTCGGACAGCTTTGAAAAACTGGCAGCCGCTGCGAATTGACTTGATCAACTATCGCAAAGACGGCACAGAATTTTGGGTAGAACTCAGCATTGTCCCAATTACCGATAAAACTGGTTGGTTTACTCATTGGGTGGCTGTACAACGCGATATCAGCGATCGCAAAATTGCTGAAAAAAGTCTTCAAAAACTTAATGAACAGTTAGAAATCCGAGTTTTCCAGCGCACAAAAGAACTAGAATTTTCTCAAACAGAACTCCGACAAAGCGAAGCTTTATTTCGTTCTCTGAGTGAGTCTTCTCCCGTCGGCATTTTTAGAATTGATGCTGAGGGGAAATTTATCTATACAAATCCCCGCTGTCAAGCAATTGGTGGCTTCACATCGGCAGAAGCTTTAGGAGACGGCTGGATGCAGTTTGTGCACCAGGAAGACCTGAAAGTTGTTCTGGCTATGTGGTCAAGTCCAACATCGTTCGCTCCCGAATTTAGCTGCGAATTTCGCCATGTTCGTCGCGACGGAACTGTCCGGTTTTGTCGAGTGAAAACAGCTCCTATTTTTTCTGCTCTAGGTCAACTCATCGGTCATGTAGGCACTGTAGCGGATATCACCGAAAGTCGGGCTATTGAAAAAATGAAAAACGAGTTTATTTCGATTGTCAGTCATGAATTGCGAACGCCTCTTGCCTCAATTCGTGGTTCTTTAGGTTTGCTGGCGGCTGGGGTACTGAAAAATCAGCCGGAAACTGCCAAACAAATGTTAGAAATTGCCTCGAATGATACCGAACGTTTAGTGCGTTTGGTAAATGATATTCTCGACTTAGAGCGGCTAGATTCCAGTCAAGTTACGCTAGCTAAGCAGTGGTGTGATGGTGCAGATTTGATCAGGCAGTCTGTGAAAATCGTACAATCTTTAGTTGATGAAAGTAATATTAATTTGTCTATTTTGTCTGGATCAGCGCAAATTTGGGTCGAACCAGATAGGATTATTCAGATGCTGGTAAATTTACTGAGCAATGCTATTAAGTTTTCACCGGCCCAGAGTACGGTTACTGTCAGTGTTGAAGATTTGGGCGATTCCCTACGGGATAGCTACGCTTCACGGGTTTTATTTGAAGTGAAAGATCAAGGTAGGGGTATTCCTGCTGATAAACTAGAGAATATCTTTGGACGGTTTCAACAGGTAGACGCTTCTGATTCTCGCCAAAAAGGGGGAACTGGTTTGGGTTTGGCTATCTGTCGTAGCATTGTGCAACAGCATGGTGGCAGAATTTGGGTTGAAAGTGTTGTGGGAGAAGGAAGCAGTTTCTATTTCACACTGCCTGCACCCTTTGAAGGGGAAGGGCAATAAAAGTTGGGTAAATTTAAAATTTTGAGTTTAAATTATGTCAGTAAAACAGATTCTGGTGATCGATGATGAAAAAAACCTGTGTAGTGTGATTCAGGCTTGTCTGGAACATTTAGGTGGGTGGGGGGTGCTGATTGCTCGTAATGGCAATGAAGGATTGCTTGTGGCCCAAACTCAACTCCCTGATGCTATTTTGCTAGATGTGATGATGCCGGATATGGACGGAGTTACGCTGTTTGGTTTGTTGCAAAATAATGTGGCTACTCGAATAATTCCGGTAATTTTCTTAACTGCTAAGGTACAGGCGATCGATTTGAGTGAATTTGCTGATTTGGGGGTAGCAGGGGTGATTGGTAAGCCTTTTGACCCTTTGAAATTGGCACAGCAAGTGGCTGAAATTCTTGGGTGGTAGCAGTCGCATTAAGATGCCGCATCATATTATGACAAAAATGATTTTCTTCATAATTTCCTCAGATTCTTCAGATAATGTTTAATCCAAGGTCTTCAATTGAATAATGTTTGGGAACTGGGAAAATGCCTAAAACTCTGGTCAATCTTACTTTAGCCGTAGTCACAGAGGAAGTGGAAAATATCTTGGATGCTTATCCCAGATATCCTTACCAAGAAGCTTTTTCACCCTCTGGCTTACGACAGGATTTGATTGCTTACGTGCTCAGTCGCATTCCCAATACCTATACTGCGATCGCACCTTCCGACGTGATGTCACATACAACTGTTCAGGTTCGCTGTTCTTCCGAGCAGTTGCTGCACATCGAAAACTTGATTCATACAGGCATTAGCGATGTATTGCATAGCTATGAGAAGATAGACTATCGGATTGCTGAAACCTTTAAATTTGGGGCGACAGTTGCGAATTTATTTTGATAAGTCTTTAGGAGTATTGAGAATGGGGAATTAGTCAATTATATTAATTGTGATTACCACACTAAATTGTTATAATGATCACATTTAGTTACCAGATGTTGAATTACAATTTGCCAACTTCTGTTTCTAATAAGTGGTGTGAGTGTTATGGCGAATAATAAAGCTTCCTTTCAAGCGTTGTGGCTGTCTTTATTGATTTGTGGTGTCGCAGTGCCTTTGAGTCCGATCGCGACAATTGCTCAAGTTCAGGATAACTCAACTCCAGAAGTTGTGCTAGAAGGTAGTCCTGTCAACGGGAGTTCTTCAGACCAAACTCTGAGAGTGGTTGAGGTTGAACCATCGCAGCTACCAGAAATAGATAGAGCAGAGACCGTAACAACAGAGCCAAAAATAATGGGGACAATCCGTAAATTGCCCCCAAAAGAGTTAGAAAATACAAACATTCTTCAGCCTCAAAAAGTTGCTGAAGTTGGCACACTTGCTGACGTCATCAGTGAGACTAGCACCGCCGATCAGCTCAGTATACAACAAGACGAGGCACAAGTCACATCTGTTTCCCAACTGTCGGACGTGCGGCCAACAGACTGGGCTTTTGGCGCCTTACAGTCCTTGGTAGAAAGATACGGCTGCATTGCGGGATATCCCGACGGCACATTCCGTGGTAATCGAGCCATGACTCGCTACGAATTCGCCGCTGGATTAAACGCCTGTTTAGACCAAATTACCAAACAAATTAGTGTATCAACAGCCAATTTAGTCAAGAAAGAAGATTTACTTGCCCTGCAAAAAATGCAAGAAGAATTTGCAGTAGAATTAGCGACATTACGAGGGCGAGTCGATGCTTTAGAAGCTCGTACTTCTGAACTAGAAGCCAACCAATTTTCTACTACTACTAAACTCAGTGGCTTTGCTTGGTTCAACATGACAGGAGCTTTTGCAAACGATAAAATCAGAGTTGAAGCGACAGATAGAAATGCTGTTCCAGTCGCTCGAACAGGCGGACGAGATCCTGTCACCAACAGACCGATTGTTCAGAAAGTTGACAACCCAGAAATTACTTTCAGCCAGTTAGTTTGGTTGACTCTCAACACTTCTTTTACAGGCAAAGATCAATTAATCACACAATTAGCTGTAGGGAATGGCAATTCACCAGCAAATCAATTTACTTCTGCGGGTTTGTTCAATACATTTGGCACTCCGTTTCTCGATCAAACTGCGGGAAACAATCCGAATGAAGTGATCCTGCGAGAACTTTCTTATCGGTTTCCGGTTAGTAACAGTTTGCAAGTAGTAGTCGGGCCAAGAATTAATTTCTATCGGTACTTTGACAACAATAACTTTAACTTTTTTGTAGATGGTGCGAGCAGCTTTAATTCTAACAACAGCACGTTGTTAACTGCTACCAAACGCGGTGCCGGTGCTTTGGCTTTGTGGGAACTGAGTCGCCAATTTAAAATGCGTTTTGGTTATTTGGGCGAGAGTATGGAATTTTTGCCCTCTTCGGTGTTTAATTCAGCTTCTAATCCATCTCAAGGCTTGTTTAATGCGACGAATACGAGTACAGTTGAGTTAACCTTTAGTCCGAGCGATCGGGCAAATTTGCGCTTTCTCTACTCTCGTTCCAACATTCGGCAAATTGACGGACTAATTGGTGCCCCCGTTGGTAAGCCGATTAACGGTTTGGCAGATGACGGTTTCGGCGGCAAAGTTGGTGATGCTACTGCGAATACTTTTAGCTTTAATTTCGATTGGTCACTCACTCGCCGTTTCGGTCTTTTCGGCCGCTACGGCTACGGTGAAACAAATATATTTCCCCGAACAAATCGACCTGACGGCACGATTAAAACTCAATCCTATCAGTTAGGAGTAGCGTTTCCTGATTTTATCAAAAAAGGGGCTTTGTTTACGGTGTCATTTTTAGTACCGTTCGACGTTACGGGCGGTCGCAGATTTCTGGTTTCTGGGGGAGGAAATGGTGGCACTCAGTATGAAATTGAGGCAAATTATTATTTACCAGTTACGGACAATATTTCGATTGTCCCGGCATTTTATGTGATTGGTAATGCCAATAATTTTGACAACAATCCGACTGTTTTTGTGGGGAATTTGCGGACGCAGTTTAGTTTTTAATCTACTATCAATATCCTCGTAGGGACACGGCAGTGCCCATAGGTGTCAACTTAAGGTAAAACCCAGTCAGAGACTGTTGTTTGACTATTAAATCTAGATCCCCCCTAGCCCCCCTTAAGAAGGGGGGGACAGGAGTCTTTTCAAAGTCCCCCTTCTTAAGGGGGATTTAGGGGGATCTAGACTAAGGTAAAACCGAGAGATACCAATAGTTTCAGGCTTAAGTTGACACTAATGGGCAGTGCCGTGTCCCTACAATAACTTTTTTTTATTAGGGACACGGCAGTGCCGTGTCCCTACAATAACTGTTTTTTTATTAGGGACACGGCAGTGCCGTGTTCCTACAATAACTTTAGGTTAGTCTGCTTAATTGATGAATATTTGTTTCCTGCATCGATAAATTTGTCGATGATTCTAAAAAGTATTAGACTTTTTGACTAACTTCACTTTCTCTAATTTGATTATCTATTAGCTGCATTGATAATTGCTGTTTTTCTGTTGACAACTGTTCAACTTGTTCTTTAAGTATTCGTAGCTGTTCATTCAGCACACGAATTTCTCTATCTTGTTGCTGAATCTTTTCTTCTGCTTCAGTGATAGTCCGCTCTTTCTCTAAAATTAATTCATCTCTGGCTTCTAGTTCCAAAGCATTCATGGCGGCTTTAATTACATTATAGAAATGAGATTTACTGACATCAACTTTTTTAGCATTCTGACGAGTTTTTCCCAAGATTCCCATTTTTGAGCCTTGCTTAACTGCTAATACAAAGCCTTGATGATTTTTGATTTTTAATTCTTGGGTAAAGTTAACTTGAACTAAACTGCAAGTATATTTATAACGGTCGTAATAAAATTCTGCTTTCATGAAAAAGCACCCCTTTTTTTGTATGTAAAGTCCCGGATGATCAATGAATCCCGATAAATGTCACCGGGTAGATGTTGCTGAAAAATTAGCCAAATTAGTTTCACTACCAGTTAAGCACTTGCTCTGACAATAAATAATTGCACCGATATTTACCTGGTCAAAGACATAATGCTTAAACACCAGAAGATGTATCTGGTTTCTTCACAAAACTTTGAATCAAAAGTTGTAAAGCCAGCGCCATCAAACCCACAGCAGCAAAAGCAAATACACCGCCACCCAAAGCGACAATTCCCATTACCAAAGTCCGCACAGCGGCCGCAATATTAACCACTGTAACGTTGTCGGAATGAATTGGTTTGTTGGCAAAGGTTTGTGCGATCGACAAAGTAAGCGCGTACAAAGCCGCCGCAAAACCTCCCGCCATCAGCGAACCTGTGACGCACCGCAATACTGTTGGTGGCTGAGGCGATGTTGGGGAACTATTTTCAGCAGAATTGGGAGTTTGAGAAGTAGAATTGGGATTGGTTAAATCAGCCATTTAGATTTTAGAGTTTAGATTTTAGATTTTGGATTTCGGGTTGATGGACCGAAAATAAAATCTGTGTTTAGTTCTATTTTACCAGATACTTCAAGCTGATTATATTTCTGGCAGAATTAGATTGGTCTGGGTCGATGCTGATCGATCGCCAATTTGAGCTAATTTTCATCCGAAACAATCCGAATCCCAGTATTGCTAAACTTTGTTACCCAAAAATCTAAATCTGGAGAGGCGATCGCACTTTTCACCCGTTCCTGAACCTCCTCGGCTTGGGCGACAGACTCGGCCAACGCAAACACAGTGGGCCCAGAACCGGACATCATCGTTCCCAAAACCCCCGCCGACTCAAAAGCCTCGCGTAACTGTAACACTTGCGGATAAACAGGTAGCGCCACTTTCTCCAAATCATTGTGTAGCAATTGACCAATTTTCGGTCGATCTTTTTGGGCGATCGCCCCCACCATCGGCCCCGAATGCAGTCGTTCGCGACGACAATCCAAATCCTCCGGCGGACAATAGGAACTACTGAATTGCTGACGATAAGTTTGATACGCCCAAGCCGTAGAAATACTGAGATTGCGAAACTTCGCCAACACCACATACAAAGGGCCACAATCCGGTAGTGGCGAGAGTTGATCCCCGCGACCAGTAGCCAAAGCCGTACCTCCAGCAATGCAAAAAGGCACATCAGAACCCAAAGTTCCCCCCAACTCTTGCAACTCCGACTGAGTGAGTCCCAATTGCCACAACAAATCCATCCCGACTAAAACCGCCGCCGCATTTGCCGAACCGCCAGCGAGTCCCGCCGCCACCGGAATTTGCTTGTGAATGGCAATTTCGACACCGCCGTATTTCGCCAAAGCATCGGGGAATTGCTTTGCCAACAAATCTGCTGCTCGGTACGCTAAGTTATTCTTATCAGGAGGGACTTGCGGGTGATCGCAGCGCACGCGAATGGTGTCTGTACCGATCGCCCGTAAGTCAATGCGATCGACTAAATCTATACTTTGAAGTACCATCGCCAGTTCGTGATATCCGTCGAGGCGATCGCCTATTATTTCTAAATAGAGGTTGATTTTTGCTGAAGCTAGCAGAGAATATGAACGCATAGGTAATTAAGCCACGGGTGAAATAAACCCCTGGTTGAAATTAATTGAGACCAGTCAGAGTCCATTTTCTCATAACTCAAAGGAAATATTATGCTGGAATTCTGGAAAACTTTTTTTAGTTCCGGGTCATTCATTCCCCACGGCCACTGCTATCTCTGGCAGACCCGGTTAGTGTGGCTTCACGTTGCCTCAGATTCGATAATTGCGATCGCCTATTTTTCGATCCCGATTACATTGGTTTATTTCATTTCCAAACGCGAAGATTTGCCCTTTGATTGGATCTTTGCCATGTTTGGAGCCTTTATCGTCGCCTGTGGACTCACTCACATATTTGAAATCTGGACACTTTGGCATCCTACCTATTGGCTTTCAGGAACAATGAAAGCAATTACTGCCCTAATTTCATTGGCTACAGCCATACTTTTGGTAGACTTAATACCTCAAGCCCTAGCACTTCCCAGTCCCGCGCAGTTAGAACTCGCCAACAACCTTTTACAAGTTGAAATTGTCGAACGCAAATTAGCAAAAACAGCACTGCAAACAGCCAAAGCAGAACTAGAAATTAGAGTTGAAGAACGTACAGCAGAGTTAAAAGCTAGAACTCAACAACTTGCACAAGCCTTGTCTGAATTGCAAGCTGAAATTGTTGAACGCCAATTAGCAGAAGCAGCACTACAGACAGCCAAAGAAGAACTAGAAATTAGAGTTGAAGAACGTACAGCAGATTTAAGCTCTACAACTCAAAAGCTGGCACAAACCTTATCTGAATTACAGCAAACTCAATCCAAGCTAATTCAGAACGAAAAAATGTCATCTTTGGGGCAATTAGTAGCTGGAGTAGCCCATGAAATCAACAATCCCATTAACTTTATTTATGGCAATCTTCCTGCCACTCGCGAGTATGCTGATAGTTTGCTAGAAATTATTAGTCTCTATCAAGAACAGTATCCAAATCCTTTACAAAATATTCAAGAAAAACTTGACAATCTAGATTTAGATTTCATCAGAGAAGACTTACCAAAAATATTAATTTCCATGAGAAACGGAGCCGATCGCATTCTTGGAATTGTCAAATCACTGCGGACTTTTTCTCGTCTTGACGAAGCAGACATGAAATTGGCAGACATCCACGAAGGAATCGACAGCACTCTCTTGCTTGTGCAAATTCGTCTGAGTGCTCAAGCCAATTTTCCTGGCATTAATGTGATCAAAGAATATGGTGACTTACCCCAAATCGAGTGCTATCCTGGACAATTAAATCAAGTGTTTCTGAATATTATTTCTAATGCTATTGATGCTTTAGAAGAGCGCCGCCACAGTCAGGCGATGAAAAGCGATGAAGCTAGTCTTCCCAAGATCAAAATTTATACCAGACTTTTAGAGAGTCGGGAAGTAGAAATCCGAATTTGTAACAACGGGCCAGAAATAAATGAATCCGTGATTAAACTGTTATTTAATCCATTTTTTACGACTAAACCTGTAGGTAAAGGGACAGGATTGGGTTTATCTATTGGCTATCAAATTATCACGGAAACACACAAAGGTGAGTTGTTATGTATTTCAGCACCAGGACAGGATACGGAATTTATGATTAAGATTCCAATTAGCCTGAAATAATCTTTCTGCCTGATGCCTTCTGCCATAACAGAATGCTTAACTTAAAAGATTAGACACCATATTATTACTCAAATTTATCCATTGATCCACGCTTAAATCTTCCGCGCGAGATTCAGGATTTATCTGTAACTCTTCTAACAATTGAACCAGTTTATCTAAATCGACCGTACCTTTCAAATTATTTCGCAGCATCTTGCGCTTGCTACCAAATCCCAACTTAACTAAACTCTCTAAATGGCGCGGATTAACAGCAGGAGTTTCTATCAATCTCGGAACTAGCCGCACCACCGCCGAATCGACTTTTGGTGGCGGTACAAAGTCTTTAGAAGGGACATCGCAAATTAACTCGCATTCTGCTAAATATTGTACCCGCACCGACAGCGCGCCAAAGGCTCTTGAACCCGGTTTTGCATAAAGTCTTTCCGCCACTTCTTTTTGCACTAACAGCACGATCGAATCGAAGGGTTTAGCAGCAGGAACAGATATCGTTCCCAGCAGTTTTTGGAGGATTGGGCCAGTAATATTGTAAGGAATATTGGCAACAACTTTATTAGGATTTTGAAATTTAGTAAAAACCACGAGTTGGCTGTCTAAATCCATTTCCAGTATGTCGCCTTGGAGTAGCAAAAAGTTGTCGGCTTTACCCAGTTGCTTAGCTAGCCGTTGACACAAATCTCGATCGATTTCCACGGCCACAACAGACTCAGCCTCAGCCAGCAAGCGTCGAGTCAGAATCCCTGTACCTGGGCCGATTTCCAGGACGCGCGAACCTGACAAATTCGCCGCTTTGACAATCTTATCTAAGGCTTTCTCACTTTTGAGCCAATGTTGAGCAAATTGTTTTCGGGGGGTGGGCGATCGCATTTTTTGAAATCTTGGCAAATTTTAGTCTATAATCATACCACAAACCAATAGCTTTTGCACCTATGCCGTCCTGTCGATTTTTGTTAACAGATCTTGAATTAAGGAAAATAAGTATGCAAGATCAAAGATAAACTTGAAAAAATAAAGTTATTTATTTACAATTACCAATTCCCCTTATTAACCACAAGACAGGCATAGATCCACAAATAGCTATTTTTTTCTTCCTTCTTTCTTCTTCCTTCTTCCTTCTACACCATGAAATTTCAACGAGTATTTGGTACGTTACCCATAACCCAAGCTAGCGCTCCCGGAAGAGTAAACCTACTTGGCGAACACACAGACTACAATGAGGGATTTGTAATTCCTACTGCAATTCCCCAGCGCACCACAGTACAAATCGGTTTGAGTAGCGACCACAAACATCATTTTTATTCAGCAGAATTGGACGAACTCATAAATTTTTCCGACGACGATACAGTACCGCAAAAATTTGTCAGTTATATCTGCGGCTGCATCAGACTTGTAGAAAAAGAAGGACACAAAGTACCGCCAATCAATCTTTATATTACTTCCAATGTACCGATTGGAGTCGGTTTGTCGAGCAGCGCCTCTTTAGAAATAGCAACTCTTAGAGGACTGCGCTCACTCTTAAACCTCTCCCTAGATGACGTGCAACTAGCTCAAATTGCACAGCAAGCCGAAATCCGATATGCAGGATTTAACTGCGGAATTATGGATCAAATGGCAGCTAGTTTAGCCGACACCAACTCGATGCTATTTATTGATACCCGCACCCTCAACCGACGTCGATTACGATTTCCCAAAGATACAGAAATTTTGGTGATTGACAGCACCCATAAAGCAATAGGTAGCTGCTACAACCAGCGACGCGCCGAGTGCGAAGCAGCAGCGCGAATGTTGGGAGTTAAAGCCCTCAGAGATATAGAAGACTCGCAAGCTGTGGAAGTATTGCCCGAACCTCTCAGAAAGCGAGCTCGCTACGTGGTAACAGAGAACAACCGGGTAATCGAAGCTTTTAAGCCACTACCAGCAGACCGTTTTGGGCAATTGATGAATGCCTCTCACACCAGCTTGCGTGACGACTATGAACTTTCGATGCCAGCAGTAGACACCCTGGTAGCAATATTGCAGGAAACTCCGGGAGTATTCGGTGCAAGACTGACAGGGGGAGGTTTTGGTGGTGCTTGTGTAGCCTTGGTTGAGAGTGAAAAAGTTAATTTGATTGCATCAGAGGCGATTATTCGCTACCAGCACGCAGGTTATACTGGGCGTGTTTTGGTTCCACAAGTTATCGGGTGGTAAATTTCTGAGTGCGCGCAATTGGTGCTAGATAAACTTGTCGATTCTCAGCGATAAAATCATGAAGACTCCTAGCAGATGACCTGCACTCATGCAAGCTAGAAATGCGGGGACGCTAAGATTGTTAAACAGAGACGGTAAGGGCAAAGGCATTTTTGGCCCAACGTGAGGATGCCAAATTAGGCGACTGAGAACTAGCAATGCTAAGATGTTACAAACAAACATCACAATTGGTTTTTGCCAAGTTCCTGATGCTGTATCAGTTATAGCGGATTCTACTACTGCCAATAAGTTAGAGTTGATCATTGTTGATTGTCCTACACGTGAAAAATATCAGAGGTTCTAGATCGGATTTATTATCAAAAATAGAGCAGTGCCGATCGCACTTACTCACTGCAATTCATAACTTTTAACAGTCTGGCAGTACAGAAATTTTCTGATCCTGCCAGACTAAAAAACTGCTGATCCCTACTTCGCAATATAAGTAGGCAGAAAGTGAAGTATGTCGCGCAGAACGCTATATCCAGACAAATCCCACAACAAATAAGCTAAGAAACCAATCATCGCTAAGCGACCGTTCCAAAGTTCTGCTTGGGGGTTGAAGCCAAATAGGAAAGCATTCCGATCTTTGCCGTTGTAGGCATTGGCGACAGGGGGTAAGCTTGTAGGACGAGTTTCCATGTTTTTACATTCCTTAACAACGTTTCGCTTATCATCGTACCTACCTAATTTTGAGATTGCTATCTGCCTATAGACTCAAAATAAACACAAGCCCAAAGAAGGATTTTCCGAAAAAAATGATGTGTTAAGTTTTATATGTATTAATAAATACTAAAAAACGGCAGGTAAAGACCGCAACAGCAAGGTCATCGTAGCAAATCTCAACTTAAAACTAGAACACGATCGCGCTTAGCATCATTAAAATGAATTAGATAAACGCAGCGATCGGGAGAAAAAGCTATCCACACTATCTACGGCAATCTTCAAGGTTTAAAGTCCAGCCAGCTCAAGCAAATAGAAAAGCTTTACGACCAGAGACTTCCAGGCGATCGACTCACCACGACCGAATTTGCCCAGCGCCTCGCGGCCATCAGTACCGAAATAGACAAACCCCTCTGCACCTACATCAATCGTCGTGGACAAGTAATTCGCGTCGGTATCGGGACTCCCCGCCAAACCCAGATTCCGCCCCTAGAATTGCCCCGCTACGGCGGAGGTCGTCTCAGCGGTATTCGCTGCATCGCCACCCACCTGAAGCCAGAAACACCAAGCGAATCAGCCCTGACTGCAATGGCAATTCAGCGGCTGGATGCCCTAGTTTTGCTGACGATGACAGGCGGAGGATTTCAGCGCCGGGGCGGGGGTGCGACTGGTTACATCCAAGAAACCTATTTAGCTCATCTGATACCTCAAAAAGACCAAGCAATTTTTGACTTCTCAGTGTTGACTTCTGAGTTAGAAGAAGGTTCAACTCCCGAAGAAAAACCTTCAATTCAAAACTCACAAATCAAAACTCAAAACTTTCCCTGGAGAGTGTCTGAACCTCTGAGTTTGGATGACCTCGCCGACCAAGACTTTCTGGATTTAGTTGAAGGACTTGAAGCAGAGTTTGAAGAGGAGTTTGTCGCTAGACAGGTTGATGCAGACCAAGACAAAGTGCTGCTAGTAGGGGTAATGACTCAGCAGACGACTTTGCTGGATTTTGAGGACGGACTGGCAGAAATCACGCGGCTGGTTGACAGCGCTGGCGGTCAGGTATTGCAAACAGTGCGCCAAAAGCGATCGCGCCCCCACCCCCAAACAGTTGTAGGCGAAGGAAAAGTTCAGGAAATTGCTCTGACGGCTCAAACGATTAGCGCTAACCTAGTGGTATTCGATCGCGATCTTTCCTCCGCACAAATACGCAACTTGGAAACGATGCTCGGTATTCGCGTAGTCGATCGCACTGAAGTAATTCTTGACATTTTTGCCCAAAGAGCGCGATCGAGCGAGGGTAAATTGCAAGTAGAACTGGCTCAGTTACAATACACCCTACCCAGGCTCAGAGGTCGTGGTCAGCAAATGTCGAGACAAGGCGGTGGGATTGGGACTAGAGGCCCTGGGGAAACTAAACTCGAAACAGAACGGCGGACGATCGCCAAACGCATTGCTCGATTGCAGCAAGAAGTCAATCAACTGTTGGCCCACCGTTTCCGGCTGCGACAGAATCGCCACCATCACGAAGTACCTTCGATCGCGATCGTCGGCTACACCAATGCGGGCAAATCCACTCTGCTCAACCTGCTTACCAATTCCGAGGTCTACGCCGCCGACCAGTTATTTGCTACCCTCGACCCAACTACTCGACGGTTAACGATTCCCGGCCCTGTCGCGGAGGAACCCTTGTCGATCGTCCTGACAGATACAGTAGGCTTTATTCGCGAACTTCCCCCTGCCTTGATCGATGCTTTTCGGGCTACCCTCGAAGAAGTAACTGACGCCGATGCTTTGCTCCATGTTGTCGATCTCTCTCATCCCGCATGGCAAAGTCAAATTCGATCAGTCATGAACATACTGTCAGATATGCCCGTAACACCCGGCCCGGCGATTGTCGCTTTTAATAAAATCGACGCAGTAGATGGAGAGACTCTGGCGATCGCCAGGGAAGAGTTTCCTCAAGCCGTATTTATTTCTGCGGGCAAAGGTCTGGGAATGGAAACTTTACGCCACAGATTGGGTCAACTCATTGAATACGCCATTAGCCCTCGGTAAATACTTAATAAATACGGCTTTGTAAGTAGTTGACAACCGTCAAAATACTTACATATACTGAGGACAACCCCTGTATCATCATGAGACTATGCAAGTAGTAGTCACATTGGGTCATTGTAAAATGCCATACAGGAGAGTGAATTGTCGTAAAAATAAATAATTATTTTCAGGAGGCGATATTCCAGGGACAAATACTCTTTGCAGAGGGCTGTAATGGCTGTTTCTAAAGAAGTTACCAAAAAAAGATGTGACAAAGCGGCGTAAATCACAAATTTTTCACAAATGTGAAATAGAATAAAGTTAATCAAGTGTTTGGGCGATCGGTTCAAGCGCTCAAATACCTTTTACAGGCATCCGCCAGAGTCAAGATCAAGTTATTATTTATAGATGCAAAACCTTTGTCGTTGCAGTGTTCATCTTTAACACTGTTCTTATCATCCGATTTTACCACCGTTTAACTAAATAGTTATGTGTATGTTCATGGCAAAACTAGCAATTGGACTCTCAGCCACATTGGCAACAGGGTTCTACTATCTAGCTGCCGCCCCTCCGGCGACCGCAGTAGATGTGTGCGGACCAGGAAATTTTTCAAGTCCTTGCGCCAGCCCAACACCAGCACCAGTACCAACACTGGTACCAGTTACACCAGACCCAGTACCAGCACTGGGACCAACACCAGACCCAGCACCAGCACTGATACCAACATCAGACCCAGCACCAGTTACACCAGACCCAGCACCAGTTACACCAGACCCAGCACCAGCACCAACACCAACACCAGCACCAGCACCAGTTACACCAGACCCGATACCGCTATTGCCAGTGCCAACACCAGCACCAGCACCAGCACCAACACCAACACCAGCACCAACACCAGCAGCAGCACTACCTCCGACTTTTAACATATACACAAACCCAACTGCGAGAAGCTCAACTTCTATTCCTGAACCGGGTACTGTAATTGCACTCCTTCTGACGGGTGTAGGAATAGTCTTTTCGGTCAAAAAGCGAAATAAGCAGGTTGGTCAATAGCGTTAGACTGGTGGAAGGCGCTGCTTCTTTTCAAAATGTCTCCGTTCCTTGAAGCACGGGTACTTTTTTTTAGGGATAAATCCCAAAAAAATGTATAATAAATAACATTACCGCTGGCTGACTGCAAGTATATAAAAATTTAAATAAGATTAGTTAAGATTATAATTTGAAGGATGAAGAATATAGTGATGGTTAGAAAATCCGATGTCCCCTAAAGTAGAAATTTACACTTGGAGAACCTGCCCGTTTTGCGTTCGTGCTAAAGCACTGCTGAAGCGAAAAGGGGTTGAGTTTACAGAGTATGCGATCGACGGAGATGAAGCTGCACGAGCTAAAATGAGCGATCGAGCCAACGGAAGCCGCTCCCTGCCCCAGATCTTCATCAACGACCAACACATAGGCGGCTGCGACGATATGCACGAACTCGATGCGATCGGCAACCTAGACCCACTGCTAGCAGAATAAAAGCTTGTTTTAACTTGCAGAATTTTCCAGCGACTAATTCATAAGTGCCAACTGACAATGAAATTTGCATTCATCATCGATCCCCTCGCGCGACTAATTCCAGGACACGATACCAGCGTAGCCCTGATGGAAGCAGCCCAAGAATTGGGTCACGAAGTCTGGGCGACTCAAGCCAACGAGTTAAGTGTCATCGGCGGCAAAACCTGGGGAATGCTCAGTCGTGTGATGCTCACCCCAGTAAAATTGGTAGATGGACGTTGGATGGCGGCTGAGGTTTGGTACGAAGTAGAATCACCGACTTTGCAGCCTCTCGAAGCAATGGACGCAGTATTTATGCGTACCGATCCCCCAGTCAACGTTCCGTATCTCTACGCTACTTACCTGCTTGACTACATTGATCGCACTAAAACTTTAGTAGTGAACAGTCCAAAAGGATTGCGGGATGCGAATGAAAAAATGTACGCTTTGCAATTTGAGGGAGCGATCCCAGAAACAATTGTCTCTCAAAGCAAGCAAGTAATTCGGCAATTTGTCGAGAAAAAAGGAGCCGCAGTTCTGAAACCTTTGGGTGGGAAAGCTGGGGAAGGGATTTTATTTTTGGAAAATGGCGATCGCAATCTCAATTCCCTAGTCGAAATTAGCACTCAACAAGGTACTGTTCCAGTCATGGTTCAGACTTATCTGCCCGAAGCAAAAGACGGAGACAAACGGATTATACTGTTGGACGGCCAACCCATCGGTGCGATCAACCGGATTCCCACTGGCAATGAATTTCGCGGCAACATGGCCGTCGGTGGCCGAGTGGCAAAAACCGAAATTACCGATCGCGAACTGCAAATTTGTGCTCAATTAGCGCCTGTCCTGCAACGGGACGGATTGTACTTTGTTGGCATTGATATCATTGGCGGTTATCTCACCGAAGTTAATGTCACCAGCCCTACAGGGATCAGAGAAATTGACTTGTTTAATGGCGTTAGTTTGGGTAAACAAGTAATTGAATGGGTAGTTAGTCAGTAGTCAACAATTATTAAATTATGTCTAAAATTGGCGTTGCAGTAGTCGGTACAGGTTTCGGTCAGAAAATTCACATTCCCGGATTCCAGACCCATCACCGGACAGAAGTTGTTGCTGTTTATCACCGGAACTTAGAGAAAGCTCAGGCGATCGCATCTAGCCACAATATCCCCTATGCTTGCAACTCCATAGAAGACATAATTGCCATCCCAGAAGTAGCGGGAGTCAGCATTTCCACCCCGCCATTTCTGCATTTTGAAATGGCAAAAAAAGTCTTGGAAGCAGGCAAACATTTATTGCTAGAAAAGCCCACAGCCCTAACAGCAAATGAAGCCAGAGAACTCTACAAATTAGCAAACAAATCTCAAACCAACCTCGAATCAAAAAGTGCTAAAACAATAGCAACAATGGATTTTGAATTTCGTTTCATCCCTGCTTGGCAAATGCTAGCCGAATTATTAGCAACAGGATATGTGGGAGAAAAACGTTTAATTAAAATTGACTGGCTTGTATCGGGTCGCGCTGATGCTAATCGCCCTTGGAATTGGTACTCGCAAAAAGAACGGGGAGGCGGAGTTTTGGGCGCAACAGGTTCCCACGTTTTTGATTATATTAACTGGCTGTTTGGTCGAATCCAAAGGCTTTCTGGACAATTAATCACAGGAATTTCTACGCGCCCTGATCCCAATGACTCAGGAAAGTTAAAACCGGTAGATGCAGATGATTCTTGCACTTTGATGCTGGAATTGGCAGAGGGAATACCTTGTCAAGTTTGCTTGAGTTCTGTGACTTATCAAGGAAGGGGACACTGGTTGGAGATTTATGGGAGTAACGGCACATTAGTCTTGGGAAGTGACAACCAGCAAGATTATGTTCATGGATTTCGGCTGTGGGGTTCCCAAGGTGGACAACCTTTAGCTGAAATCAAAATTCCTCAGAGATTGGAGTTTCCTCAAGTTTATCCCGATGGCAGAATTGCACCGTTTATTCGAGTAGTGGATAAGTGGGTAGAGGCAATTGATGGAGGTGAATCTTTGATACCGTCTCTGAGAGAGGGAGTTTATTCGCAGTTGTTGATGGATTTGACCCAGGAGTCAAATGCTACAGGAACTTGGGTCGATATACCGAATTTAGATAAATTTTTGAGTGGCTGTTGACATACTCACCGCCCTAAAAGTGCGGTGATTCTTGACGCTTCACAGGGGTCT
>NZ_JAKJHX010000106.1:15196-18394 GCF_021648855.1 Tychonema litorale BBK16 | reverse complement strand
ATAGTCAAACAGCAATCTCTGACTGGATTTGAGCTTAAGTTGACACTAATGGGCACTGCCGTGTCCCTACAAGAACTATGTATCTCACATACCTGAAAAGTTCTGTTTAAAACTTTTGTTAATCAATCTATGTTCGGGAAAAACTACAAAAATATAGATACGGGTAAGACCAATTTTTTATGAGGCTGCATAGAATCTGATCCCCCCTAGCCCCCCTTAATAAGGGGGGGACAAGATTCTTCTCAAAGTCCCCCGACCTAAGGGGGATTTAGGGGGATCGAGATATGTGCAACTTCACATTAAATTGGTATAAGACTGAATTTACAGTTTCTCAGACTAGAAAAACTTTTGTGAAAACACTAAATATCCTTTTACTAGAAGACAGTCCGCTGGATGCCGAATTGATAGAGGCATATCTAGTTGATGGTGGGCTGGACTTTTCTTTGCAGTGCGTGGAAACGCGGGGGAATTTTGTAGCAGCGCTGGATAAAAACTGCTACGATGTTATTCTTGCAGACTATATGTTGCCTGGGTTTAATGGACTAGAGGCGTTGGAAATAGCCCGTGCTAGTTATCCGGGACTGCCGTTTATTTTTGTATCGGCTACTTTGGGTGAAGAAGTGGCGATCGAGACTTTAAAAAATGGCGCTACAGATTACGTGGTCAAACGGCGTTTGACGCGGCTAGTACCGTCTATTGTGCGGGCACTACGGGAAGTTCAGGAACGGCTAAATTGCCAACAAACGGAAGCAGCACTCCTGGCTAGCGAGGAAAAGCTGAGGTGTTTGGTAGAATCTAATTTGATGGGAATTCTGTTCGGTGATGTTAATGGCGGCATCAGTTATGCTAACGAGGAATTTTTGCGGATGATTGGCTACACGCGGGAACAGTTGCAGCGCGGGGAAGTGCGGTGGATTGACATGACACCTGCGGAGTATTTACCCTTGGATGCGATCGGGATCGCAGAAGCAAAAACAACGGGGGTTTGCACTCCTTATGAAAAGGAATATGTGCGCTTAGATGGTAGCCGGATTCCGGTGTTGGTGGGGTATATTTTGTTGGGGGAAAAGCGGGAAGAATCTGTTGCTTTTATTCTTGATTTGAGCGATCGCAAACGGTTAGAAAGAGAACTTCAGGATCGAGCCGAGGAATTAGCGAGCTTGAACCGAATTAAAGATGAGTTTCTAGCAACTTTGTCCCACGAGTTGCGGACTCCGTTAAATGCGATGCTGGGATGGACACAACTGCTGCGTTATCGCAAGTTTGATGAAAATACGACGATTCTGGCATTAGAAACCATCGATCGCAATACGAGGTCTCTAGGGACATTAATCGACGATTTGTTGGATGTTTCGCAGATTATTACCGGTCAGTTATCGCTGAATTTGCGGTGGGTGGATTTGGTCTCAAATGTTGAGGCTGCGATCGAAACTCTGGCTACTGCTGCGAGGGCAAAAAATATTGAAATTGTGACTGACTTTGAGTCAACTTTGGTGCGGATTTTTGGAGATTCGGGGCGTTTGCAGCAGGTGGCCTGGAATTTGCTCTCGAATGCCATTAAATTTACTCCCCCAGAAGGACAGGTGAAGGTGGCGCTGCGGAAGGTGGATGCTAGGATTTCCCCTCAACTAGCATCCGGGGCAAACTTGTTGTCGGCTAGTGTCGAAATTGAGGTTAGCGATACGGGAGAGGGGATTAGTGCGGAGTTTCTGCCTCGTGTTTTCCATCGGTTTAGTCAAGCTGACAGCTCTACGACCCGATCGTACAATGGATTGGGCATGGGTTTAGCGATCGTGCGCCATTTGGTGGAAATGCACGGGGGAACGGTGCAGGTGGCATCTACCGGGAAGGGACAAGGATCGACTTTTTTGGTGCGGTTGCCGATCCAACAGGGTAGGGGCGATGGCGGATTTGCGGTTGCTGGGGTTGGGGAGTTTTTGATTCGAGAAAAAAGGGCGATTCCACCTGTCAATAAATGTTCTTTTAATATCAACCTTTCTGGAATACGGGTGTTGGTGATCGATATTGACGAGGATTCCTTGAATTTTGCGCGGGTGGTACTCGAAGATTGTGGGGCCGAGGTGGAGACCGCAGTCTCGGTGATAGAGGCTCTGGAGTCGATGCAAAGGCGATCGCCGGATGTGTTGGCGATCGATCTGGCAATGTCTATGGCAGAGGGAAAAGATTTGATCGAGCAAGTGCGATCGGTTTCTGAGTGGGCGGAAATTCCGGCGGTGGCTTTGACAGCCTATGGTAGGGTAGAGGAACGGGTACGGGCGCTGCGGCAAGGTTTTCAAATTCATCTGCCTAAGCCGATCGATCCTGTGGAGTTGGTGGTGACAGTGGCAAGTTTGGTCGGACAATTGTGAATTAGTTAGAATTAAAACTGTCAATGGCTAGCGACCAATTGAATCCGCCCTTCATCCATTTCATTCATTAATAACTCTAAAGCTTCATAATCAATATCCGATATGTAGCCCAAACGAGTCAGTTCGTAGTTGATTTCATTTTCAATATCTGGTGTCAGCCGCTTGATATTGAGGGCTTTTTCTACAAGTTTACGAATAGCATGAGTTGCTTGCATGGTAGATCGGAGAACTTAGTATGTTTTAATTATGATTCATATCATATCTTTGATGGGTGATCTAAATCAAGGCTAATAAGTGATTTCAATTACATTAAGGTAGGGATAAAAAATAATTAAATGATGGTACAGTAAAACTACTCCAATTAACTGATCGGTTTTCCCAACATCAATTTGAACTGATTAGTGTTAAGTAAATTTAGGCTAATCATATTTCAATATGGTAGTTAAAAATACACATCCACTATAAGTTTGATATTTAGTAATATGCCAATAACAGTAGAAGAATTACTTACAGCAGAAATCAATCAGCCGGCTCGTTATCTAGGCAACGAGTTGGGGGCCCGGAGCAAACCTTGGGATTCAGCTTCTGTGCGGTGGGTGCTGACTTATCCAGAAGTATATGAAGTTGGTGCTTCCAATCTGGGGCACATTATCCTTTACAACATTTTGAATGCTGGGCCGAGGCAATTGTGCGATCGCGCTTATTTGCCAGCACCAGATTTGGCGGCTAAATTGCGATCGACCAAAACTCCCTTGTTTGCAGTGGAATCCAGGCGATCGCTCACTGAATTTGATATCCTAGGATTTAGCCTCAGCTATGAACTCGGAGC
>NZ_JAKJHX010000106.1:0-15096 GCF_021648855.1 Tychonema litorale BBK16 | reverse complement strand
AATCCCGAACCCTATGCTGACTTTTTTGACTTCATTGCTTTGGGAGATGGGGAAGAATTGTTGCCAGAAATTGGCTTGATTTTAGCAGAAGGGAAAGCTAATGGTTTGAATAAACCAGCTTTGTTGCTGGATTTGGCGCAAATTCCCGGCGTTTATGTGCCGCAATTTTATGATATGGCGGCAGATGGTTCTGTTCATCCCAATCGCCCCGATGTTCCACCACGAATTTTACGGCGGGTGGCGACTCCGATTCCAGCTTATTCGATCGGGCTGGTTTCCTATGTTCAGACAGTACACGATCGCCTGACAGTAGAAATCCGCCGTGGTTGTACTCGCGGTTGCCGCTTTTGTCAACCGGGAATGTTGACTCGCCCCGCGCGAGATGTGGAACCTCAACAAGTCGTAGAGGCGATCGAACAAGGGATGAAAGCCACCGGGCACAGCGAATTTTCTCTGCTTTCCCTGAGTTGTTCCGACTATCTCGCACTCCCAGCAGTCGGGATGGAAATCAAAAACCGTCTGCAAGATAAAAATATTTCCCTGTCTCTACCCAGTCAGCGGGTTGACAGATTTGATGACAATATTGCCGATATTCTCGGCGGTACGCGCCAAAGTGGGTTGACTTTTGCGCCGGAAGCTGGTACGCAGCGGATGCGGGATATTGTGAACAAAGGTTTGACTAACGAGGAATTGCTCAGGGGCGTGAAAACTGCGGTCGATCGCGGTTGGGATAAAATCAAACTGTATTTTATGATCGGTTTGCCTGGGGAAACAGATGTTGATGTTGTGGGTATCGCTGAAACAGTTCGTTGGTTAAGTCGGGAATGCCGGATTGATGGCCGACGCAGACTGCATTTCAACTTGACAATTTCTAATTTTACGCCTAAGCCTCACACTCCGTTTCAATGGCATTCGGTTTCTACTACGGAGTTTTCTCGCAAGCAAAAACTGCTGAAACAAGAATTTCGCGGCATGAATGGTGTGAAGGTGAATTACACCGATGTGCGGATTTCGGCAATGGAGGATTTTGTCGGCCGGGGCGATCGACGTTTGAGCGCTGTAGTCCGCCGTGCGTGGGAACTTGGGGCTGGTATGGATGCCTGGTGGGAAAGTTTGGATCAGGCGCATAAGGCTTGGACTCAGGCGATCGCCGAATCCGATCTTACCTGGAAATACCGCCAAGTTGAAAGCGGTGAATGGAATTTGTTTGAGCAGGAAGGAACCCCCCAAGGGGCGGGCACGGGGGCACCGCCCCTACTAGATCAACCCCTACCGTGGGATCATTTGGATACGGGAATTGACAAAGACTGGCTAAAACTTGATTTGCAAAAGGCTTTGGCTGCGGCAACTGTTCCCGATTGTTCCTTTGAAGGCTGTTCCCACTGTGGAGTTTGTGGCACTGATTTCGGACACAATATCGTTGTACAACCATTACCAATTCCGGCATTTGCTGGGGAGTTTGTACCGGTTCTAGAGCGCAAACAGCGGTTTCGGGTTTGGTTTGGTAAAGTGGGTGACATGGCTTTGATTGGTCATTTGGATTTGATCCGATTGTTCGATCGCATGATCCGTAGAGCAGATTTACCGATTTCTTTCACCGGCGGCTTTCACCCCAATCCTCGCATTTCCATCGCAAATGCCCTGCCTCTGGGCGTTACCAGCACTGGGGAAATTGCGGATTTTGAACTGACTGAAGTGATGGATGTTGCTGATTTTCAGGAAAAATTGGTGGCAACTCTCCCAGAAAATATTCCTGTTTATCGGGTTGAGGCGATCGATGTCAAATCTCCTTCTGCCAATCAGTTGTTGGAATCAGCGGAGTACCTGATTACTGTCGCTGTAGCGGGTGCATTGACAGAAAATTCCGAATTAGACCAACAGAATTTTGTTCCTGTCTCTGTCGATTCTAGGGCTAACTGGGAAGCTTGGGTACGGGCGATCGTTGAAGCTGATGATTTTTGGCGGGAGCATACTACTAAGTCGGGTAAGATACAGCAAGTCAATTTGCGCGATCGGCTACAGGAACTAGAACTTGTAGATCATCAATCTGCCGCCAGTCATAACTCCCAAGGTACAGCGGTCTTGCGCTATCGAGGTAGTTGTCGCAGTGACGGTAATGTGCTGAAGCCTGAACATCTGGTGTTTATGCTCGAACAAGTCAGCCAGCAGGAAATTCAGCTTTTGCATATCCAACGCAGTCAGTTAATTCTGAGTTATGGTTAAGATAGAAAAGTCGAAGGCAGAGTTATTCCACCGGAGTATCAAGCTATAATTGCTTGTTATGGAAGTCAGGACGGCTCGATCGCGATTAGTCGCTTGTAGTTCAGTCAACCAGCAACGCGGGCTGGGTGCAAACTGCTTCTGTTCAAGACTTCAAGCCTTTTTGTAAATTCTTCGCTAAATCTAGCGCCAAACTCCTAGGAGCTTGTTCACAGCTAGATTTCGCAATTCAGTCGATCGTTCGACAGCAAAGTCGATCGTCGCCTACTCGAAAATTTCATGGTTCCAGCTACTCTGTGAGTATTTCAGAGGAAAGCAGTCCCAAATGCGCTTATTGATGGGATAGAGGTTGTCATAGTTCAGCCTGTCAGATTCATACCTGCAAAGTAAACCTCATTGTTCGCATTTGACTATTGGTTTACAGACTGTTCAACCATAGATCTTTGTTTTAGGGCCGGTAGTTGAGGGAAATCGCAGTCGAATGGCAAGCTGAATTCAGTTGAGTGCAATCCGCTGATCGCACAAGCAGACGGCTGTAGGGACACGGCAGTGCCGTGTCCCTACGGGACTAGAGGACACGGCAGTGCCGTGTCCCTACGGGACTAGAGGACACGGCAGTGCCGTGTCCCTACCTACTACACGGCACTGCCATGTCCCTACCAGGCCTCTGTACTTCTTACTTTCCCTCGAAACCAGCCCTTAACCACCACTTCCCGGAGTTATCAGTTTTTTGTGTAGAGTTGTGTGTTAGGAAATTGGTACGGTGTCACTGAATTGATTCGCTGAATTCAAATCAAGAGTTGTAACGATTGAATTTTGAGTGAAAGAATTCGTAATTCACAAATCAAAATTTAATATTGATAACTCACTAAAAGCGTCCTTATTTCTATCTTCCAGCTAATTCTGCGAAGCATAACTCATAACTAAGTCACAGCTAATAACTCTTGAAGCTACTACTAATTAAAATCAAAGTGAAAGGCACTATTCAGCGTAGGTGTCTGGAACTTGCCGACAATTTTTTCGAGGAAATTGAATGACTAAGCAGATAGTGATAGCAGAGCAGCATCGGATTGCTGCCGTCTTTTCAGAAGATCAAATTCAAGAACTCGTCGTAGCCACAGGTAGCCACCAAGTTAGTGATATTTACTTGGGAATTGTCGAAAACGTATTGCCTGGGATAGATGCCGCCTTCGTCAATATCGGCGATCCAGAACGCAACGGGTTCATGCACGTTACAGACCTCGGCCCACTGCGACTCAAGCGATCGGCAGGAGCAATTACAGAACTTTTGACCCCACAGCAAAAAGTTCTCGTACAGGTAATGAAAGAACCCACGGGCAGTAAAGGCCCTCGACTGACAGGCAATATTACCCTGCCCGGTCGCTATTTGGTGCTGATGCCCTACGGACGGGGAGTCAATTTGTCCCGCCGAATCAAGTCAGAAGCCGAGCGCAACCGCCTCAGAGCCCTGGCTATTTTGGTCAAACCAGCCGGGATGGGACTTTTGGTACGCACCGAAGCTGAAGCCCAGACGGAAGAAGCCATCATGGAAGATTTGGAAGTCCTGCAAAAACAGTGGGAATCTGTTCAAATTGAAGGCGGTACGACGCGAGCACCGGCACTCCTCAACCGAGATGATGATTTCATCCAGCGGGTGCTGCGGGATATGTTCAGCGGTGATGTGAATCGGATTGTGGTGGATTCGCAAAATGGGATTAAGCGTGTCAAACAGCAGTTGATGAGCTGGAACGGTGGTAAACTGCCTGCGGGAGTTTTGATCGATCATCATCGAGAGCGCGCCCCGATTTTAGAATTTTTCCGGGTCAATGCTGCGATTAGAGAAGCCCTCAGACCGAGAGTAGATTTGCCTTCCGGCGGTTATGTGATCATTGAGCCGACGGAAGCATTGACGGTGATTGATGTCAACTCTGGTTCGTTTACTCGATCGGCCACGGCACGAGAAACTGTACTCTGGACAAATTGCGAAGCTGCAACAGAAATCGCTAGACAACTGCGATTGCGAAATATTGCTGGGGTAATTATTGTTGACTTTATTGACATGGAGTCCCGTCGCGATCAGTTGCAGGTGTTGGAACACTTCAATAAAGCTCTCAGGGCTGACAAAGCTCGACCACAAATCGCCCAACTTTCAGAGCTCGGACTGGTAGAACTGACTCGCAAGCGCCAAGGTCAAAATATTTACGAATTGTTCGGCCACACTTGCCCTACTTGCAACGGGTTGGGTCATTTGGTGCAACTCCCTGGCGAAGAGGAAATGGCCCCAGCAGTCCGAGAATCGGGCGATCGCACCTCCGCCACCTCAAACCGCGTTTTATTAAATTTGCCAGAAGGATTGGAGCGACGCACTTTAGCCCCTGTAGCCACTGCAACTCCTTCACCAGTGCGGGAAGAACGCTCCCTTGAACCCCAGCGCGCTCCTTGGGAACCTCAAAACGAAAGCTTGGATTTTGAGACCGGTGGTAATGCTTCCCCTTTGGACTTGCTCAACCATCCCAGTTATCAAGATTTGGGGAATGGTACTCGTCGCCGCCGTCGTCGCCGGATTGGAGAAGAGGCTTTTGGACTACCGGTGGAAGAGGAACCAGTACGCAGCAAGTTGCGGCTACCGAATACAACAATCATCGCACCTGTTGCAGAATCGAGAGCCGAATATCTCGCACCCCCCGGCATCAGGGCTGCTTCCGAGGGCTTCGGATTGGTCAATATGGCGACTGTTGGGAGGCGCGAAGATTTTGAGCGGGTGCGTCCCACCAAGTCGGAGTTGATGAAGCCAATGGTGGAGCCTCCAGAAGTCATTTCGGTAGAAATGACGGCTGAGGAGCAGGATGTTTATGCTGTGATGGGCGTTTCTCCTTTGGTGCTGACAAATCGTAGTCTCAAAAATCCGAAAAATGCGATCATTTCAGTCACAATGCCGGGAGAGACCCCAACTAAGCCGCCTTTTGAGCAGCTAGAACTTGAATTTGAACCGAGGGCGCAACCGGATGATGATGGGGAACAGGATTATTATGCAGAAATGTCTGTAGTTGAACCTGTATTTTCTCCTATATTTTCCGAGGATGCTGAAACGGAAATTTACGATGAAAGTCCGATCGACGACATCGATGACTTTGACCCAATTTCGTCCATGTCTGAAATGAGCGAAGAGGCGATCGAATTAATGGAATCTGATGAATTAATTCAACCGGAGGAAACAATTCAACCGGAAGAACCAGAGGAACCAGCAGTCAATCGCCGTCGCCGTCGCCGCTCGTCTGCTCTATTGGACGAGTGAAATGAAGGAAGAAGGCCCTTCGACTCCGCTCAGGGAACGCTTCAGGAAGAAGGCCCTTCGACTCGGCTCAGGGAACGCTTCAGGAAGAAGGAAGAAGGAAGAGATAGAAATTTTTACTCTCTTCCCCTCTTTTTATCTGCCTCTCCCCCTCTCTCCCTCTTCCTCTTCCTCTGCCTCTCCCCCCCTCCCTGTCCCCCTGTCCCCCCCTTCCTCTGCCCACTCCCCCTCCCAGATCATTGCAGGCGTGGATGAAGTCGGACGGGGGGCTTTATTCGGCCCTGTGGTGGCGGCAGCTTGCATTTTGCCGATCGAACTTCTTGATGAGTTGGCAAGTTGCGGGGTGCGAGATAGCAAGCAGTTGAGCGCCACAGCCCGCAGTCGGTTAGCTGTGAAAATCCGGGCTGTGGCTGTTGACTGTCAGATTGGTGTGGCTTCGGTGCGGGAGATCGATCGCCTCAATATTTTGCAGGCTTCTTTGTTGGCGATGAAGCGGGCGATTCTGAAGCTGAAGGTTACTCCTGATTTGTGTTTGGTTGATGGCAATCAGAGAATTCCTAATTTGGCGATCGAGCAAGAGACGATGGTGAAGGGTGATGCGCGATCGATCCAAATTGCCGCTGCTAGTATTGTCGCCAAAGTTTGGCGCGATGAATTAATCATCCGTTTGGCTGTTAAGTATCCTGAATATGACTTGACAAACAATAAGGGATATGGTAATGCTAAACATAAATTGGCATTGGAGCGTTACGGCGTGTCTGTATTTCACCGGGTGTCATTTAGCCCTTGCCGAAAATAGTTAGTTATAGCAAATACTCATCAGCTCATGCTGAGTCAATTTGTGCTTAGTCTAAACTCCAAAAAAGTAGGGAAAGTAATAATATTAAATCATTCTGTAATTAGTAATATTCGAGTTTTTTGTTTTAAAGTCCTTTCAGTCCAGAACCAGTCAGAAAAAAGCGACAGTTAAACAGGGTGCAGATTTGCACTCCAAAAATCAAGAACTCAGCGATACTCTCCAACAACTCGAAGCCACCCAAGAAGGACTGATTCAATCAGAAAAAATGGCTGCTTTAGGACAACTTGTGGCTGGAGTTGCTCACGAAGTTAATACACCCTTGGGTGAGATTCGTTCTTCAGCGGGAAATGTGTCTAAATTCTTAGATCAAACCCTAGAACAGTTACCGACACTGTTTCAATCTCTCTCCCCAGAAGTAGGGAATAATTTCTTAGAATTACTTCAGCGATCGCTCCAACAAGAAGCAACACTATCAACCAAAGAAGAACGCAAATTGAAGAGAGCTTTAAGGAGTCAACTCCAAGAGTTAGAGATTGATAATGCCGATACTGTTGCCGATCGCCTAGTGATGATGGGGGTTTATGATGAAATTGACGCTTTTGTTCCCCTGCTGCAAAGACCTGATAGTGGGAACCTCTTAGAAAACGCTTACAAATTGTCCGAATTAAAAAGAGGCATCGCAATGTTTTTCTGCCAATCAGAGGCGATATATAGCAATCCTTGCACGAGTCCTAAAATTTTTACCCCACCCCAACCCTCCTCTTACCAAGGGGAGGGAGTAAGAAATTCACAAATGATTTAGGATTGCTATATAACTAACTCAGGTTAATTAAAAATCACTCGCGAGAGTCGAACGAAGTGCAGATCCGGGATGGGCATGGGAAAGATTTCCCGAATTTCCTGTTTTGGTCATTGTATAATCGGATAGTGATCTTAAAAGCCTGAGATTGCTTAACTTCAAGTATTTGCGATCGATCGCGACTTATCATACTGATGCAGCCGCAAACAAGATAAAATATTAAGGATAAAAAAAGTGTCTAAACCAGTTATTTTGTGTGTTGATGATGAGAGAATGGTGTTGAACAGTCTGAGAACGCAGCTATCAGCAGAATTTGGCGATACCTACATCTATGAAGTGGCTGAGGATGCTGAGGAGGCTGTTGAGTTAATCAATGAACTAAATGACGATGATGTCAGCGTTATTGTAATTATTTCTGATTGGTTAATGCCCGGTATGAAGGGAGATGAATTGCTGATTCGGATTCACGAGCAATTCCCCAATATGATTAAGATTATGCTGACTGGTCAAGCAGACAAATTAGCGATCGATCGAGCAAAACAACAGGCAAATATCCATAAATGCTTATCTAAACCTTGGTCAGAAGTCGATTTATTGGAAACTATTAAATCAGGTTTGTTGAAAGTATGAACCAAAAGGTAATTATCTGTGTAGATGATGAGAGGACTGTACTCAGAAGCCTCAAAGCAGAACTGCAAGAGGCCGTGGGCAATAACTATATGATTGAAATTGCTGAAGGGGGAGAGGAGGCATTAGAGTTAATAGAAGAATTGCTAGAAGATGGGGATGAAATTATTTTAATTATTTCCGACCACATTATGCCGGAGATAAAGGGAGATGAACTATTAAAACAGGTTCATCTAATTTCGCCCAAAACTATCAAAATTATGCTCACAGGACAAGCAGACATAGAAGCGATAGCAAATGCTATAAACCATGCAAATTTATACCGTTATATCACAAAGCCTTGGCAAGCTGAAGATTTAAAATTGACCGTTAAAGAAGCCCTAAATAGCTATCTTCAAGATCAAAAACTTACGAAACAAAATTCCCAGCTCCAGCGCATGAACAATGAGTTGGCAAAGTTAAACAGCGACCAAGCAGCGCTGATTACTAAACTACACGAAAACGAAAATCGCTTGACACAGTTTTTGGAAGCAATGCCGATGGGTGTGGGCGTACTTGATGCTGATGGCAAAGTTTACTATATCAATCGGAAAGCAAAAGAGATATTTGGTAAAGGAGTCGGGTCCGATATCCCTGCTGAACAATTATCAGAAGTTTATCAACTTTATCAAGCAGGCACTATTCAAAACTGCCCTGTCGAAAACCTGCCAATCATTCGGGCATTGAGCGGCGAAACTTCAGTATCTGATGACTTAGAAGTCCGACACGGGGACCAGATTATTCCCCTAGAAATTCAGGCTACCCCAATTTATGATAAAGACGGCAAAATTGTCTATGCTATCAACACTCTTCAAGATATCACGGAACGCAAACAAGCTGAAGCCGAACGACAAAAGTTCATTGAGGAACTCTTTGAAGTCAATTGCAATTTAGAACTTGCACTGAGTGCAGAATTAGAAATCGCTGAGGCGACAAGTCGTTTTGTACCCAATCAGTTTTTAAGTTTTTTGGGATGCGAAAGCATTGTCAATGTCAAATTAGGAGAAGCAGTGGAGTTAGAAATGTCTGTTTTATTTTCTGACATCCGCGACTTCACTACTCTTTCAGAACAGATGACACCGGAAGAAAATTTTAAATTTATCAACTCTTATCTGAGTCATATGGAACCGTTGATTGTTGCAAATCAGGGGTTTATTGATAAATATATTGGCGATGCAATTATGGCACTATTTAGCGAAAGTGCCGATGATGCTGTTCGTGCGGGAATTGCCATGCTGCACGCCTTAGTTGAATACAATCAACATCGCGCTTCTGTTAATTATATACCGATTAAAATTGGAGTAGGAATTAATACTGGTTCTTTGATGCTGGGTATAGTTGGTGGACCTAGCAGGATGGACGGTACTGTGATTAGTGATACGGTTAATTTAGCTTCTCGAATTGAAAGTTTGACCAAAAAGTATGGGGTATCGCTGTTAATTACTCAGCAGACTTTTGAGCATTTGAGCAATCCTGCTGATTATGCGATTCGCGTCATCGATCAAGTTCAGGTAAAAGGGAAATTAGAAATGGTAACTGTTTATGAAGTTTTTGATGCAGACTTGCCGGAAGTTAAAGCAGGTAAGTTAGCAACTTTGCAAGTATTTTCTGAGGCTGTGTCTTTGTACCATGCAGATACTTTTAATGATGCTGCGGTACTTTTTGCAGATTGTATAGGGCAAAATCCGGGAGATCAAGTTGCTCAATTTTATCTGCAACGATGTCATTAGTCATTGGTCATATCATTTCCGGTTACATCGCAATTAATATTACCCAAAATTAGGAGACGGCAGATTAATTGTAGGGACACGGCAGTGCCTTTTCCTCTATATCATAGGTCGTTGCAAGCGGAATTGATATCATTAGTTCGTTTGGCTATTAAGTATCCACAAATAAATTGACAAAAAATAAAGAATATGGTAAGGATAAACATAAATTGGCTTTAACCATTATAAACACTCAAATTTTTACCAACAATCTTTTAATCCTCGTCAAAAGTCTTAAAATAGCGGTGGAAAATCTAGCTAATTCCAGCACAATTAGATAAAATTTAAAGTACCCATAATTTCCGATTAAAAAAAATTATTACTGAGATGCTGGTGCGATCGCAACAAAATACTACCATTGTATCGGGTCGAGAACGTCGCCAACTCTGGAAAGCCATTGTCAGTCAGCTACAAGCTCAAGGCATGGTTGAGGCAGATTCTGTGGCGAATCTGCTGTTAGATTTGGGAATTTGCGATCGGCTTGAACCTTTTATCACTATATTACAAGATGGGGAGTTTCTTTACCGATAGATAGCCAAGCAGGAATTAATTGCTTGTATTAAAGATGGATTGGAAAAATTATGAGACCTGTGATCATCTGTGTTGATGACGATCAGACGGTGCTTGATAGTTTGATGAGGGAACTATCAGTAAATCTTGGAGATCAGTTTGAAATTGAAATGGCGATGGGCGGGATTGAAGCTTTAGAATTAGTTGATGATTTGCTTAGTGAGGAATACCAAATTGCTTTAGTAATCTCTGACTATATTATGCCAGATATGAAAGGGGATGAAGTTTTGCGGCGTATTCATGAGCGATCGCCAAATACTCTCAAAATCATGCTCACGGGTCAAGCTACTATTGAAGGAGTTAGCAATGCAGTTAACTTTGCTCAACTCTATCGCTATATTGCGAAGCCTTGGGAAAGTATACAACTCAATTTAACCCTCCAAGAAGCGCTAAAAATTTATTGGCTAGAACATCAGTTGGCAGAGCAAAATAACCAACTTAGAGCTAGTGAGCATCGTCTCGCTCAGTTTTTGGAAGCGATACCTATAGGGGTATCCGTTTACGATACAACTGGAAAAACTACCTATGCCAATCGCAAGGCCAAGGAATTATTGGGGATAGAAGTGTTACCGGAGATGACAATCGAGCAGTTGTCTCCAGCGTATCAAGTTTATCGCGCTGGCACCGGACAATTATATCCTAATAAGGAGTTGCCGGTTGTGCGATCGCTCGCGGGAGAAACGGTGCACGCGGAAGATTTAGAACTGCATCACCCGGATCGAATTATTCCTCTTGAGGTTTCGACGACACCAATCTCGAATGAAATGGGAAATATTACTTATGCAATTTGTACTTTCCAAGATATCACCGATCGGCAACGAGCAGAATCCGATCGCCTACGCCTAGCCCAAGAAAGGGAAGCTAAGAATGTTGCTTTGCAGATGAATCGAGAAATTGAGGCAAAAAACCAAGAATTGGCCTCGGCATTAGCAGAATTGCAAGCCACTCAGCAACACTTAATCGAGTCGGAAAAAATGGCAGCACTGGGACAATTGGTTGCTGGAGTTGCCCATGAAATCAATACTCCGATCGCTGCTATTCGATCGTCAGCGGGGAGTATTTCTAGCTTCTTGAGTCCCACCATAGAACTGTTGCCCGCACTGTTTCAAACCCTTACCGAAGAACAAGGGCAAGAGTTCTTAGCGTTACTTGGGCGATCGCTAAATCAAGCATCAACACTTTCTACCAAAGAAGAGCGCAAGTTAAAGAAAGCCTTAAGAATTCAACTGCAAGAATTAGAGTTTTCTGAGACTGATGCTGAAAATTTTGCTGATACATTGGTAATTATGGGAATTTACAATGAAATTGATGTTTTCTTGCCCTTATTCACTAGACCAGATGGTTTTAATGTATTAGAATTAGCTTATAAACTTTCACAAATAAAGAGAGGTATGACAACTATTCAAACAGCTACAGAGCGAGCCTCAAAAGTGGTGTTTGCTTTGAAAACCTATGCCCATTATGAACAGTCTGGTCAAATGACTCAAGGCAATTTAATTGAAGGGATTGAAACTGTCCTAACCCTTTATCAAAATCAATTTAAACAAGGAGTTAATGTTATCAAAAATTATGCAGAATTGCCACCCATACTGTGTTATCCAGATGAACTAAATCAGGTGTGGACAAATCTGATCCACAATGCTTTGCAAGCGATGGATAATCGTGGCACTTTAACTATTGATGTGATCGTTATGGACGATCGGGCAAAAATCAGCTTTACTGATAGTGGCAAAGGAATACCTGAAGAAATTAAGTCGAAAATATTCGTTCCTTTTTTTACTACTAAACCCCCAGGAGAAGGTAGTGGATTGGGATTAGATATTATCAATAAAATTATCGTAAAACATCAGGGGAAAATAGAGTTTGAATCGATTCCTGGTGAAACTATATTTAATGTTTTTTTGCCAATGTCCCAACGATAGTAATCAGGTAGGATACAGCCGATTCCTGGTTCATTAAATACGCCTCCCTAGATCGCGAGTGTGGTAGGGACACGGCAGTGCCGTTTCCTTACCGGAAAAGTGCTATATCTAGATTTCATATGATAAAAAGAATTATGTCTAAACCTGTTATTTTGTGTGTTGATGATGAAAGAATGGTCTTAGATAGTCTCAGGATGCAGCTATCAACAGCATTCGGAACTGTCTATAAGTATGAAGCAGCCGAAGATGCGTATGAAGCTTTAGATTTAATAGAGGAATTGGATTATAAGAAAATTAGTGTGATTGTGATTATTTCTGATTGGTTAATGCCCGGTATTAAGGGCGATGATTTTTTGATTCGTGTTCACGAACGATTCCCCAAGATTATTAAAATTATGCTGACGGGCCAAGTAGATCAAGTTGCCATTGAGCGAGCCGAAAAAAAAGCGAATCTCTATCGCTGTTTGTTGAAACCTTGGTCGGAGACTGAGTTGCTAGAAACTATTAAGTCTGCTTTGTCTAAATTATAATGTAAGGGGAATTGGGAATTGGGAATTGGTAACAAATAACCAATAACCAATAACCACTGACTAATAACTAATTTGTTCGATCGGCAATTCAATGATAAACTCTGCTCCTTGACCCGGTGCTGATATACAACTAAGTTTACCGCCATGTTCTTTGACAACTTTGTGTGAAATTGACAAGCCTAAGCCTGTTCCTTTTCCGGCTGGTTTGGTGGTAAAAAAAGCATCGAACAACTGCTTGGAAACTTCTTCTGGCATACCTGATCCATTATCGGAAATCCGAAGGATTACGTTTGAGTTTTGGATTTCTGTTTTAATTTTAATTTTACTGCGGTTTGCTTTAATTTCGACAATAGAACGCCCTTGATTGTATTCCTCGATCGCGTCGATCGCATTTCCGATCAAATTCATAAACACCTGATTGACTTTCCCTGCGTAACACTCAACCAAAGGTAAGTTTCCGTACTCCTTAATGACGGCAATTTCAGGATGGCTACCTCTGGCTTTAAGCCGGCTTTGGAGAATTAACAGTGTCCCATCAATTCCTTCGTGAAGGTTAACCAGGCTCATTTTATTATCGTCTTTGCGGGAGAAAATTTGGAGCGATCGCACAATTTCCCGAATGCGATCGGCTCCAACCTGCATTGAGGACATTGCTTTTGGCAAATCTTCTAACAGAAAATCTAGTTCTATTTCCTCAATTTTATTTTGAATTGCTGCTGGTGGCTGCAAAAAATTATCCTGATAAAGAGCGAGTAAATTCAGCAAATCATCTGTATAATGACTGAGGTGAACTAGATTACCGCAAACGCTGCTGACAGGATTGTTAATTTCATGAGCAACACCAGCTACCATTTGACCGAGTGTAGACATTTTTTCAGTGTGAATTAAGACAGCTTGAGTTTGTTGCAATTCGTGCAAAGTATTTTCAAGCTGAAGCTTTTGTTGGGTTAACTCAGTTTGCGATCGCACCAAAGCCTCTTCACTGCGTTTTTGTTCGGAAATATCAGTAATTAATCCTTCCAAAGCGATCAATTCTCCAGACTCAGAAAACACCCCTAAACCTTGTTCCCAAACCCATTTCACTTCCCCACTTTTAGAGGTAATGCGATAAGTTAGTTGATATGGTCGATTTTCTCGTAAAGCAACTTCGACGGCGTTGCAAAAGGTATCGCGATCATCAGGATGGGTCAATTCTGAGAGAGAAATTTGCCTAGTACCGATAAATTCTTCAGGGGAATAACCAGCTAACTGATAGCAACCTTCGCTGACAAACTCCATACTGCGATCGGCATCATTGCGAAAACGGTAGGCCATTCCCGGCAAATTGCTCATCAGCGTAGCCAAGGCCCGCTGGCTTTCCCGTAGGGCTTCTTCTGCGTGTTTGCGATCGGTAATATCCGTCATCACCGCCACCATACAGAGTTCGTCTCCCAAATTAATCAACTCAGCCGACAACAAACAAACCACCACCGAACCAGACTTCATTTGAAACTCACACTCGCGGTTGCGAACCACACCTTTTTCTTCCAATATCCTCCTAAAATTAACTCGATCTTCTATCCTTACCCAAATATTCAATTGCGGCACTGTCTGACCAATCACCTCTGACTGAGAGTAACCCAGCATCGACAAAAAACTATCATTAACATCAATCAAAATCCCGCTGTCAAAAGTAGTAATAGTCATAGAATCTGGACTAGATCGAAAAGCCTTAGAAAACTTTTCTTCTGACAAACGTAATTGTTGAATAGCTGACTCTAACTGACTTGTCCGCTCTTGAACCCGACACTCCAACACCTCATTAGCGTGCTTCAAGGCCTCCTCTGCTTGTACCCGATAAGTAATGTCACGCACCACCGCTTGCAGGCCTATTTTGCCACCAATATCCATAGAAGTAAGCAGCACCTCCGCCGGAAACTCCGCACCGTCTAATCTACAGTGAATCCAGTCAAAACGGCAATTCCCTGTTGCCAAAGCCATATTAATTCGCTCTTGTGATAGACTCATAGAATCTTGCCCATTTGGTTGAAATTGTGGGCTAAATTCCGAGGGATGCTTGCCACATAACTCTAATTCAGTGTTGCATCCAAACAATTTTAAAGTAGCCGGATTGCAGTCCAAGAAACCTATTTCATCTAGCAACATGACTGCATCCGTAGTCGATTCGTACAAAGTGCGAAATTTGCTTTCCGACTCCTGCAAAGAAGCAATCAACTGCATCTTTTCCTCCCCAGCCTGCTTTTGCCTAGTAATGTCCTGCATTACTTGAGAAAAGCCGCGCAACTCTCCGCTTTCATCGCGCAAGGTCGTCACAATAACTTTAGTCCAAAATCGCGATCCATCCTTGCGAATCCGCAAACCTTCATCCTGATATCGACCTTGCGCGATCGCGATCGCTAATTTTTCTTGAGGCTTGCTAAGTTCAAGACCTTCCTCTGTATAAAAACACTCTGAATGTTTGCCAATTATCTCATAAGATTTATATCCAAAAATGCTTTCTGCTCCAGAATTCCAGCTAGCTATATATCCTTC
>NZ_JAKJHX010000105.1 GCF_021648855.1 Tychonema litorale BBK16 | reverse complement strand
ACTGCCGTCTCCTAATTTCCGCCACTAATAATTCCGATGCTACCGGAAGTGATATAATATCGGATATTGAAGCTACGGGCAGTTACGGCAATTCCTTGACTGCGCGGTGTAATCATGAAGAAATATTTCAGGTGTCTACTTCTGATTTATTGGAGGTAATGAGGGAAGAAGGTCAAGTTATTGAATTAGATGCTAGTTTGATCAAAGATGACGAAGAATTGTTTAAATTATTGATTCGAGATGGGGTTTCAATTGATTTACTTGGCAGCGGGGAGATGATGCCGCTGACGGTTTTGGGGAAATATGTTTATGTTGACAAAGAACTGTTTATGTGGTAGATGACGTGGGTGCGATCGCACTTCACAAACCTATTTACCCATCCGTCAAAGAGTGCTGTGAACAAATGAGAGGATAGAAAGTGCGATCGTAATTATTTGGCGCGTTTGCTGAAAGGCGATCGATTACTAAAACCCAAATGCTTTAATAATCAATGGTAGTAACTTACTACACGCTTCTACCCTACCCGATGCAGCGAACAACCGGATCTAGTTGTGCAGGAGTTTTTGGAAATATTGAGTCAGGCATAGCTATGAAAATACGCGATTATTCATCATCGTTGTCTGACTCTTGCATCATCTCTACTAACAGTCGCATTGTTACTGTATAAACATCTCGTCTATCCCCTTCTTTGCGCCGTCCTATTCCCACTACAACAACTAGCACTTGATATTCTACAGGCTCCATTTTTCACTGCTGTTAAAGTTTTAAATCTGCTTTTAACTGTTGTAAGTCTATTGTTTCTCCCCTCTGGGCTTGCTGAATGCCCGATCGCAAATCTGCCATAAATTCGGAATCAGAGAGAATTTCGATGGTTTCTAACAGAGATTCAAATTGTTTAAAACCGATCGCAACTATCGCCGGTTTCCCATCCTTAGTGATGATAGCTGGCTCTGCTGCTAACTCATCGGGCCACTTTGGCAGTTGTTGTTGCGCTTCTGTAATTGTCAGGTATTTTGGCATATTTGCAAGAATTAAGTTTTATACTTATTATAGCATGATTAATTCAGCACAATATCTTCGTTGGTAAAGATTACATCCTCATAGATAGCATCCATACTTGTGCGAAAGTCCACACTAGCCAAGTGAATTTCACTTCCTTGCGTGTAAGAATACAAAACCCACAAACCTTCAGCATTGCGACGAAAACACTCCACCCGCTGCCGCTTTTGACTAATTAATACGTACTCTTGAAGCGTTTCTAATTCTTGATAATCAGCAAATTTATCGCCACGATCGAATCCTTCAGTTCCTTTTGACAAAACCTCGATAATTAAACAAGGATGTCTTTTAAAAGATTGAAATGCTTTGTCCCGTTCATCGCACGTTACCATCACGTCGGGATAGTAGTAAATATTCCTAGACTCAATCCTAGCTTTCATGTCTGACATATAAACACGACAGCCATTACCCCGGACATGATCGGTTAGCGTTTTGACTAAGTTAATACATATTGTCACATGAGCATCACTTGCACCTGCCATTGCGTAGGTTTCGCCCTGAATATACTCATGTTTAACCTGACTGAGTTCTTCTAATTTCAGATACTCTTCCGGTGAGATGTAATTTTGGCTTTGATTTGCAACCATTGGCTTTATATTGAGTGTTTTATGATTGTAGATTCCGACCACTCTTATTGTATCAAACTCACTAGGATTTTTAAATTATTTTATCCCTACTTTAACAAATAAGGTGGGCAATGCCCACCTTACTCTTAGTCTCGTGTTGCGCGGACTTTGTTTGTCACTCCTGGACACAGATCGAGGTCAGAAACCGGGTTTCTTTCTATCTCTGGTTGAGAAAGCAAAGATTTTTGATAGAAACCCGGTTTCTTTGCATAAGCTCTGTAGACACATTCTAACCCCGATTCTTCTCCGACCAAATGCGAGTTGGCAGTCCCCAAACGTAGACAAATCCTTCGGCTGCTTTGTGATCGAATTCGTCCTCTGCGCCGTAGGTTGCTAAGTCGAAACTGTACAGCGAATTTTCGGATTTGCGGCCGACAATTATCGCATTTCCTTTGAACAATTTGAGGCGAACAGTTCCAGTTACTCGCTTTTGCGTGTCCTGAATAAATGCGTCTAAAGCTGTTTTCAAAGGATTGTACCAAAGACCGTTGTAAATCATTTGGCTGTAGGTTTCTTCGATGCCGCGCTTGTATCGCGTGACATCTGCTGTCAGAGTCAAGCTTTCTAAGTCTCGGTGTGCGTGCATCAAAACTAAAATCGCTGGAGTTTCGTAAATTTCCCGCGATTTAATTCCGACTAAGCGATTTTCAATCATGTCAATGCGCCCAACTCCGTGATTTCCAACTATTTCGTTGAGTTGGGAAATTAAGGCGACTGGTGCTAAATCTTTGCCGTTCAAACTGATAGGATTTCCGCAATCAAAACCGATTTCTAGGTATTCGGGAGTGTTAGGAGTTTGCTCGATCGCCTTTGTCATCAAAAATACCTCTTCCGGCGGTTCCACCCACGGATCTTCGAGGATTCCGGCTTCGATCGCCATTCCCAACAAATTGCGATCGATACTGTAAGGAGAAGACTTTTTCACAGGCGACGGAATGCCACATCTCTCGCCGTATGCGATCGTTTCCTCGCGACTCATTTTCCATTCCCGCGCTGGTGCTAAAATTTTAATCTTAGGATTCAGCGCGCCGATCGACACATCGAACCGCACCTGATCGTTTCCTTTACCCGTACAACCGTGGGCGATCGCATCAGCACCGTATTTTTCCGCAGCTTCTACTAACAGTTTAGCAATCAGCGGACGCGCCAGAGCAGTTGAAAGAGGATAGCGATTTTCGTAAAGTGCGTTGGCTTGAATTGCCGGAAACGCATAGTCTTTGACAAATTCCTCGGTAGCATCGATTACTAGGGATTCCGAAGCGCCGGATGCTAAAGCTTTTTTGCGGATTGGTTCCAATTCGTCTCCCTGTCCCAAATCCGCAGCCAGAGTAATTACTTCTTCAACACCCCACTCGTTTTTGAGGTAAGGAATACAGACGGAGGTATCAACTCCGCCAGAATATGCTAGGACAACTTTTTTAGCGCGACTCATCTGTATTTACATCCTGAATTTAGATGTGATATTTAACCAACTTTGTATTATGCACCTAATTGAGATCAATTCTTGTCAGAAATCGTACAGATTTGTATATTCTTTTTTGTTTAAAGTTTGCTGTTGTCCGATATAACTAATGCGAAAAATCTGCTACCGTGGGATACGGTAACTGTGGCGATGGGGAAAAGCCGTGTTTTTTAGTGTTGTGATTCCGACGTACAATCGTATACCTATTTTGGCAAAATGTCTACTTGCCCTGGAAAACCAGCAGTTTGGCAACGTTGTCAGAGACTATGAAGTGATTGTAGTTGATGACGGTTCGACAGATGGGACTCTGGAGTGGTTGGCCGCAAATGCCGATGAGTTGTCTCATGTGCGATCGATCGCACAATCTCACCAAGGCCCAGCCGCAGCCCGCAATCTGGGCGTTGAAGATGCCAATGGCGATACGATTATTTTTATTGACAGCGATTTAGTTGTTACCGAGGATTTCTTGCAAGCACACGCAGATGCTTTGCTGCAAGGTTATCAAGAAAGTGACCGTGCTTTCACTTATGGTAGTGTGATTAATACTTGCAATTTTGACAATCCTACCTCGGAGCCCTACAAAATAACCGACTTTTCCGCAGCTTATTTTGCGACGGGAAATGTGGCTATCGCCCGCCACTGGTTGATTGAAGCTGGATTGTTTGACAATCGTTTTCAACTTTACGGATGGGAAGATTTAGAGTTGGGAGTCAGGTTAAAGAAGTTAGGTTTAAAACTGATTAAATGTCCGGCTGCTGTCGGTTATCACTGGCACCCACCTTTTAATTTAGACCAAATCCCTAGTATGATTGACCGAGAAATTCAGCGCGGCAGAATGGGAGTTTTGTTTTATCAAAAACATCCTAGTTGGGAAGTGCGCTTAATGATTCAAATGACTTGGTTACACCAGATCCTGTGGGGAGTTTTATCTGTGGGCGGGCTGCTGAATGAGCGAACGATGACTCCTTTTTTGCAGTGGTTGATCGATCGCGGTAACTCGCAGTTAGCTTTAGAGATAGCTCGGATTTTTCTGAATTGGTATAATGTAAAGGCTGTGTATGCCGCTTACGGTGAGCTAGAGGCGAATACCAACATACAATAGACTTTTCCAATATGGTGCAACAGGCATTCCTTCGACCCTTCCGCTGCGTTTATCCAGCCCTTCGACCCTTCGACTCCACGGTTCAGCCAGCGTAGTCGAAGGGCACGAACCGCGTAGCCGAATGGCTGACACCGCCTATCTGTTCAATACAGGCTTTTTTGAAGCAGTTTTGAGGAAGAGAACTCGACTTTATTCTCGATCGACTGTGATGACTTTATTAAAAATGCCAATATTTTTGATACACTTAGTTAGTAAGCATATATGACGGTTCTCTATTTGCACTTTGCCCAATCATTGCAGTGACTCAAGCCAAACGCAACTCCATGCAATGCACAAATAGTTGTGAAACCGATGAAATTTAAAATTAATCAAAGATAATACTTAGAAGGTATGTCATGAATATGATTGACAGAAAAAAGATAATATTAAAAAAAAATTACGCCGAAAATACTGTTTTACAGCCCAATATTTTATTAGTTGATGATAGCCCCGAAATATTACATCTTTTTTCGGTTCTTTTGTCTAAACTTGGGTATAAAGTACGACCGACACGAGATGGAAAACTAGCCCTCAAATATGCAAAAAAAAATCCGCCAGATTTAATATTGCTCGACATTATGATGCCGGAAATAGATGGTTATCAAGTCTGCGAGAAGCTAAAAGCTTGCGAGCAAACAAAAGACATACCTGTTATTTTTATCAGCGCTTTAAATGAAGTTATCGATAAATTGAAAGCTTTTTCTATGGGTGGGGTAGACTACATTACCAAACCGTTTCAACTAGAAGAAGTTGTAGCTCGCATCGAAAGCCAACTGCTTCTGCGTCGGCTTTCTAAACAAGTTGTAGCACAAAATTTACGACTCCAAGCAGAAATCGAAGAACGCAAGCAGATAGAAGCACAACTGCGAGAAAGCCAGCGCTGGCTGTCGGCATTAATTACAGCCAATCCTAATATTTTATATGTTTATGATTTGATAGAAGAGCGAAGTCTTTATATCAACCGCGAAATCTATAGCGATATTGGCTACACATTTGAAGAAATACAGCAAATGGAAGCCGCATTTATTTCTAAGTTAATACACCCTGACGATTTCTCTGCATTCTCAGCACACATGCAAAAAATGGAACAAGCCAAAGACGGCGAAAGCTTGGAATTTGAGTATCGACTACAGCACAAAAACGGTGGGTATTGCTGGTTTTTAAGTCGGGATACCGTGTTTATTAGGACAGAAGATGGTAAACCTTGGAAAATTTTGGGAACGGCGATTGAAATTAGCAGTCGCAAACAAGCAGAACTGGAACGCAAAACAGATTTAGCTTCTTTAGAACGGCTGATTAAGCAAAGATTTTTGCTAGAAACAATTACTCTAGAAATTCGCTATAACTTAAACCCAGATCAAGTCTGCCAGACAGCCGCGGCTCAAATAGGCAGAGTGTTTAATGCCGATTGCTGCTTAATTCATACCTATATAGAAGATCCAATACCCGATATTTCTTGTATTGCCCACTACAAAAAATTAGGAGTAGAATCAGTATCATTTCTCGATTTAGAAATTCCAGTCTCTGGCAATCCTCATGTTGGATTTATATTGTCTCAAGACAAAGCTGTAGTTTCTGACAATGTTGCTACCGAACCACTGTTAGAATCTGTCAGGAATTTGGTCGAAAAAATAAATTTAAAATCCATGATTGCTATTCGCACATCCTATCAAGGAAAAGCGAACGGAATCATCGCATTACATCAGTACGATAGTCCCCGAAACTGGACGCAAGATGAAATCAGATTGTTTGCATCAGTGGCCGCACAAATGGGAATTGCCATGGCTCAATCCAATCTTCTACAACAAGATAAACAGCAGCGGATTCAACTTCAAAAGAGCGAAGCTAGTTTAGCCGCAGCCCAGAAAATTGCCCATATAGGTAGTTGGGAATTTGATGTATTTAGTGAAAAAATCACTTGGTCAGAAGAGATATTCTGCATTTTTGGTCTCGATCCCACACAGTGTGAACCGACCCATATCGAACTTTTAGAAATGTATTATCCCGAAGATAGAGATTGTTTGGATCGAACTTTAAAACTTGCTATCTCAGAAGGATTTGACTACAAAAAAGAGTTCCGTATTTTGCATACTAGCGGTCAAGTTCGATATACGGAATCAAGAGGATCATCTATTTTTAACGAAACTGGAGAAGTAATCAAACTGTTTGGAACAATCATGGATATCACCGATCGCAAACAAGGAGAAGTAGCTTTGCGAACCAGCGAACAGCGAGAACGCGAAAAAGCTCAACAGCTAAAACAAACTTTGAAAGAATTAAAAGGTACTCAAACCCAACTAATTCAAGCCGAAAAAATGTCAAGTATCGGTCAAATGGTAGCAGGAGTTGCCCATGAAATTAATAACCCGATCAGCTTCATCTATGGCAATATTAATCCCGCTGCACGATATGCTAAGGACTTAGTAAAAACAATACATTTATACCAGCGGTACTACCCCGAACCCTTCCCCGAAATTGCTGAAAAATTGGAAGAAATTGATGCTGATTTTATTGGTGAAGATTTTCCAAAAATTATGGCTTCGATGCAAGAAGGTGCTAACAGAATTAAACAGATAGTATTGTCTTTGCGAAACTTTTCGCGACTCGATGAAAAAGACAGCAAAGCAGTAGATATTCATGAAGGGATAGAGAGCACTTTGGTGATTTTGCAGCACCGATTGAAGGAACAGCCAAAACGTGCAGAAATTCAAATTATTAAAGATTACGGACAACTGCCAGAAATTCAGTGTTATCCGGCTCAAATCAATCAGGTTTTTATGAATGTGCTGTCAAATGCGATCGATGCTTTGGAAGATTCAGCAGTCAACAGTAACGGTAAAGCTATTCAGATTTTGATTACTACGGAAGTCGCCAGCGAAAATAGGGTATGCGTGCGTATTGCTGACAACGGACTTGGAATTAGTAGCGAAGTTCAGTCAAGAATCTTTGACCCCTTTTTTACTACGAAACCGGTGGGTAGGGGTACTGGTTTGGGATTGTCGATTAGTTACCAAATTGTTAAAGACAGACACGGCGGTGAATTGAGCTGTTATTCAGAACTTGGTAAGGGAACGGAATTTGCGATCGAAGTGCCAATTTCGCAAAACTTAAAAGTTAAAAGTTAAAAGAAGGAAGAAGGAAGAAGGAAGAGGACACGGCGGTGCCGTGTCCCTACCCCAAAATAATATTGTAGGGAAACGGCATTGCCGTGTCCTGATTTCTTCCTTTTTTGAATCCAAATAGGCTTTGATGTGGTATAATTAAAAGTTCGTTTTTTCGCAACCTGATATTGCACTCTGGCTGTGACGAGCCAACATTGCAGTTTTTTTCAAGCAAACTCTGTCAACTTAAGTCTGTAGCATCTATAACATTTTAACTGAATTATGACTGACTCAATTCGCTTTCTCATGTGCGCTCCCGACCACTATGATGTGGACTACGTGATTAATCCGTGGATGGAGGGCAATGTACACAAGTCATCGCGCGATCGCGCTGTGGAGCAGTGGGAAAAACTTTACCACGTCCTAAAAGAAAACGCGATTGTAGACCTGGTAACACCCCAAAAAGGCTGGCCTGATATGGTTTTCACGGCCAACGCGGGTCTACTTTTAGGTAATACTTTTGTCCTCAGCCGTTTCTATCACAAAGAACGTCAAGGCGAAGAACCCTATTTCAAAGAATGGTTTGAGGACAAAGGTTTCACGGTTCACGAACTACCTAAAGACTTGCCGTTTGAGGGTGCGGGTGATGCTTTGCTCGATCGCGAAGGACGTTGGTTATGGGCAGGATACGGTTTCCGTTCGGAACTCGATTCGCACCCATTACTCGCAAAATGGCTCAATATTGAAGTGCTTTCGCTGCGTTTAGTTGACGAACGTTTCTATCACCTAGATACCTGTTTTTGCCCCTTGAGCGGTGGATATTTACTTTACTATCCAGCCGCATTTGATTCCTACTCCAACCGCTTAATTGAAATGCGAGTTGCACCAGAAAAACGGATTGCTATTGAAGAAGCAGATGCTGCTAATTTTGCCTGTAATGCTGTCAATATTAACGATATTGTAGTAATGAATAAGGTGAGCGAAGGCTTGAAAAATAGCATCACTAAGGCTGGTTTCAAGGTAATTGAAACGCCGATGAGTGAATTTCTGAAAGCTGGCGGCGCTTGTAAGTGTCTGACACTGCGGGTGATCGAACCGGTGCAAGAAGATCGATCGGCAAACGTGATGGTAGAAAGCCGCACAATTCGCATGGAAGGCCACCTGCTTGATGCTGGTTTAATTAGTCGTGCTTTAGACTTAATTGTCGATCTAGGTGGCAGTTTCCAGGTGCTGAATTTCAATCTGGGAGAGCAACGCCAAAGTACATCTAGTGCTGATGTGAAAGTTTCGGCTCCTTCCCATGATGTGATGGAAGAAATGATGGGAATGCTGATCGATCTTGGTGCAGTGCCTCCACCACAAGAGATTTGTGATGCTATTTTAGAACCTGTAGTGCAAGATGGTGTCGGCCCAGATGACTTTTATGTTAGTACGATTTATCCGACAGAAGTGCGTGTAAATAACCAGTGGGTGAAAGCAAAAAATCAGCGGATGGATGGCGCAGTTGCCATTACTGAAACAGCGGATGGCCCAGTAGCAACCTGCAAATTACTCCGCGATTTAAAAGTAGGAGAGAAAGTTGTTGTTGATGTTGTTGGTATTCGGACGATTCGCAAAACAGAATCGCGGGAACAGCGTAATTCTCAGGAATTTAGCTTTATGTCTGGGAGCGTTTCTAGTGAGCGCCGGGTAGAGTTGGTGGTGGAACAAGTGGCATGGGAATTGCGCCAAATTCGCGATCGGGGTGGTAAAGTTGTTGTTACCGCAGGGCCGGTGGTGATCCATACTGGTGGTGGTGAACATTTAGCGCATTTGATTCGCGAAGGTTATGTGCAAGCGTTGTTGGGCGGAAATGCGATCGCGGTTCATGACATGGAACAATCGAATATGGGAACTTCTTTGGGGGTTGACATGAAACGGGGTGTTGCGGTGCGCGGTGGACATCGACATCACTTGAAAATAATTAACACTGTCCGGCGTTATGGCAGTATTACAAAGGCTGTGGAAGCTGGTTTAGTTACTAATGGTGTGATGTACGAATGTGTGAAAAATAATATCCCGTTTTCTCTGGCTGGTTCGATTCGTGATGATGGGCCACTTCCTGATACGCAAATGGATTTAGTTAAGGCTCAAGAAGAGTATACTGAGCTGTTACGTGGTGCGGATATGGTGTTGATGCTGTCGTCTATGCTGCACTCTATTGGTGTGGGAAATATGACGCCGGCTGGTGTGAAGATGGTCTGTGTGGACATTAATCCGGCGGTGGTGACTAAATTGAGCGATCGGGGTTCGATCGAATCTACTGGTGTTGTTACTGATGTGGGATTGTTCCTGAGTTTGTTGGTGAATCAATTGGATAAATTGACTAGCCGTCATCACATAACTCAATCTGTTTAGATTTAGCGCTTAGGGTGTGTTTTGAAATCCGGAAATTCCCCTAGCGCGAGTTTAGTTAGGACACGGCACTGCCGTGTCCCTACAATTAATCTGCCGTGTCCTACAATTAATCTGCCGTTTCCGAAATATCATAAGGAGTGCAACCGCAATTGATATAATTGGTTAAATGACGATCAATTTCCGGTTTTGCCCCGATCGCATTAAAACTCATGAACCCAATGCCAAAACCCCCTGACTTCATCATCATCGGTGCCCAAAAAGGTGGCACAACATCGCTTTATACTTACCTGACAAAACATCCCCAAATCGCCCATGCTACTCAGAAAGAAGTACACTATTTTGACTTAAACTTCGACAAAAGTGCAGACTGGTACTATGCCCAATTTCCTCAGCCAGAAAACGGCCCCTACAAAATAACCGGAGAAGCCAGTCCTTACTATATATTTCACCCCCACGTTCCAGGGCGAATCCACGATTTATGTCCTGAAGTTAAAATCATCGTATTGTTGAGAAACCCAGTCGATCGCGCAATTTCCCACTACTATCACTATATCAGAATAGAATACGAATCCCTATCATTAGAAGAGGCGATCACGGCCGAACCCAAAAGACTCAAAGGCGAAATCGAAAAACTTCTAGCTAACCCAAACTACTACAGTTATGAACACCAACACCACACATATTTAAATCGTGGCATTTATGCGGATCAACTTCCCCTATGGATGAAGCTATTTCCCAAGGAACAAATTTTAATTATCAAAAGTGAAGACTTGTATACCAAACCGTCGGAAACCGTCAACACTGTGCTCGATTTTTTAGACTTGCCACCTCAACAACTAGAAACTTACGGTAAGCACAACTCCAACGAATATCCGCCCATCAATGAGGCTGTGTATGAGCAATTGAGAGCATATTTTCGATCGCATAACCAAAGACTAGCGGAATTGTGCGATCGAGATTTCGGCTGGGATTAGTCAATTTTCAATCATCCTCTAGGGGCCGGTTTCACACAGAATAATTGCCTAAAACCGACAATCTCCTAAACCCGCACCACCCAGAACGAAACATTTTATTCACAAATTAGATTAAAATAGAAAAACAATCAATACTGTCATTTACACCATCGGGATTTTATTATGCCAATACTATTTAATGTTCCGTCCATTGTCTGTTCTGGCTGCGGAGACACGATTGTCAAAGCCATCAAAACTGTTGAATCCGATGCTTCTGTCAATGTAGATGTGGCTGCTAAGACGGTAACGGTTGAGGCGAAAGCTTCTGAAGAGTCTATTAAACAGGCGATTGTTGCTACTGGGCACACCATCCAAGATTAAGGCGGAGTTTATTCTTCATCTAAGTGTTCGGCAACTGCATTATAAAGTTCCAAAACGTGTCGATCGAGTAAACTATAAAAAACCTGTCTTCCAACCTTGCGGTAGCTGACCAATCGCATCGCCCGCAAGGCACGTAACTGGTGCGACACGGCCGATTCACTCATACTCAAAGTGGCAGCTAAGTCACACACGCACAGTTCTTGTTTTGCCAAAATTGACAGCAGGCGTAAGCGGTTGGCATCTCCCAAAAGACTGAAAAATTCTGCCATGCGCTGAGCTTTTGCGGTGTTGAGAACTTGTGTTTGGATGCCCTCGGCTCGCAAACTGTCAACTAGGTGCGGTCGATCGCACATTGGTGTATCATTTCGTGCGATCGACTGATTTCCAGCTCCTTTAACAGCAGACTTCGGTGACATTTTTTCCAGATCTAGTTTGGTTCTCATTTTCATTTTAGTGCGATCGGGCAACCTTTTGTAACAAGTTTTTTACATTCCCTTGACTTATATCTGAATCTATGTTCATATATTAGTATAGCCAAACAAACCTACCAGGAAAAAGCAAAATGACTACTGCAACCCAAACAAAATGTGCCTGTCCTTCTTGCCTCTGCACTGTCAGCCTCACTGCGGCCGTAGAAAAAGGTGGCAAACAATATTGTTCAACTGCTTGCGCCGACGGCCACCCCAACGGCAAAGGCTGCGGCCACACCGGCTGCGAGTGCAACAAGTAAATACTGAGCTTCAGAAAAGGTTCAGAAAAACCTATAAAATCTATCCAAAGGGAGATGCACTTTCTGCATCTTCCTGCTTTTGCTGAATTTAGGTTAAATTTAAGTTAAATTTAAGTTAAATAATAGACAATAAGGTTAAAATCGAAGCAGAAACGCAACCAAAAATTGAATTAGGAAGGGGCAATGACTGAAAAGGAAGATTTTCTACATCCTCGCCATCGCTACTATGGTGATTTCACGCCGGAAAATTTGGCATTTAATGCCAACTTACAGGAGTTTGCTCAAAAAATAACATACATTTGCTCGCTGGAAACTGGTGGCAAAATTAGCGCTGAGAAAGCTTATAAAGATATTAAAGCGCTTTGGAAAAACTTAAAATCCTCTAAAAAGAACTTGGGAATTGGTCAAAAAAATATTAGTAATGATGATGAAAATTCTCCTTAAATAAAAACTTATAAGGGGATGATAGGATCTTCTTGTCTCCCCCTTTACTGCAAAGTCTCTACGCAAACAATGTGGCAACCGATACACTAAAACCAGGCAATAAAAGACTGGTTAAATTATCTTCCTTAAACAAAGTCATCGCTAATTTCAAAACCCCATTTTCCCGTAGGTAAACCTCAACTTTTTGTTGTAGTTGGTCAAATATCCAATATTCTCGCACACCCTGGACCGAATATAATTTTAACTTAGATTGCCGATCGCGCCTTTCATTTTCCTCACCTGGAGACATCACCTCAACCACCAACTCCGGCGCACCAGCCAAATGTCCCGACTCATCTAATATTTGTGCTAAACGCTCATAGCTTACCCAAACCACATCAGGAATCACATTATCAGCATCCGTGAAGATTAGACCCGGTACTTGGACAGCCTCACCTAAACCCGTCTGTCTTGACCAATTTGTCAACTCTACACAAACATTGTTAGTAACTTTTTGATGTTCCCAGCGGGGTGCTCTTGTCACGACTAATTCTCCTTCGATGAGCTCATAACGGTTGCCATTATCGGGCAATGATTCTAAATCAGCGCTTGTCCAGCGAACTTTTTCTGTAGTTGACATAGCTTTGACTCCGCTCTATTCTATTCTAATTATATCTGATTTATATGGTGCGTCGCTATAAGATTTTCCAGCTATTTGAAATAGCTCAAGGCGACACACCCTACAGTATTGCGATCGCCTCAACCAACTTATCAATCTCCGCCTCAGTGGTAAAATAGTGAACGCAAGCCCGCACGCAATCAGGATTCAGAATTGTCCGCACCATAATTCCCTGCTTCTCCAACAAATCGACAAGCTTTTTGTGCAGCATCCCATTAGTCAATCGAAACGAAACTAAACCCGCTTCCGGTGCAGAAGTCCGCAAACATTCTACATGATTAATTTCTGACAAACGTTCCCAGAGATACTTACTCAAGCGACAAATTTCTGCATACCTTTCCTCGATCGTACCCCATTCGTGTTGAAGGGCGATCGCACTTCGCAAGCCCGCATACAAAGGATAAGCGGAAGTTGCAATTTCGTAACGTTGAGCACCCGGTTTTAAGCCAATCGGTTTAGCATTAGCATCCGTCACAATTCCCCGCCAACCGATAAACACCGGATGCAAATCCGCCAAAGCATCCGCACTCACATAAAGTCCCCCTAAACCCTCCGGGCCACACCACCATTTATGGCCCGTAAAAGCATAAAAATCAACCCCCGAATCAATCAAATTCAAAGGCAAAACCCCCACAGATTGAGCCGCATCAACTAACACTCTAATTTTGTGATTGTTCACAGACAAATCCTCTTGTCTCGCCTCCTGTCCCCCCCCTTGGCAAGGGGGGGTTAGGGGGGGTTCTATATCTGTTTCTCCCCCCGATGAAATCAGGGAAAACCCCTCCTGTCCCCCCCCTTGGCAAGGGGGGGTTAGGGGGGGGTCATAGGTTTCATGACAGACTTTCACAATCTCAGCCAAAGGCAAAAGTTGGCCAGTATTCCATAAGATGTGACTGATTACCAACATACGAGTATTCGGCTGCAAATAATCGGCAATTACCGCCACCGAATCGCCCTCATTCAAAGTAGCCACCAATGGACAAACCGAAACCTCAAGGTTGAAACGGCGCTGCAATTCCATTACACTAGCTACAATGCCCGGATGTTCTCCGTCAGAGAGCAATAAATGGTCGCCAGGATGCCAATCAATGCCCCACAGAGCAATATTGCAGCCGACGGTGACATCTTCAGTCAGGGCGATCGTTTCAGGAGGGACAGCTAACTCGTTTGCGATCGCACGTCGCGTCAGCATCGCCTCCTGAGCCACCCAAGCACCGATTTCCCCCGAAAACGGCCCCCCAAGCTGCACCCGTTTATAGGCCGCATAAATCGCCTCTAAAGCAGGTTCAGGCAACGGCCCTTGTCCGCCGTAGTTAAAATAAGCTTTATTGGCCAAAGCTGGAAATTGTTGCCGATATTTGTGCTTTGTCATTTTTTCTGGGGAATTATTGATAGCGTTAATATTGAATAACTGATGTTGTGAACTTTCTATCTTTTGGTTTTTGCCTCAAGTTAAATAATTCATCCTTGTATCCGTATCATGCCTTTTTACCCTGAGCACTTCGACTACGCTCAGTGCGCGGCTTCCTGGCCCTTGAGCGTAGTCGAAGGGTCTTATACTTATTCTATGCTTTGCCAACACTAAATGTTAATAACTGACAAACTGCTACTTTCCTATCAACGATGTAATCTGCGAGCATTTTTAGACACTTGGGGAGACTGGAAACAACAAGATCCACCAAGCGACTTTCTGCTAAAATTGATGCGAGATAGCTCGACATACCAGCAGCAAACTTTAGAACACGAAACCTACGAACAACCATATTATCCTAGAGGGGATTGGGCGGCTGGTGCGACGGCTACCTTAAGTTTAATGCAGCAAGGAGTCGATCGCATTTATCGAGGAGTTCTGGGACAAGGTGAATTAGGCAAAACCAATGGTGAAACTGCTTCTATCTCAGGAATTGACGGCCAATATTTGCCAGACATCGGCGAAATTCCCGAAACTCCAGTGCATCTTTCCTTCTCAATCCTCCACTCTTCGGAAATCACCCTCGTCAGCCGCCCGCACTTATTAATCAAACAGCCGGGAGATTCCAATTTTGGCAATTGGAGTTATGCGACTGCCGATATTTGGCTCAGCAAGCGACCAAAACTAGAGTATCAAATTATCGCAGCTTTTCACGCGCAAGTGTTAGCTTCTATGCAGGGAACGATGCCTGAAAATGCGTGGTTGATGCTGCGGACAAAAGGACTTTGGGCGGTGAATCTGTACCAGCGAATGCCTCAGATGTTGGAGATATTGGATGAGTGCATTGAGATGTTAGAAAATCGGCATCAACCGGAGGTTTTCATTTCCCGGCAAAAGTGCACTCTTTGCGGTTGGTATACTGCTTGTCATGCAGAAGCTGAATCGATTAAACATCTTTCGCTGTTACCAGGAGTTACGGCTAAGCGATATGCTATACTAAAAGTTTTAGGATTAACTGATTTAGAATCTCTGGCTAATGCTAATTCTGATTTATTAGCCAGTTATCCTGAGTTTGTGGCGGGAGTGGCGGTGGATGTGGTGCAGCAAGCGCGATCGACTTTTTTGAATCAGCCGTTTGTGCGGGAAGAAGGAAGAAGGGAAGAAGGAAATGAGAATTATGCCGAAGATAGCCAATCTCAAATAGTACCAGATATTGCAGACAATATTTTGGATAAGATGGCGGTTAAGGAAGTAGAAAATATGGTCGGAATTAATGGGGATTCAGAAACCGGGCTTTTTCACCAAAATACTTCGTCGCCGCGCGCAGAGTCGGTAAAAATCCCGGTTTCTTCAGTCGAACTTGATAAATCATCTACGGAAAATAAACCAGCCAAATATTCTATACCTGCGCCAATTCTTCGCCGGAAACCAATTCCGTATTCTCAATCGGTCTTTTTGCCGATCGCACCCATTGAATTATACTTCGATATTGAAGCCGAACCAGAGTTAAACCTAGATTACCTCCACGGAGTCTTAGTCATTGACAGATACAATAACACAGAAAAATACTATCAATTTTTAGCTGAAAGTGCAGCAGAAGAAGGAGCAGCTTGGGAACAATTTTTAGAATTAATGTGGGCTTATCCCATTGCTCCGATTTTCCACTTTTGCGACTACGAAGTCAAGACTTTTAAGCGATTGGCAAAACTTTACAACACGCCAGCATATCTGTGGAAACCTGTACTCAAACGTTTTGTCGATATCCATAAATATGTCACCCAAAAAGCGATTATGCCAGTGGAAAGTTATGCACTCAAACCGATCGCCCGCTGGCTGGGTTTTGAGTGGCGAGATGCCAAAGCCAACGGTGCTCAGTGCGTCTGCTGGTACGAGGAATGGTTGAAAACGGGCGATCGATCGATCTTGGAGGCGATCGTCCGATACAATGAGGATGATTGTCGTGCTACTTATGTAGTTAAGGATTGGTTGACTAATTTTTTGCTAAGTCAAGATTTAATGAACCGCGAAGGCGCGAAGGGCGCGAAGGAAGAAAGAGAAGAAGCTTAGACACTATTTACTTATTGGTAAAATGCGAAAAATAGCAAAAATAACTATATTTATTTTCGGCATTCTGATAGCAGCAACTGTTGCTATTTTTGTCAGTCTGTCAGCCAAATCTTTTGCTGTTACTCAAATAAATTTTATCGGAAGAGCGATATTTCCCACTGGTTCTCCGTTTCAGGGTACGGAAATTGGCGGAATTTCTGGGATCACTTATGATGCTGATAAACAAGTTTATTATGCCATTTCTGATGACCGCAGCAGCAAATCTCCGGCGCGCTTCTATTCTCTCAAAATAGACTTGCAATCTGGTAAGCTGGAGAAAGAGCAAGTTGCTTTTACTGGTGTGACAACTTTAGTAGATGAAAATGGCAAAGCTTTCGCGAATTTAAGTTTAGATCCTGAAGGGATAGCTTTTAGTGGAAATAGCGTGTTTGTTGCTTCTGAGGGAGATGCCGATCGCCAAATCAATCCGTTCATCAAAGAATTCTCCCTTGATGGTAAGCTTGTTAGGAGTCTGCAAATTCCTGAAATATTTTTGCCGGATGACAAAGGCACTAAAGGCATCCGTAACAATCTAGCGTTTGAAAGTTTGACTTTGACGCCCGATCGCAAATATCTATTTACAGCCACAGAAAATGCCTTGGTTCAAGATGGCGCAGTACCTTCTCTGCAAAGTGGTACTCCGTGCCGGATTTTGCGGTACGATGCTGCTGGTGGTAATTTAGAGCGATCGTTTGTCTACATCACCGAACCGTTAACAGCGGGCGCTAATCCGGCAGGTAAATTTACTACTAATGGTTTAGTGGATTTATTGGCGATCGACGAAAATCGCTTGCTGAGTTTAGAGCGCGCTTTCTCTCTGGAAACGGGAAATACCATTAGAATTTTTGAGATTTCTCTCGAAAAGGGCGATCGCATTGAAGGACTCGAAAGCCTGAAAAGCCGTTTGGGCGAGGTTTCTCCGGTTCAAAAACGGCTGCTGCTAGATTTGGCAAGTCTGAAAATCCCTCTGGATAATATGGAGGGGTTGACATTGGGGCCTGTGTTAAGCGATGGTAGCAGAGGTCTGATTTTGGTGAGTGACAACAACTTCAGCCCGTTGCAGGAGACTCAAATTTTGGGCTTCAAAATAAAAGTTCAAAAAAACCCTTGACAAAAAGTAAGGTCATAGGCATAATAGAGATTGTGCTTGGAAAACAAGCAAAAGCGAGGGACAGTAGTTCAATTGGTTAGAGCACCGCCCTGTCACGGCGGAAGTTGCGGGTTCGAGCCCCGTCTGTCCCGTTCTCTCGTGAATCGAAAGTCTAAACTCAAAATTTAAGCTTTTGATGATGTATCTCATGGATTAAGGATCAGTTACGATCGCCCGAAAATCAGCAATAATTAATTTAAACCTCGTCATTTACCCGACAACGACTCGGATTTTCGCACTCAATGCGTTTAGCCCGATCGCCCATAACAGTAGCTAAATCCGGTCTTCCCGTCAAAGGTAGTCGCCAATTAGCCCAAATTCCATACAGCCAATTTGCGATCGCCCCAACAATCGGCAACTTAGTCACAGCATACACCCAGCCCATCCCCAAAATCTCGTAGATGCGGCGAAATACCTCTACATTTTTAATGGTTGTACCGTCTGGTAACACCGCATGAATTCGTCCCATTGCCGTTTCATAGTCGATTCCGCCGTGGGTTTCGGGGTTGTAGAGATCGTCCGCTATATCCACAAATGCCACCAAACCTCGGCCCGCATCCCGTTTCTGCAAAAAATTGACTTCTCGCACGCACAAAGGACACTGACCATCGTATAGGAGCTTAATTTGCCAGGATGGTGATGGTTTAATTTCGACAGATTCGGGAAATTCAGTTTGTGCAGTAGACATGGGTAAAAGGCGATCGGGAGGAACAACAGACTCGCATCAGTATTTTACTAGAAAACTGGGTCTAAAGCCCCGTCCTTCTAGGACGGCTTTATATTATTATATTT
>NZ_JAKJHX010000104.1 GCF_021648855.1 Tychonema litorale BBK16 | reverse complement strand
ATTGGGCATTGGGCATTGGGCATTGGGCATTGGGCATTGGGCATTGGGCATTGGGTATTGGGTATTGATAACTAATGACAACAGTGAACAGTGAACAGTGAACAGTGAACAGTGAACAGCCAACAGTCAACAGTCAACTAACAATTAATCATTAAAAAATGACAACAGACTCTGGACAACAAAGAATCGGTATTTTTGATAGCGGTGTAGGTGGTTTGACTGTTTTGAGGGAGTTGTACCGACAATTGCCCAACGAATCAATACTTTATTTTGGGGATACGGCGAGGCTACCTTACGGTACTCGCACGGCTGCGGAGATTGTGCAGTTTGTCCGCGAAATTATGGTTTGGCTGGTCGAACAGGATGTGAAAATGGTGATTATGGCCTGCAACACCAGTTCTGCTTTGGCGATGGAGATGGTGCAGGCTGAGTTTGATATTCCGGTACTGGGAGTTATTCTGCCAGGGGCCCAGGCTGCTGTCCAGCAAGGGAAGCGCATCGGCGTAATCGCCACGCCTGCTACGGCGGCTTCCAATGCTTATCGCAATGCGATTTTGGAAATGGATAATTCTTGCCGGGTTTGGCAGGTTAGCTGTCCGGCTTTTGTGCCACTAATTGAGCAAAACCGCATTTATGATGCCTACACTTCTGAGGTAGCACGGGAATATTTGGCTCCTTTGATTCAGCAGCGCATCGATACGCTGATTTATGGCTGTACTCATTATCCGTTATTGGCTCCGGTATTGCGATCGCTCTTACCTGCTGGTGTGAATTTAATCGATCCGGCTGTGCGGGTGGTGGCTGCTGCTGCTCAGGAGTTGGAGCTGTTGGGGCTGCGGAATGCTGGTACTGTTTTGCCGACTCGTTTTTGTGTCAGTGGTCAGCCAGAGCAGTTTGCGGACTTGTCTGTGCAGTGGCTTGGCTGTACTCCTGCGGTTGAGAAAGTTATACTGCCGACTATTGTACGATCGCCCGTACCGATTGAATCTGCTGAATAAGCCCAGATTTATCGATCGAATCTCTTACCAAGCTAACCTCTCAAATCCTTTAGAAGAATCAGGATTTGGGGGGTTGATTTTTGGTGGAATTTTTAATCTGTGATCTCTGTCAATGGCTATCTTTGGCTGGAAATCGCGATCGGTCAAAACCTAGCAATCAGACAACAATTTGTCATAATATATAACAAAAGCTTTGATAAACAATGCAAATATTGTCCTCTACCTGCTGGAGACTTTCAGCCTTGAACCATGTCAACCTATATATCCCAAGCGGTTTTACTTGTAGACGGCTATAACATGATAGGGCTTTGGCCTCGACTCCGAGAGAAACGCGATCGCGATGAACTCGAAACAGCTCGCCGCGAGTTAATTGAGGTTTTAGTTAACTACAGCGCTGTTCAAGATTTTGAGGCTCGACTCGTGTTTGATGCTCACTATCGAGATACTCCCAGCGTCAAAGAAATTATTACAAAACATTTATCGGTGCACTACACTGAATTTGGTCAAACAGCAGATACTTATATTGAAAAATCTTGTGCTAATTTGCGTTATGAATTGCGATCGCGATCGGGAAAAGGCCGCATGATTGTCGCCACCTCAGACCGAGCGCAGCAACTAACCGTCGTCGGCTACGGCGCCGAATGGATGTCAGCGGATCAACTGGCTGCTGACGTCGAATCCACCGCCCGCCGCAGCGAACGCCTGCACAAATCTCGCAAAAAAACTTCCAGTCGCTTTCTCGCCAGTTCTCTCGATCCCGAATCCCAACAGCGTCTCGCTAGACTAAGAATGGGACTGCCTTAACTCCTGAAACCCTTATTCTGTATGATTTAAAAAAAAGTTTGCCAAAGGCCTTGCCAAATTCAGTATGTTCGTATTACTATTAGTAAATGTGGCAAGCAAAAAGCCCCATTCCTCGGTAGCTCAGTGGTAGAGCGGTCGGCTGTTAACCGATTGGTCGTAGGTTCAAATCCTACCCGGGGAGTTACTAAAAGTCTGAAGTTAGAGTTTTCTAGCTTCAGACTTTTAGTTTTGAATAATCTTAGTATTTAGAATAACCAATAACCAGCTCCCCGACTTCTTAAAGAAGTCGGGGAGCTAAAAACGGTTTAATGGTTTTAAGCCAAGCTTTCTTGTAGCCGCTTAATTCGCATCTCTGTGAGTATGAATTAACTCACCTTCCATCGGAATAGAAATATTCAACTTAGACAAATCCGGGTTCAACATTGCCTTGACAATACCAGAACTCACCATCACCTCCAAACAACCAAGGGCTTGATGAAGAACTACACGAGCGTGTTGCACAGAAAAACGCTCTTTTAACACTAACACCAACTGCCGATAAATTTGTTCAATGCACTCAGTACGGTTCAAAATCTCAATCAGCAAACCATATAATCCTGTAGCAGGCAACCGCTGACCATTCTTTACATAACACTTAATCTTTTTAATTTGACCAGCATCATAAACAGCTACAAACTCAATCTCCGCATCCAATAAATCTAGCTGAAACACATTGTAGGCAGAAAGTAGCCAAGGAACCTCCTCCTGTGAAAAGCGCTGAATCACCTGCTTGATCGAAGTCAAATCAACTCCAGCAATCACAGCTTGACCCAAAATATCATTAGTAAATCCACCTTGAGCTAACCACTGAAAAGCTTTTTCGGGGCTTAAATTTAATCCAGAATCTCGCGCAATTTCACTTGAATACTCTTGTAAATCGGTGAATTGACCATTCGCAGCATACCAATAATCGGCGAAACGAATGTGCTGTTTAACTCGGCGACGCTGATTCTCATCATACTGAGTTTTGAGCCATTGAGCATCATTTGTCTCTTGCTCTAACGCCAAAATCGTGTAAGCTAATTCCCGCGCACCTGTGTGAGCCAAAGTCATGCCAGCCGCTAAAATTGGGTCAGCAAAGCCCGCAGCTTCTCCGACCAAAAACCAGTTTTCTCCTACTGTTTTTTCAGACAAAAATGACCAGTCTTTTGTGGTTTCAATATTGCCCGTACTGGTAGCATTAGCGATTAACTTGCTGATGCGAGGTTCGCTATTTAGCGCTTCGGTATATATTTCCTCTGGTCGCTTTTTCATTTCCTTGTAATGTTCCGCAGGGCAAATGAAGCCGATGCTGGTGCGAGTTGGCCCCAAGGGAATGAACCAAATCCATCCGTGACTCAAGCTCATTACCTGTACGCGAGTGCCACCCACCCCAATACACTCAGCCCATTCAGCGTTTGTCCAATAGTCCCAGATAGCGATATTTTGTAGTCGTGTCGGACAGTGTGTTTCTACTCCCAAAGCTCGGCGCAGTACGCCGATGTGGCCAGAAGCGTCGATGTAGTAACGGGCTGTGATTTGTTCCTGCGATCGCAAGTGAAGAGCAATAATGCGATCGCCCTCTGTATCTACTTTAACAACCGCAGTTTCTTCTCTGACCACACATCCCATTTCTTCGGCGTGTCTTAGCAGAATGTCATCATACTTTGCGCGATCGACCTGGAAAGCAGTTTGCCGTCTTTGTCCCTCAAATTTAGCAGGACGCAGCTCATTTTGAAACCGTTCAGGGTTAATAAAATTAAAATCCCAAGGATTTGGATCGGTTCCCCAGCGATAGGTAGCACCAATTTTAATCGGGAAGTCCGCTGCTTCTACTTTATCCCAGCATCCCATTTCTTGAAGCACATCACTAATTTGAGGTAATTGGCTTTCCCCAACATGATCGCGAGGAAACTTTTCTTTCTCTACAATTAGCACGCTCAGATTTGGATTGTATTTCTTGAGCAGAGTCCCAGCAGTAGTACCAGCAGGGCCTCCGCCCACAATCACAACGTCATAATGGCTCATATGCAATTCGGGATAGTAGATGCTAAATTTGGACATTTACGAGACAAATATAAAGCTATTCAGCCTCGCTAATTCCAAGGCTAAATAGTTATTTGCAATAGGTTTTATCTGAAATATTGCACCATTGTCAGGAACAGGCAAGATGCCCGTTCCACAATAAATAAACTCTCTTGTGGAACGGGCAAGATGCCCGTTCATAAAAGACTTATTTACATTGGTGCAATATCTCAGTTTTATCCGACCGCTAGTTTCTCATCTTCAGCTAGATGAAAACTCTGAGCAATATCCAAATTCTCAGTCCAAGTATGAGCAATATCCAAATTCTCAGTCCAAGTATGAGCGATATCCAAATTCTCAGTCCAAGTATGAGCGATATCCAGATTCTCAGTCCAAGTATGAGCGATATCTAAATTCTCAGTCGCAGTTGCAGAATTACTGTTAGATTGTGACATGATGCGTCTCCTTCTAAGTAATGAACTTCGTCTAATTCTAAGCTTTACCTGGTTCTAAAAGTTAAAAAGTTTACATCTCGTAAACTACGCAACTTTTAAAGTATTAAATATCTCGGATGGCTCCATAAAAGGTTGGTCAAAGCTATGGTTTTTTGCAAAAACCAGAAGCTCATCAATCTGTTCCGTAAAAATTTCAAACAAATTCTCAACTATCTCAAAAACCTCTTGACGGGTTTCAATAGTCAGTGGTATGTTTTTGATCGATTGCTCCACATCCGGCGTCCCTGTAGTATGACCTGTTTCCACATCCAAATGAAAACGACCAAAATAAACAAGCTCCTTTTTAGTAGTCGATCGGATTTCTTCGGCAACTGATGCTGTCGCTGACAAGAACACGTTACCCGTTGCTTCTACCGCTTCCAAGATTGCTAGCTTAGCGATCGGACTGGCTCCAAAAGCGTATCGAAAAATTTGATATGTTACCAACCGTGAAGCTTTTATTTCTTCACTCCAGACAAAATTCAAAGCATCGCTGAAATTCAACGATTTGTGATTAATACCCAGTGTTTCCATATCGGCCAAAAACCACAACCAGTGATGATCGTCTTCGTAAGTATGATTGTTAACCATTGCCTGAAGAGGATCGTTGGTTGGTTCTTCTCGGAAAATAGACTGGTTCAATTCACCAAAACTCATTGCAAAGTGAGCAAGGCAGGGGGCGAAAGCTAGGCGTTGTCTTGGGTCTATACTTTTGTCTCGCATAAACTCAAATAGCCCAGATTTAGCAAATTCTTGCTTCTTCTTTTCAATCAATGCTAGGACTTCTTTCATTGTGTTGCACCTGATTATGAACAGATACTAGCAACTGCATCACTAGAGACCTGTGATATCAATCATATTATTTTGTTGTCTATATCACATTTAATTGTGATCTAGATCGTCTAAGCCGGCATTTTCAGGCCAGGGCTTCCCCTTCGTTCTTGGTGACAAGGCTCAAAAATAGAGCTTAACCTTGAATTATCAGGATTTGTCAATGATATATGCGATCGACATCATTGACTTTGCTACAATAATGTAATTATCAATAAAATAAAGTGTCAAACCGCACATATCAGCGGGTGATTCAACCAGATGTGCTGTTTTCAGCCAGTTGATACCCTCTAAACCTTTTTCATCTACTGACCTCGAAAAAAACAGGGTAATTACTTGAAATTCAATGTCTGTAAAAGTACAATGGCAGCCAAAAATACTTAAGTACAGTCAGTCCACCGTGCGATCGACATCAAGCACGACATTAACCCAACAATTAGTCAGAAAATAAAAGCATGAATGCACTTCCCGGTTACAAAATCACAGAAGTTATTCAACTTGGTGTGAAGTCCATCATTTATCGCGCAGTCAGAGAATCAGATCAAGAGTTAGTCATCATTAAAACACTCAATAGTGAATATCCCACACTAGAAGAAATTACCCGTTTGAGACATGAATACAAAATTAGCTCGAATCTCCAAATCGAAGGGATTGTCAAACCCCATAGCTTAGAAAAATATAAAAACAGTTTCGCTCTGATCTTAGAAGATTGCGGAGGTCAATCTCTCCGACACCATCTCGCTGGTAAAAGTATTAAAATTAACAAATTTTTGCCACTGGCTATTCAAGTAGCTCAAACTCTCGGAGAAGTGCATCAAAACCAGATTATTCATAAAGATATAAAACCCTCCAATATTATCATTAGCCCAAATTTTGAACACGTAAAAATCACCGACTTTAGTCTGGCGACGCGCCTATCTAGAGAGGTTCACCAAAATAGCAATATCACGGTACTAGAAGGCACTCTCGCCTATATATCCCCAGAGCAAACTGGTCGGATGAACCGCGACCTAGATTACCGAACTGACTTGTATTCTTTAGGTATCACGTTTTATGAAATGCTTACAGGAGAGTTACCTTTTAACTCCACCGACCCCTTAGAATTAATTCACAGTCACATTGCGGTGATGCCAGTTCCTCCTCATCAACTAAACAATGAAATTCCACAGATAGTTTCATCCATTGTCATGAAACTATTAGCTAAAAATGCCGAAGACCGATATCAAAGTGCCTTTGGATTGAAAGCAGACCTAGAAAATTGTCTGCATCAGTTACAAACTACTGGCAAAATAGAAAGTTTTATTCCGGGGAGAATTGATAAATCAGGTCAATTTTTGATTCCTCAAAAACTTTATGGTCGCACAAAAGAAATTACTGATTTAATAGCAGCTTTCGATAGAGTCAGCTTTGGAAAAAGTGAAATGGTTTTGGTAAGCGGTTACTCAGGCATCGGTAAAACTTCAGTTATCAATGAAATTCATAAACCAATTGTACGGCGACGCGGTTATTTTATTACTGGCAAATCTGACCAGTTTAAGAGGGATATTCCTTATGCTGCAATAACTCAAGCCTTTGAGTCACTGATGCAGCAGTTATTAACAACCAGCTCAGAGGAGTTGGCAATTTGGCAAGAAAAGCTGTTGTCAAAGCTGGGGCAAAGCGGTGGAATTATTATTGATGTTGTCCCTTCTATCGAACTAATAATTGGTTCGCAGCCTGCTGTTCCACAATTGGGGCCGACAGAATTTCAAAATTGCTTTCATCGACTTTTCAAAGAATTTTTGAATGTGTTTGCCCAAGCAGAACACCCCTTAGTTATATTTCTGGATGATTTGCAGTGGGCCGATTCAGCCTCTTTGAAATTAATCCAGGAACTGGTAACAGACTTGGATAGCCGATATTTTTTACTGATAGGAGCCTATCGAGATAACGAAGTGAATTTGACTCATCCTTTCGTTCAAACTGTCGAAAAGATTCAACAGGCTGGTGTGGCGGTACATCACATGATCCTCCAGTGTTTGGAGTTGAGCAGCGTCACTGAGCTAGTGCGGGATACTTTGGGTAATGAAACAGAAAGATTAAAGTCTTTGACAGAGTTAATTTTTAATAAAACTGGCGGAAATCCATTTTTTATAACTCAACTTCTCTCAACTATTCATTCAGAAAAACTGTTAGCTTTTGATTTCACTGTTGGTGAGTGGCAGTGGGATATCAGGGAAATTGAAGTCGCTAGCGTTACAGATTACAGTGTCGTTGAATTAGTTGCTCGGAATATTCAAAAACTGCCGGAGGAGACGCAGCAAGTATTAAAATTAGCTGCTTGTATGGGCAACTGTTTTAGTTTAGAAAATTTGGCAATTGTTAGGGAAAAATCTGGCTCGGAAACGGCGGCTGATTTATGGGATGCGCTGCAAGCTGGTTTAATTCTACCAATGAGCGATGCTTACAAAATTCCCTTGGTTGATGAAGCAATTGTTAAAACATACCGGACGGGCGAGATGTTTATCTCACAAAATAATCGAAATTATCCTGCAATTATGCAACGCTCAATTGATTATAGATTTTTGCACGATCGCGTACAACAAGCTGCTTATTCTCTCATCCCTGACTCCCAAAAAAAACAAACTCACTTAAAAATCGGGTATCTGTTATTGGAGGGCGGGCACGCACCATCCACCGCCCCTACGGCATCGGAGATAGCAGAAAATATCTTTGATATTGTCAACCAACTCAATATCGGGGTGGAATTCATCACAAATCAGTCCAAGCGGGATGAACTAGCTAATTTTAATCTCATAGCTGGTAAGAAAGCTAAGAATTCTGCCGCCTATGAAGCAGCACTCAAATATTTTAATACAGGTATAGAACTGCTACCCGATCGAGCTTGGCAGAGTCACTACGATTTAATCATGGAACTCCATGCCGAAGCGCTGGAATTGTCCTATATAAATACTGATTTTGAGCGAGCGTTCCAGCTATCAGAGGTTATTATATTACGCGCCAAAAGTTTGCTAGAAAAAGTCAAAGTTTATGAGCTAAAAGTTGTTTTCTACTTCAATCAAAATCAATCCCAAGCTTCGATAGATATAGGCCTCGAAGCTTTGAAACTGCTGGGAGTCTATCTCCATCAAAAACCCAATAAATTCAAGATTTTCATGGGGCTAATACTGACAAAATTAGCTGTGGGAAATAAACGGATTGAGGATTTATCCCAGTTGCCGCCAATGGCTGATGCTAATAAAATTGCGGCTCTACGGATTTTAACGAATATGGGTCCTGCTGCTTTTGTAGTAGCACCCGATATGTTCCCACTGATCGTATTTAAAATGGTTACTCTTTCTCTTAAATACGGGAATGCGCCGCTGTCTAGTGTCGGGTATGCAAACTATGCTACGATCCACTGTGCAGTGTTAGGAGATATGGATTCTGGATACCGATACGGTCAAATGGCTCAGGCACTTTTAGAGAGATTTCAGACCAACTTGTATAACTCTCAAATCTCACTAATTTTTAATGTTTTTATCCGTCACTGGTCCGAGGGTGGCAGAGCAAGTTTTACTGGTTTACTTGAAGGTATTCAGAGCGGGTTAGAAACGGGAGATGTCAACAATGCTTGTTATTGTGCTAGTTTTTATAGCAATTATATATTTTTGAGTGGCGAATCTCTGGACTCTGTGGAGACTAAGCAGAGTCAATATATTCAAATGTTGGTGAATTATAAGAGTGAATTTATGATGAACCATAGCAGGGTGGGAGCGCAAGTTGTCTTAAATTTACAAGGTAAAACAGCTAATCCTTGCCTGTTGATTGGCGAGCAATTTAATGAAGAAACTATGCTGCCAGTATTGAAAAAAAGTCAAAATAATTTGGCAATATTTGTAGTATATTTGTCTAGATCATGGCTAAATTATCTATTTAAAAATTACGCAGAATCTGCTGAAAATGCCATGACAGCATCAAATTACTCTGAGTCTGCAATGGCGATGATGTATATTCCTATCCACAATCTTTACTATTCCCTAGCGCTGTTAGCTTTGTATCCTACAGCTTTAAAAAATGAACAGAAAAAACAGTTAAAAAAGGTGGATTCGCTTCAGAAAAAAATGAAGCATTGGGCTATGAATTCTCCGGGAAATTATCAGCACAAATATGATTTGGTAGAAGCCGAAAAAGCGCGAGTATTGGGACAAAATGAAAAAGCTGCTATGTATTACGATCGCGCGGTGAAAGGAGCCTCGGAGCATGAATACACTCACGAAGCAGCGCTAGCAAACGAATTAGCGGCAGAATTCTATCTGGCTTGCGATCGCAAAAAAGTATCTCAAATCTATCTGATAGATGCTTACTACGGCTATATTCATTGGGGAGCAACCGCCAAGGTCAAACATTTGGAGTCACAGTATCCGATGTATTTACCTCCTGCATCGGCTGCAAAACCTGGTGCAGAGTCAACTATGATTAGCACTCATACTAATTCAATAAGCAGTCATAGTGGTTTATTAGACTTGACAACTGTTTTGAAAGCATCTCAGGCACTCGCTAGTGAAATTGTGCTGGACAGGTTGTTGGAAAAGTTGATGAAAATTGCGATCGAGAATGCTGGAGCACAAAAAGGTTTTCTGTTGATGCCCGTGTCAGGAAAATTGGTGATTCAAGCAGCAGCTTCTGTGGAGTCTTCGGATATTACGGTTGAGCAGTGTCCGACAGTCGCCCCAGGGTCGGTTTTGCCAATAACGGTGATTAATTATGTGGAAAGGACGCACTCTGATGTGGTGTTAAGTGAGGCTACTAAGGAAGGTCTATTTACACAGGATTCCTATATTAAAAGGCAGAAAGTGCGATCGGCGCTTTGTCTTCCGATTCTGAATCAAAGCAAACTTGTAGGCATTCTTTATCTGGAAAATAATTTAACTTCGGAAGCATTCTCTCCCACTAGGTTGGAAGTTTTAAAAATACTTTCCTCGCAAGCGGCGATATCCCTGGAAAATGCGTTACTGGTTGCTGATTTGTCGGTGGCGAAGGAAGAGTTGGAGGATTATTCGCAGACCCTGGAGGTGAAAGTAGAAGAGCGCACGCAGGAGTTAAAGACTAAAGAAATGAAGCTTCAAGAAGCTCAGAAACTGGCGCACTTGGGTAACTGGGAATTTGATTTAGAGGCAAATAAATTAACTTGGTCTGAGGAAGTATTCCGAATTTTTGATCGCGCACCTCAACTACTTGAACCGACTGTTTTAGAACATAAACAGCAGATTCATCCAGATGACTTACAGCTTTGGCTAGAGCAATTAGAGCAGATTATTCAGTCAGGAAAATCTTGTGAATTTGAGTTGAGAATTCTACGCCCTGATGAAAGTGTCAGATATATTTTTGTTAAGGCGCAAGCTATTTGTGATGCTGGTAAGGTGATTCAGTTATTTGGGACTATACAAGACATTACGGAGCGCGTATTAGTCCAGGATGCTTTGCGACAGTCGGAGGCAGAGTTGAGAGGAAAAGCGACACAGTTGGAAGTTACCTTGTCTGAATTGCGCTCTACACAAATTCAACTAATTCAAACTGAAAAGATGTCTTCTTTGGGGCAGTTGGTAGCAGGGGTTGCTCACGAAATTAATAATCCGATTAATTTCATTTATGGCAATGTTCTTCATGCTAGCGATTATAGCTTAGACTTGCTAGAATTGATCGATATTTACCAAAAGTCTTACCCGAATCCAACCTCGGATATTATTGCTAAAACAGAAGATATTGACCTCAGTTTTATTCAAGAGGATTTGCCTAAAATGCTGGAATCAATGCAGGTTGGAGTCGATCGCGTTCGCAATATTGTGTTGTCGCTGCGGAATTTCTCAAGGCTTGATGAAGCTGAGATGAAACCTGTGGATATTCATTCTGGGATTGACTCTACTCTGTTAATTTTGCAGCATAAGGTGAAAAAGAATGGGGAGGGAACGGGAATTAATGTGATTAAAAACTATGGTAAGCTGCCGAAGGTAACTTGTTATGCTTCTGGGTTAAATCAGGTATTTATGAATGTTTTGAGTAATGCAATTGATGCAGTGGAGTTAGGAGTTGGGCGGCAGGATAAAGTGGCTGAACTAGACAATTCTTTATCTAAAGTCTGTGAACGAAAAATTGAGATTTGGACTGAGGTATGTGACACAAGTTTTGTGAAAATTCATATTGCTGATAATGGCCCTGGGATGAGGGAGGAAGTGCGATCGCGAATATTTGACCCTTTCTTTACTACAAAAGCTGTGGGGAAAGGTACTGGTTTGGGGTTGAGTATCAGTTATCAGATTGTGGTAGACAAACATGGGGGGAAGCTAATGTGCTTTTCCGCACCTGCTGAAGGGACTGAGTTTGTGATTGAAATTCCGGTGCATCAGTGAGTATCGGGAGGGCGGGTTTATTATATTGTAGATTACAGGCTTATATTATTGGTGAACCCGCCCCTACAAAATTCATACAAGTGCGAATCAAGATGCTACCGGAATTGATATGATTAAGCATCTCGTTCTGTGCGTATCCATTTGGTTTGTCGCTTGAGGATAAAACCGAAATATAAAGGGATTTTCCAGAGGATGTAAAAGGGTACAGATAACAGAGTGGAACCGGAAATATCGGCACGTCCAAATTTAGCCCAAGCGCTGACAATTGAAACTAAAATTAGTATTCCTTGTACTGCTAACAAGATGCTGGGAATTGGAGATGTTCCGAGGGTTGCTGCTAGTAATGAGGCGACAAAAGCTGCTAGCCAGATGGCGACTAACAGCGAAAGGGGAGGGACGGATAAGTCTAGGGCGATCGCAAATAAGTCAAATCGTTTTTGCTGGACTGATGCTGTTGTCAGGCGGGGAGTTTGGGTGAGGAGTGTCTGTATGTGCCCGTGTTCCCATCTGGTTCTTTGACTTTTTGCTGCTTCTTGCTGTTGTGGTAAACACCCAGTGACTCTGGCTTCGGGGCAGAATACGGTGGGAGATCCGGCGATCGCCAAATCGAGACTCATTTGCATATCTTCAACTATATTACTGCTGGCTAGGGAAACTGATCGAATGATTGACCAGGGAAAAGCCATGCCAGTTCCTGTTAGTAATGATGGGAATCCTAATTGTTTTAATCCGCTGGGTCTGACTAGGTTTTTTACTAGAAATGCTAAGGCGGAAATGGAATCTTTCGGAGTAGGATTGGGTGGCTGTTCCATGAGATAGGTTGCTTGAACTGGCCGAGAGGAAGTAACTGCAACTCTGGCTAATGTCTCTAAGGCGAATGGCTGACAGATACAGTCTGCGTCAACCATAATTACTACTTCTGGGGGGTCGGAGGCGATCGACTCTAGGCCGAAGTCTAGGGCATATCCTTTGCCCTTGCGTTCGTTGTCTTGGCGCTCGATCGCAGTTGCACCACAGTTACGGGCGATTTCTGCTGTAGCATCGGTACAGTTGTCTGCAATGACTAACAGGCGATCGTCTGGTGTTAGCTGTGGCAATATTGTGGATATTGTGGCTGCAATTCCTGCTGCTTCGTTGTAAGCGGGAATTAGAACTGCTATTTTGGGACGGGGCGATTTAGTTTCGGATGTTTTGCTTGGGCCCGATAATAAGGCTGCGGTGCATTCTAGAAATAGAACTGTGACGGGAATTAGGAGAATTAGGGCGATCGCAAATAGAATTACATCAATAAATAGGAACGCTAGGTGATTAATTTGCACAATTATAGTACCAAACTTGTTAACTGATTGAGTCACGCTATCCAAGGTAGCAGATTATGTGAATTTTGCCAATATGTCAATCAATCTGGCGCTCCAAGTAAGGTGCGTCGCCATCTATAATATACAAGTTTTATCAAAGATATAGCAAGCGACGCACCCTACCAAAAACTGCAATTGATATTAAGCTGCGTCGCGGAGGACAAAATGGTCTGATTTTTTTTGAATGCACAGTGGTAGTTCTGTAAATTCTTTGAAATTTTTGGATACCGATCGCAAATACTGCACCTCAACTCCAATAGAATCCACTGTTGACAGACTTTCAATTAACTCATCAAATTCATCAGCATTAACTTCAGCATTGTCTAACACTTCTGCATTAAGTCGGCCGTATATTCCTTGTACAAGTAGCTCGATAATCTCGCTGTAGTCGGTGATATCTGTTCCGTAACCTTGCAATTTCTTCGGGTTGACTCCTGACTGCAAAATCTTCAACAAGTCTGGGGCTGAACTCCACGCAAAAGAGGAAGCTATCACTTCTTTTTCGGCGGCTACCAGCACTTGTTTAATTTGGGCTTCTGGGAAATCAGGATTGCTAATTAAGCTTTCTAGGTGCGACACTTGTTTGTCGAATACCCGTAAAGAAAAAGGAGCTACTTCTGCACTCACTATATCGCCACAATCCTCAATAATTCTAAAAGGGTCTTCGAGAACATTAATGAGCAGGTGAATTTCTGTAGGTTTGCTCCAGTCAAATTGTCCCATGAAAAATGGTTCTTCATAGCCTGGTAAAAGTCCTTGAAAATAAATCGGGAGATTTTTGCCTGACTCAAGTATTTTGTAAAGTGCTACTTCCAAGGTTTCTGTTGGCCAACCGAGATTTCGGACTGTGAAAAGTTTGAGTTTTCCTGGAAGTGATAAAACCAGTCCGTTTAGTAATAAATGTACGGCTTCGACCAAATTTTGAGCAGTGACGTAGCGGTGGGGAGCATGAACGTTGACAGTCTTACTTTCCTTTACTTTGTTGGACATTTGTTCACAGAACAAGCTGTTTTCCAACATATGAGTAAAGCGAACCATTCCGTAAATGACATTACCGGATTGAGCTGCTCTGGCAAATTGCCATTCGGCAAACTTTTTGGAAGCGGCATAAACTTCGGTTGTAAAATATCTGGAGGTTTTGCCTGTGGAAGAAAAGACACAATTTTCTATGCCGTATTCTTCGCAGAGTTGGATGACGTTTTGGGTTCCCAAAAGGCTCGTTGTAACTGTTTCTCGGATTTGGATTTCAGCTAATCCAGGGGAGCGTTGAGCTGCTAGGTGAAAGACAATATCTGGCTTTTCTACTTCAAATATGTGTTTTAGGGCTTCAAAGTTGCGAATGTCGGCAGCATAGAAGGTGACAGCACCTTTTCGCTCGAAAATTGGGTGGGTTTCTTCTAGGTTTTGACATCGGGCTTTGTCGGCGGAAATGATTTGATTTGCACCTAATTCGAGGAGTTTTTCAATTAAGAAATTGCCGACGCATCCTTCGCCGCCGGTGACTAGGATGGTTTTTCCTTTGAGTTTGCTACTGACTGCGGCGCTGTAAAGGTGAACGGTGCGATCGCGCACGTCGTCAAAAGGTTCGCTTTCTAATTGTCCGTCGGCTTGATAGGCTGCAATTAACTGTGCGGTCAAAGTTTGAAGAGTAGCAAGGATTTCAGAGTCTTTCGGTTCGGGAGAGCCTGGGGGAACTAGCTGTTGGATGCGATCGATTATTTCGGCTTTGCTAAATACTTGTGAGGGGTTAGATGCAGTCTTCACTTTTCGGGCTCCTTTGATTTTAAAATATACTTTATCGGAACGTTTTCTACAAAAAAATCTTATTACAACTATAATCTTAAGTGGCTAGAGCTTGGCAACAGTCATAACATATCTTTACCATTTCTTTGCAATAACATAAGATTTTAGCTCAAATTTTAAAGTTAATGTAAAGTCAGGCGGTTATTAAAAAAACTTAATCTTAAATCTTCTGGATATATGGGGGCAACCACGGGTTTGCCCCTACAATTTTCTGTTACCTAGAAGTAACGCGGCGTTCTTTTTTACTACCTTCAAAGCCACGAGCGTCGGCAACATCGTAGCCTCCTGTCCGCAAGCGACGGTCTAAATCGGTCGCTTCGGGGGAAGCTTTTGCTGCTTCTTCGATCGTAACTCTGCCCTCAAGTACAAGTGCATAAAGAGCTTGGTTAATAATCTGCATTCCTTCGTAAGTATCATGTTCCATCAACCGGAAAGCTTCGTCATCAGCACCTTTCATCAAGTAATCATTCATCGCAGGTGTATTTACCAAAATGTCGTGAACGGCGACGCGGCGGTTGTCAACAGTTGGCAACAAAAGTTGGGCAATTACTGCTACTAAAGAGTCGCAAATTTGAATCCGCATCGCCTGCTGTTCTTCGGGCGGATACATATTCAACAAGCGGTTGATAGCATTGATGGCGCTGCGTGTGTGCAGAGTTCCTAATACTAAGTGACCAGTTTGAGCTGCTTGTAATGCTGTATTGATGGTGACGCGATCGCGCATTTCGCCAATCAGAATGACATCTGGATCTTCCCGCAAGACAGCCCGCAATGCTTGCCCAAATTCGTGGGTGTGTAAGCCTACTTCCCGCTGACTAACCAAGCATTTCTTAGAAGGGTGAATGAATTCGATCGGGTCTTCGATTGTCACTACGTGCTTTTGCTCCATCTGATTGAGGTGGTCAATCATCGCAGCCACTGTTGTCGATTTTCCCGAACCGGTCGGCCCTGTAACTAAGATTAAGCCTTGCGATCGCAGGATGATACTTTTGAGCACTTCTGGTAATCGCATGGAGTCGATAGTCGGTATTTCCAGATTAATCAAACGCAATACTATGGCACCGCCACTGAGAGAATCAAAACAGTTTACCCGACACCGCACGAAGCCTGGATAAAAAATTGCTGCATCTAATTCTTTGGTATTTACGAATTGTTTTCGTTGTTCAGGAGAGAACATTTCTGCTAAGTATTGTTCAAAAATTTCTGGGGTTACTTTGACGTGATTCATCGCTAGTTGCATCACCCCCCGAATCCGAAATCGAGGTACTTGGCCGACTCGAATGTGAATGTCGGAAGCGCTGACGCTATGGGCATCTCTGACCATTTGCTCGATCGTATTTGATGGAACTTCCGGCTGTCGCTGGGCTGCGGGTGCAGAAGGCGCTGGAGGTGGTGCTGGATGCGCTGCCAAGGGCGGTGGAGGTGGCGGTGTACGGCGGGCTTGAGCGTCTGGTCGAACGGGTGTAGGATTGTCTAATGGGTTCATTTTTTTGTCTCCATTGAGTGTAGGTTTTTTGCTAAAAATAGCCGATTTCCAATCTAATCGCTAATATCTGCTGCTATGAACATCGGTCACAACATTGCCGACTGGCTAGAAACTCGCGCTGTAACGCCCGCTCATACGGGTTGGGTGTTGATCGGGTTGACTGTTTTCTTTTTTGGTTCTGCTACTAATACAATGTCTGGGTGGTTGTATGCGCTCAGCGGTGGGAGTTTGGCGCTGTTGGGAATAGCGGCGTTTTTATCGACTCGATCGCTCCATTCGTTGGAAGTTCGCCGTCGTGCGATCGAGCCTGTGAGTGTGGGCGACCAAATTACGATCGAACTACAAATCGAAAATCGCTCCCAGGAACCTAAAACCCTATTACAACTGGTGGACATCTTGCCATTTGTACTAGGAAAAGTGGTTGTTCGCCCGATCGAACTTATAGCAGCCCACAGTATTTACACGGATACATACTACCTGGAAGTCCAACGGCGGGGCGTTTATCGCTGGCAGGAGGTGTACTTGAGGACAGCAGCACCTTTGGGGTTGTTTTGGTGCCGACGCAGCCAGCCGGTGAAGGCGGTGGCGGTGGTTTACCCGCAGGTTTTGCCATTGAACACTTGCCCTTTGATCGATCGCATCGGTCAAGAAGACAGTCCGCAATTGTACGATCGCAGGAGATCGCAAAATGCTACAGAAGGCCTCACCCGTAACCTCAGACCCTACCGACACGGAGACCCCACCAGACTGATTCACTGGCGCACCAGCGCCCGCTACGGGGAACTAAGGGTGCGGGAGTTGGAAGTTGCAGCCGGCGGTCAAGAAATTATTATTGCTCTCGACAGCGGTGCCACCTGGGAACCAAAGGAATTTGAACAAGCCGTGACAGTAGCTGCATCCCTTTACTTCTATGCTAGCAAGCGTTTGTTAAACGTCAAACTTTGGACTACCGGAACGGGAATAGTATCGGGAAACCGAGTAGTTTTGGAAACTTTAGCAGCAGTAAATGCAGGGGAAGATGTTGTTGAAAAACGCCCCAAACTGCCGATTATTTGGCTGACTCAGTATGATACAAAACATTCTGAAAGTTTAAACACTCTTACTCAAGGAAGTCGTTGGGTACTCTGGCCGAGTTCTCATGCTGAAATCGGCGATAAAGTATTAGTAAAAAGTGATTTTCCCGGTATCGAAATTCGGTCCGATCGACCTTTGGAACTTCAGTTGCAATCACCGCTAGAAAGAGCGATTAGTTATTGAGTCCCTAGAAGAGGAGGCGTTGCTGATTTAAAGTATGATTTTCCTCTGAAATGTAGGGGCAATTCATGAATTGCCCCTACATTTGAGCAGTATATTGAGCAAACAGTTAAACGTAGGTTTTCACAAGTTCCTCTAACCCATTAACTTTAACACCGTTGCCGATCGCAGCCATTTTCCACTCATCATTGTGCTTATAGATTTCTGCCATCAGCATCCCCGTCATACCTTGGTATTCAGCACCTGATAGGTTATATTTTGCAAGTTCTTGATTATTCGACTGATTAACCAAGCGCACAAAGGCATTTTGAACTTGTCCAAAGTCTTGCTTACGTGCCATGCAATCGTAAATGTTAACTGTGAAAACCAGTTTGACAATTTGTGAGGGCATCCGAGATAAATCGATCAGTATTTTCTCATCATCCCCGTCTCCCGCCCCAGTGCGATTATCACCTAAATGTGTAATAGCTCCTGAACGATGGGAGAGATTGCTAAAATAAATGACATTGGTGGTATCATTCAGTTTGCCATTTTGATCCAAACAAATCACTGAGGCATCCAGGTCATAATCTGGAGCATTACTAAAAGCCCCAAATACACCTCCACCTGAGCGTTTTGCCACATCCCAGCCTAATCCGCAGACCAATTTTGTCAGCCCTGGCGCTTCTTTGGAAAGGGATATCCGCTGTCCTTTTTGTAGGTTAATTCCCATGTGTTTTACCTGTTAGCTTTTTAGGTACTATAGCGATCAAGTAATGCTTGTAAACCACCTTGATAACCTGATCCGACTGCATTGAGACGCCACTCACCGTCTTTGCGATAAAGTTCAGCCATAATCAGCGCTGTCTCTATAGAATAATCTTCTACAAGGTCGTAGCGAACAGCTTCTTGTTGCGTTTGGTCATTAACGATTCGCACGAAGGCATTTTGCACCTGACCAAAATTTTGATGGCGTTGCTGTGCTTCATGGATGTTGAAATACTCCCCGGCGTAAACGCACGGGGATTCTTTACGCTTCACAGACTG
>NZ_JAKJHX010000103.1:18713-18785 GCF_021648855.1 Tychonema litorale BBK16 | reverse complement strand
AGGGCAATTCACAGTAGGGGCAATTCACAGTAGGGGCAATTCACAGTAGGGGCAATTCACAGTAGGGGCAAT
>NZ_JAKJHX010000103.1:0-18613 GCF_021648855.1 Tychonema litorale BBK16 | reverse complement strand
TCATGAATTGCCCCTACTGTAAATTTTAACTGGTAACGAGTGAGGAACCCTTTGACTACGCTCAGGGTACAGCAACTAACAACTAACAAATTGGTTTTTGTCCAGGTTTGACAGCATGAATATACTCGCTCCCCGATGTTGGCCATCCCCGCTTGTAATAAGCCTCCTCCGGCTTCCCCCAGCCCAATTGCAGCAAGATTTCCAAAAAATCCAACTTTTCCCACTTCCAAAGACTAGCCCATTCTGTGCGCTGTACGATCGCCTCTATGTCCATAGGCTCGATCGCACGAAAATCCTTGCCACTGTTAATACTTAAATACAAATCCATCCCCAAAGTGACTTGCCGCCAGAATTCCAGCATCGAAATCTTGGCTGCTTTCAGCGTCATTAAATCAATTGGTAAAGCAATTAATTCATCCTCCACCGCTGGATAACTAAGGGTGTTTCCTTTAACCGTCATTTCCCGCCAAACAATTCCAGAAACTTGATGTTCCCGTTGATATTCGTGTACAGCGGCCTTGAAATTTTGATAAGCAGTGAACTTTTGAACGCCCTCAGATTTGAGAAAGCGATCGATCACGGGGTTTCCTGTATAATCGGTTTCAGCCAGATTGAGACGCCGCCCGTGCAAGCAAGCTTGACGTTCTGCTTCCAGGATGTTAATGAGTTCCGCCTGGGTATAAATCTTGGACATCTTTAAATTAAGCCAAAATATCGGATTAACGTCCCGCAATTGCTATCCAAAAATACTTCTCAAAAGAACTTTTAGGAAGATCCACGCGCATTTGCTTACCCCAAGTATAGACATCAAAGCTCACCCGATCGCGATCTTGAATTACCATATTTCCTAACAACGCTACCCAGTGACCGGGATAAGGTATCAGTGGCGGTTTGTTTCCCAGCATTCCTTCAGCAGTAATCAAACCAAAAGCAAATCCCCCAGCCTGAATCGCTGCATCGGCGGCCCGCAGTGCTGGAATGTCGCCACCAAAATAAGCATAATGACATTTCACATCGCGACTACCCAGAATTTCTCGCGCCCAACCAATCATTTCCCAAGGTTTGGTCATACCGCTAATATTGCGGATAATTTCTGGGGCGTTTGGTTCGACTGGAAACATCAAGTTTTCTGATTCCCGCAGCGCTGATAAAAGCATCCAATCTACTTGAGGCATTCGCAAGTTTCCTTTGCTACGTCGCAGGGGGATTGAGGGAGAAATCAATCGCATAGATTGAGTCCGAAAACTGCCTGCTTCAAAAAGATTGCGACAGATTTTGACGTAGCGGAGAGGGTTTTGCTTGATCAATGTGAATGCGATGGTAGCGGGGCCACAAAAAGGTTGTCCGCCTTGATTTACTTGGAAAGGGCTTTGGATGCGCGATCGCATTTCTGCAATGATTTGGGTTTTATTCAAAGCTGCCCAAACGCTGGGAACCTGCGATCGTTCAAATTCAGAAATTGCTACATCTGCTTCCTGTATTTCCATTATATTTAATTTTGTCAATTTTATTGATAAGTGCGGTGAACAAGAGATACAAAGGCTTTCAGGCTTAAGTTGACACTCCTTGGGCACTGCCCTGTCCCTAAATCATTTGCGAATTTCTTACTCCCTCCCCTTGCTAAGGGGAGGGTTGGGGTGGGGTAAAAAAATTGCGACTCATTTTGTTTCCTCTATTTGAGGTGGATTCAATTCCCGGCATTTATCTAAAGCCAACAAATAAGCGGTTTGGTACTCTTTTCCGCCTAACATTAAGTCGCCGTAATATTCATAGGGCAAATCTCCATAAACTGGCAATGGATCGTCAAGAGGATAATCTTCTTTGGATTCTTCTATAATCCCTTTTATTTGCTTGAGGCTGAGACTTTGGGCTGGAAAATAGTACAGTTTTTCGGCGTTTAAACCGAGGTGGGGGAAGGTTGGATCGATAATTTGATCGCCCAATTCTATCCAACTATACTCGATCACTTTGTCTGGGAATTCAGAGGATACAAAAAAGCCTTGGACGTAGATTGCACCTTCCATAGCTAATGCTGCTTGATAAGCGTTGTCAAAGCATTTTGTAGGTTTACTATTGATGAGATTTGAGATTTCTACTGAAAGTATTTCATCTAATAATTTTGTCATTTTATGTTATTAATTACCATTTTCCTGGCATTGTGTCCTTCAGTCTCAATTCCTCTCGACTCATGAGAGCTTCATAATAGTCTGGTTTAATTTCTAAGGCAACTCCATAGGAACTAATCGCATCTTGATTCCGCTGCAATTTTTGCAACACATCGCCTCGGTGAGCCCAAGCTTCCCAGTTGTCTGGTTTGAGTTGAATTACTTGATCGCAAGCTACGACTGCTTCTGCATAGCGTTCCATTTTTGCTAGCAAAATTGCCCGGTGCATCCAGGCTTGATAGTTGTCTGGCCAAATAGTAATTGCTCGATCGTATGCTGCTAGAGTTGGTTCATATTGTTGCAATTTTTCGAGAGCATTGCCACGTTTTAACCAAGCTTCAAAATTGTCCGGCATGATTTCAATGACTTGGTTGTATGCTGCGACGGCTTCTTGGTAGCGCTCCAATTTTTCCAGGGCTTCTCCTTGCTGCAATCCAACTTTTGATGAAATTTGTGCTTCAGAACTTAGGGAAATTACTTTGTCATAACAGGCGATCGCTTCTTCGTACTGTTGCAATTGTTCGAGAGCTTCACCTCGCAAGTTCCAAGCTTCTAGAAAATTACCTTGAATTTGTAGGGCATTACTGTAAGCGATAATAGCATCTTTGTATCGTTCCAATCCTGCTAGAGCGATTCCTCGACCTAGCCAAGCTTCGGGGAAATTTGGATTGATTTGAATTGCTTTGTCAAAGGCTGCGATCGCCTCGGAATACTCTTCTGATTCTGACAGAGTTTGACCGCGCCCGATCCATACTTCAGGATACAATTGATTAATTTGAATAGCTTTGTCGAAACAAGCGATGGCGGCATAGCGCTGCTGGTGTTTGAGGGCCATGCCTTTATAAAACCAAGCTTCGTAGTCATTGGGTTGTAGTTGAATTACGCGATCGTAAGCCCTGACTGCATCTACATATCGGTGCAGTTTTGCTGATGCAATACCCCGATTGAACCAAGCCAGACAATTTGTGGGTTGTAGTTGAATGGCGCGATCGTAAGAAGTGACAGCTTCAGGATAACGTTCTGTCTTCATCAGAGCCAAACCTCGGTTCAACCAAGCTTCCCAATTAGTCGGTACGAGTTTCAGTGCGCGCTCATAGGCAGCCACAGCTTCAGCGTTCCGTTGCGCTTGCAAAAGCACATTGCCTAGGCGACACCACATGGCGGGCAAATTGGGGTGAAGTTCGGTTGCTCTTTTGTAAGAACTTGCCGAAGCATCCCACTGCTGTAATTCTTCCAGAGCTCGTCCCCGTTGATACCAAGCTTCGTGTTTTTCGTCATTAATCAGAACTGCTTGGTCAAAACCCGCGATCGCCTCGGAGTAATTTTGTAAGCCTAGCAGTGCCGTACCCCGTAGCATCCAAGCCCAATATTCCTCTGGCTTGAGAGCTATAGCCCGATCGCAACAAGCTACTGTTTCTACATATTGAGCTAATTGCTTGTAAGCCTTACCCAAATTCAGCCATGCCCTAGCCCAATCTGGCTTAGTTTGGACTGCTTTGCCATAATAATCCACTGCCGCTTCGTATCTGCCCGATGCGTACAATCTATTGCCCCGATCGTAATCTCGAAATGCTGCAAAAATTCTCAGAAATGGAGGCAGCAAGGTCGATTGGGGGTTTGAGAAGTTGTTATTGGAGGTTTTCGGGGCAGAAGTTGAGAAGTCTGGCATGGGCCTTGCACATAAAGGTTTTGTAGGACAACAAGCTTTGCGGTCTTAATGTTAACTTATGTTGTACTTAAGTGTCTGCTGTTACGAGATAAATTTAACATATTTTTAATTAAACTTTGTATGGTATTTTTGCACCCACTTTTAGATTTTATCGATACCAATAAATGGGACTCGATCGCCTCTAGCACCAATTATTGCTATCAAGGTCTTTGTCCTCAAAGCGGTGAGTTGCTGAGATTGCCTCGAACTCTTGAGTGTGAGGCGATCGCCCGTGGTTTGATGCAGCATCTGGCTGGGGACGAGCGTCATTCCCGCGAGGGCAAAATGTACGGCATATTGCTAGTTGAAACCCAGGTCGGGGGAAAAATGGTACTCAAAGCATTTTCGGGGCTTTTGAACGGTTGTAGCGCTGTTGAAGGCTGGGTAGAGCCGATTCCCGGACGCGATCGCGTGGCTTTGGCAGAAGCTCACACTTTGGCTGAATTGGAGTCGATGAAACAGGAACTGATAGCGCTGAAACAACTGCCCCAGCGTGTGGAATATGAAGCGCTTTTGCGGGAGTTTGAGTTGGAATTGGGTGATTTGGGCGATCGGCACAAAACTTGCAAGCAGCAACGAGATGAACAACGCGATTTATTGTGCAGAACTCTGGCAGGAAAAACACTGGAAATAGCTCTCGAAGAATTGAATCAAGCAAGTAGATTAGAGGGAATTGAACGCAGGCATTTTAAGCGAAATCGGGATGAGAAATTGCAACCGCTCAAACAATTGATTGATATTGCGGATGAGCAGATGCGTGAACTGAAACAACGGCGAAAAGAACTTTCTCGCCAACTCCAGATGCAGATGCACGAGGCTTATACTTTGGTTAATTTTTTGGGAAATTCGCGATCGCTCCAGCAATTGATGCCCAGTGGTTCGATACCGACAGGAACCGGGGATTGTTGTGCACCAAAATTGCTCCACTGTGCGGCATTACACAACCTGAAACCGTTGGCAATGGCGGAGTTTTGGTGGGGCCCGTCATCGGGGGACAAAGTTCAGGGAGAGTTTTATGGTGCTTGTGGCGATCGGTGTCAGCCATTGATGGGATTTTTGCTATCAGGATTAGCTCAAAATTCGATGGTTTCTAATGATGTTAATGATTGCGAGGCATATCCCGTTGGTGACAGTGAAAACTTAAGGCCAAACCGACAGTCTCCCTTGTTTGTCTTGAAGTCTAGATCCCCCCTAACCCCCCTTAATAAGGGGGGGACAAGAAATACTCTCAAAGTTTCCCTTAATCGGGGAGAGACAAGAAATACTTTCAAAGTCCCCCTTCTTAAGGGGGATTTAGGGGGATCTAGACTCGACAAAAACCAACATTTATTTTCAGCCTTACATTCTCATGAATCAGAAGAGTCTGGGAAAGAGATGGAGTGCAGCCAAGATGCCGACCCCACAAACAATGATTCTTCTTGTGGAACAGGCAAGATGCCTGTTCCTAAACCCAGCAAAATGCTACCAATTATTTATGAAGATAGATGGTTGATTGCCATCAATAAACCTTCAGGATTACTATCAGTTCCTGGTCGTTATTTAGAAAATCAAGATAGTGTTTTAAGTCGTTTTCGTAACTTATATTCGGATGATTTGCACTTAAATGCAGTGCATCGTCTAGATTTAGAGACATCAGGGATTTTGATATTAGCACGGGACAAAGAAACTCACAGAAAATTGAGTTTACAATTTGAGAAAAAACAGATTCAAAAAGTATATGAAGCGGTACTTTCCGGTGTGATAGATATTAGAAATGGATCGATCGCACTTCCACTATGGGGCGATCCAAAAAATCGGCCTTACCAAACAGTTAACTTTGAGTATGGAAAGCCTAGTATAACTGAGTTTCAGGTGATTGGAAGAGAGGGAAATTGCGATCGCATCGAATTTTTGCCACTAACAGGGCGTACCCACCAATTGAGAGTTCATGCAGCCGATGTGAGAGGATTGGGAATACCGATTTTGGGCGATCGGCTTTACGGATGTTGCGCTGTTGCGAATCGGCTACACTTACACGCCAGAGAGCTTTCCTTTCAGCATCCACAGTTGGGAGAAACACTGCACCTCAAAGCAGAAACACCATTTTGAGGGAAATATGACTTACCATAGTGTAAACACCCTGTATATACAGCAGATTGCAGGTTTATAGGTACTATCAATATCCCGTAGGGACACGGCACTGCCCATAGGTGTCAACTTAAGCCTGAAAGCCTTGATAAATCTCGTTTTTCCCTAAGTCCAGATCCCCCTAAATCCCCCTTAAGAAGGGGGACTTTGAGAAGACTCTTGTCCCCCCCGACCTAAGGGGGGCTAGGGGGGATCTGGCCCTAGTCGTCAAACAATAGTCTCTGACAGGGTTTGACGTTAAGTTGACACTAATGGGCAGTGCCGTGTCCCTACAAGAACTATGTATCTCACATACTTGAAAAGTGCTGTATATCCTTGAAAAAGGAGGATTAGGCTATGGTTGGAACAATCGCCAAGTGGGGAAACAGTCTTGCTGTTAGGATTCCACAGCATTTAGCTAAAGAGATTAACTTAGTTGAAGGTTCAGAAGTACAGCTTGTATTGATAGATGGTAGGCTGACAATCGAGCCGATAATTCGTCGGCGGTATTCGCTTGAAGAGTTAGTTGAGGCGATTACCCCAGAGAATCTTCATACCGAGATTGATAGTGGAGTTGCTGTGGGGAATGAAATTTGGTGACACAATCAAATCCCTACATTCCGAGTCGAGGCGATATCGTTTATTTAGATTTTGACCCAACCAAGGGACACGAACAAAAAGGACTTAGACCTGCTTTTGTGTTGTCGCCTCGTACTTACAATGAGAAAAGTTCCTTGGCTTTATTTATGCCTATTACAAAGCAGCAAAAAGGGTATCCTTTTGAAGTTCCCTTGCCGACTGGATTGAAAGTTCAAGGAGTAATTCTTGCCGATCAAATCAAGTGTTTAGACTGGAAAGCTCGCGGTGTTCGATTCGTTGAGTCTGTATCTGAAGATGTGATTGAGGAGGTGCAAATCAAAATTGAGCCATTGTTACTGTGAGTTTGGGTTGGGTGGGGGCGGGTTTACGATATCACAGCTAAAATGCCCATATTTAGGCTAATAGCAAAAAGGTGGTTGAGATCTAGAACATTTGCCCATATTCTAATAAGCGTAGGACATTTCAAAACATCCAAGCTACGAGTTTGGGAGTTTGAGAGTCTGAAAATCAGCAATCGCGATCGCAACATTTTTTAAGATCATGGCAGAAAATCACAAGTCAACAGTTATCATCACCGGTGCATCCTCCGGCGTCGGTTTGTACGGCGCAAAAGCCCTTGCAGACAAGGGATGGCACGTAGTCATGGCCTGTCGGGATGTGCGAAAAGCCGGAGACGCAGCCCAAGAATTAGGAATCCCCCAAGGTAGCTACTCCATCATGCAGGTAGACTTAGGCGATTTGGAGAGTGTACGACGGTTTGCGAGGGAATTCAAGGCAAGTGGCAGGCCTTTGGACGCCTTGGTGTGTAACGCCGCCATCTATATGCCCTTGATTAAGGAACCCCAGCGCAGCCCAGAAGGATTTGAGTTGACGATGACTACCAATCACCTCGGTCATTTTCTCCTCTGCAATCTAATGATGGAGAATATGAAGCCTTCCTACTATACCGATGCGAGGATAGTAATTTTGGGAACCGTAACCCACAATCCAGATGAGTTGGGCGGAAAGATTCCACCACGGCCAGATTTGGGCAAATTTGAAGGCTTTGAAGCAGGTTTTAAAGAACCTGTTTCGATGGTTGATGGCAAAAAATTTGAGCCAGTTAAGGCTTACAAAGATAGTAAAGTTTGTAATGTGCTGACGATGCGGGAATTGCACCGACGTTTTCACGAATCTACCGGAATTACTTTCACGTCATTGTATCCAGGATGTGTAGCCGATACCCCACTTTTCCGCAATCACTATCCCTTGTTTCAGAAACTTTTCCCCTTATTCCAAAAAAATATCACCGGAGGTTATGTTTCCCAGGAATTAGCAGGAGAAAGACTAGCAATGGTGGTAGCCGATCCCGAATATAAACAATCCGGCGCCTATTGGAGTTGGGGGAATCGTCAGAAAAAGGATGGCGCATCTTTTGTGCAGAAGGTTTCTCCCCAGGCTAGAGATGATGAAAAAGGCCATCGGATGTGGGATTTGAGCGCTAAATTAGTTGGACTAGCCCAGTAGTCAAATAAAGTAAGATTCAATCAACCGCGAAGACGCGAAGGACACGAAGAAAGAAGATATACTTACTTCTTCCTTCCTTTCTTCCTTTCTTCCTTTCTTCCTTCGCGCTCTTCGTGTCTTCGCGGTTTAATCTCAATATTCAATTATATAACTAACATGACTTACCGCTCCCACAAACTATTTATATTTATAGTCATATCTGGATTTTTCTTATTAGGAAAACCTGCACCGACAACTGCAACTACAGTTGAAAAATCGACCTCGAATATTGATAATTTAGAAATCCCCCACCCCCAAAACTCACCCACAGAAATCGATCGCAATTCCCAACCCATATCAAACCCGGTAGCATCGGTATTGTTCCAACAGTCAACAGCCAACAGTCAACAGCCAACAGTCAACAATCAACATCATCCCGGTGTAACCGGAATTGAGATCAGCCAACTCCCCAACCCAATTCAACCCAGAGAACCCGAATTACCCGCTCCTACGCCACCACAAACCCCAGAACCGTCTCCCCTGCAACCGACCCAGCCAACACCCGCTGAAGGCGAAGTTAGACCAGAGATTCCGGGTACAATTCGGGTCGATCGCTTTGAATTTGAGGGCAACACAGCTTTTAGCGATCGCGAACTAGCTGAAATCACTAAATCCTTCCTGGGACGCGAAATCACCTTTGCGGAACTGATCGCAGTGGAAGCAGCCGTAACTCAAAAATATGTAGCAGCCGGATATATCAATTCCGGTGCCGTAATTCCCGCCAATCAAAGCTTTTCGAGACAAGGGGCGGTAGTTAAAATTCAGATTATCGAAGGCGGAGTAGAGGAAATTTCCATTACCGGCAACCGTCGGCTAAATTCAAGTTATCTGCGATCGCGCTTAGCCATTGCTACCAAAAAGCCATTGAATCGCGATCGGCTGCTGGAAGCCTTACAAATACTGCAACTCAACCCCTTAATTGGCAATATCTCCGCCGAATTGCAAGCTGGAAGCCGCCCCGAAAACAGTCGTTTAGAAGTCCGAGTCAAAGAGGCAAACAGCTTTAGTGGCGAAGTGTTCACGGACAATAATCGATCGCCCAGTGTCGGCAGTTTTCGGCGCGGCGTGCGAATCAATCAAGCAAATTTGCTCGGTTTGGGAGATGGGTTGGAGGTATCCTACGCTAACACCGATGGTAGCAATGAAATCAACGGCAGTTATACAGTTCCAGTCAATCCTCGCAACGGGACAATTCGGTTAGCGGTGGGTGCTGCGAGCACGAGTATTATTGAGGAACCCTTTGATACTGCTGGGATTGAGGGAAAATCGCGCACTTACGAATTAAGTTACCGCCAACCGATCGTCGAAAAGCCCGATCGCAATTTAGCTTTAGGACTAATATTATCGCGGCAAGAAAGCAATACATCCCTTTCTGGTGAACCATTTCCGCTGTCGGCGGGTGCAAACGATCGCGGTGAAACCCGTGTTTCTGCTGTGCGCTTTTTCCAAGAATACGTGCAGCGTAGTTCTAATCAAGTGTTCGCGGCGCGATCGCAATTCTCGATCGGTACTAATCTGTTTGGCGCTACTAGCAATAATAGCGGGCCAGATAGCAGTTTTCTGTCGTGGCGTGGACAAGCCCAATATGTGCGAGTGTTAGCACCAGAAACCTTACTGATTGTACGTTCTGATGTTCAATTAGCCGATCGCCCGTTGCTTTCTCTCGAACAAATCGGGATCGGTGGTGTGCAAAGTGTGCGCGGATATCGCCAAGATTTGCTGTTGACTGATAGCGGTGCGATCGCATCTGCGGAAGTGCGTTTCCCAATTTGGCGTGTACCGCAAGTCAAAGGATTGTTGCAGGTGGCTCCATTTATCGATTTGGGGGTAGGCTGGAACAATTCTGGGGAAAAAGCGAATCCTGATTCTGACAAGCTTCTGGGTGCTGGTGTGGGGCTGTTGTGGCAAATGGGCGATCGGTTTAATGCGCGCCTAGATTATGGTTTTCCTTTGATTAATGTCGGAGGGGGCGATCGAACTTTCCAAGAAAAAGGCCTCTATTTTCGGATTAATTATTTTGCTTTCTGAATTGTGGGTTGCGTTGAGCCGCCGCAAAAAATTGTTGCTTTTCACAAGTATAGCAACCGCCAAGTCGCTTTGGTCACTGAGCGTAGTCGAAATGTCCACTTCGACTACGCTCAGTGACCGAAATATCCTAATCGCCTTGGCAACTGCTATAACTTTGATACCGTCTGCTCCAACGCGATGGTTAGCCTGTAGACCAGATTGCAGAAACACAGTATTCATACAAAGCCTTGTTACAGTTCCGTTTTCTGACAATTTCAGAATGAATTTTGGAGTACCCAAGAATTCTCATGGAATCACAAAATAAGGCTGCCGTATCAACCATATTACCAAAAAAAGTTGAATTACCAACAATATAATGAAGTTCAGCTCCATCTTCTAAAATGGATCTGATTGAACTCAAATGCAAGTGCATATCATGAAAGTATTTCAAGACGTAAATCGATAAAAGATTTGAATTTTTTCCGTCAGACATCCTTATATTGTTTACAGTTGAGAAGATACTTTCTGGTAAATCTTCTTCTTGTATCGTCCAAGAATTGAGCCGACTTGTTGCAATTCCCCAAGTTCCACCAATAGCTAACCAATCTAGTTCACCTGCTTCTTTGGCTTCATTTATAAATTTTGTCCAATACATATAAGGACGAAGTTCACGAATATAACTAACTCGATTTGGATAAGGCGGCGAAGTTATAACCTTATTTATCTTGATATTGCCGACACTGATTATATTGCGAGAATCTACCTTCAGGACTCTAGCATTACCCATAATATTCTTCTCGGCAGATCTAAGTACAAAATCAAGTATGTCCAAAAAAAGTTCTTCAATATATTCAATCTCATGATGAGTTACAGTGTCATTAAATGACATCGAAATATGATTAAAAGCTGCCGATGAAGTTTCGATTATCAAACGACAGAAGGCGATCCAAACGACACTATATTCATCGTTCTCTTCAGGTTGTCCAAATTGCTCCACTAAGGCGGTTCGCAGGGCGGCAAGAACATTGAGCGTATAGCCAGACCACCACCGCTCAATGTTGAATATTTGTGGTGTCCAGTTATCTTGCTCTAATTGACTCTTATACTCCTTCAAAGCCTGCGATGCTTTTTTACGAATATCTAGTAGACAGTCTTCAGCATAATTTCGGTATTTAGCATTTCCAAGCCAAATCAGAAATGGGTTGATGTCAAATGAATAAGCTTTGTACCCTAGTTCAGCAGCAACAAGCCCTGTTGTAGCTGTACCAGAAAAAGGATCAAGAATAATCGCTTCGGTATTAGACGAAGACAAAAGTTTTTCAACCAGCTTCACGCCATATGCTGGTGTAAGACGAAGCCATCCGTGTCTTCCAAGACTAAGATTAGCTTTAAAAGTATAGTCAGATCGTTGTTGGACAGTAGATCTCATCATTCTGCCCTCAATAAAATTTCTAAAGTGCTGTAAACTTCGCTTTTGATTACCTCAGAATTCCTATGAAAAAAATCTGCTAAGTCATATCCCAAAACTTCTTTGGAAAAAGCAAATAGCGAAGTTTGATTATTCCCTGATGTCGTGCCAATGATTATTCCTCCACGACTATTTCGGTAGCGCAACACCAAATCCGTATCAATCTGAGAAGAAAAAATTGCAAAAACTGGAAGGTAGCCGTTTGCCCAAGCAACGGCAATATTGTCTATGTCAGCATTCTGTCTCTTGCTATCTTTACTTTTATATCCTTGTCGAACTTCAAACACTGCTCCGTTCAAGGGTGCAGGTACACTGAGAGAAATACTATAGTCTGCTATCCACTGAATAACTCTTGCTTTGACTTCAATATTCCGAATTTGGCTAAGTTCCAGCCGCGCATCTAATGACAAAGTTTTATTCTTATCATTTTTGGTTTTTGTAATGTAAGACCACAGGGCGTAATTTGGATCATCATATTGTGTCTGGTCAATGATTATCTGCCTGAATAGATTTTCACAGCCTTTTCCAATCTGTCGGTAAACCGAAGTCATCCCCCCAGCAGCCTTGTGAGCTGCATACATCAAATCTGAGTCAAGACCAATCCATGAATAGAATGGGTCTGCTCCATAGATTGACAAGAACCGCGTCAGATCTATCCCTTCTTCTCTATTACCTAGACCGAATTTGGGCTTATATCGTCTGCATACCTTTATAGGATCTAAAAATTTTTTGAGGTAAAGGCTCTCATCGGTCACGGCAAATCTTACGTTTTTTACTTTAACCAGCAAAGTATAGCGTGGTATGGCGTTAACTTTGCCCTATACATCAAGAACGATCGTATTATCGAAGTTTTAGCAAGAAATTTTAACATGGTTCTTGCACTGTTCTGCGGGCAAGCAGGCGATCGAACTTTCCAGGAAAAAGGCCTCTATTTTAGGATTAATTATTTTGCTTTCTGAATTGTGGGTTGCGTTGAGTGCGATCGAAACCCAACACTTTCATCTTTAACGCTGACGGTCAAATTTTATTAAGTGGCGGTCTCGATCGTACGATTAAACTGCGGGATATCACGACAGGATGCTGTATTAGGAGGTTGAACCCGAAGCAGAGCACACTGAAACGGAGACCGATAACTTTTCGCCCATCGGCTCCAACGCCGTGTTAGGTGGCTGACTCTACATTGAGAACTATGCTAAAAACTCCAAAACTAAACGATTAAATTTTTCTGGATACTCAACCTGCGCCCAATGCCCACACCGCTCAAAAACATACAACTGTGAATTGACAATTTTTTGGGAAGCAACATAGGCATGAGCAACGGGTATGATTGAGTCTTGTTTTCCCCAAATGATTAAGGTTGGAATTTTGATGCGATCGAGGTGCTGAACAAGCGGACTAAAAACCTCTCGACGCACTCCCCAAAAATCCAAATTAGCAACTAATAGAGAAATTAGGGCTTCCTTTTGACCAGGGAGATTAAACCGCTGATAATTCAGTTCAATCAAGGACTCTGGAACTGATTTGGGATCGTAAACGCAACTGTTCAGTACCATTCTGACACCCCTTCGACTGGGCGGAATCCGTTTCGCGATCGCTGGAAACGCCGCCAGTAGACGGTCAGCAATATCGATTTCTTGCCCCAATCCAAAACTCGATATTAATCCGAGGTTGCTCACTCGCTCTGGTAATTCCAGGGCAAACTTGAGTGCAATACTTCCGCCCATTGAATTGCCAATCAAACTTGCTGTTTGGATTTCGAGTCTATCCAGGAAAGCTTTTAGAAACTGAAGTTGGTAGTCCAATGAATAAGTGCCTGCTGGCTTGTCTGATAAACCTGTACCGACCATATCGAAGGCAAACACACGATGGTGGTGGGCTAGGGCTTGAATATTCTGTTCCCAAATTTCGATGGAACTGCCGCCACCGTGGAGCAAAATGACAGGACTTCCTTGAGTGCCTGTACTCCAGTAACGAGTGTTGATGGAATCCACCTTAATGTATCTATCTGGTATCTTCATGCAGCAATTCCACCTTAACGTGAAGATGACTGAGCTTCGATCTCTCCATCAACTATCTCCAAAACACTGTCTCGACTGGCAATCTAAGCCACCTAACTTAATAATTATGTCGCAGTTGCGGTACAACACTGTATCTAGTCTAAAAATACCGCATATCGATAGATATATGTCAACGCCTTCTTACTCCCCATCAGAATCTCCTTTCCTAGATCGAGTTCGCCGCACGATTCGACTCAAGCACTTAACTTGATGGGTGAAAGAGATTCGATCTAACACCCTCAGCGATCAATCAGTTGTATGAAGGCATTAATAGAAGAATACTCAGATGATCTGTATCCAGTAAATATTTCATAGCTCATCTTGAGCTTCGAGGAGAGACTCATCCCCTTGGCGAATCGCTCGTCCATAGGCAAGTAGCTCCTCAAAGGCAGGTTCATCTTTGAAAGACCCTATAATTTGTTGCAACCAATTCGTCGGTTGAGAAGCCACAATTTGCTTCTGCAACTCAGTGATCGCTGCTTCCACTACTGCAAGCCGTTCCTCTAAAGAAGTGTTAATTGCCATTTGAATTTGCCTAATTAATCCTTCCTATAGTCAGGTGCATTGTGCATGGGCGTTGTTGTACTGCTGGCTATACACAATTAATAAGACTCAGCATGAACGACTTCACTTAATGCTTCATCGATCACTGCATCACTAACACCTCGACGCTTCAAACTTGCTACCAAGGCTGTCACTGTCTCGCTCTCAAATCGTTCTAAATCAAGGCGTAAACATTGACCAATATAAGCACGAATTAATGGTTGATAACCTGAAAAGCCCAATAATGGAGCGACTTTTTTCAGATCTTCAACAACATCTTCGGGCATACGGATCGTCACGCTAGTCATGGGGCGATTTCGATCTAATCTCTGCTTTAGTGCTTCAATCTTCATACTGTATTCTCTCCTGACGAGTTGCTTTTCGCGCTGAAATAATCCGAATGACATTTTCTTCATGCTCAATGTGAACCACATACAGTAGATTCCACCGAGCATCCAGCCCAATCACAGCATCTCGTGTTTCCTCATTACGGCTGGCATCAACGACAACTAGAAATGGGTCAAAGAAGGATTCAGCAGCTTGCTGAAAAGTAACCCCATCCCGTTCATCTTCAAGAAGAGCGTACAGAGTCAGTTCTGGCTCTGTGGCTAGACGATCTTTCGGAACATCTAAGCCCGCTTCGGCTAGGCGCGTTGCTGCGATCGCGACTAACAATGACCCAACTGTATTTATCTTACCATGATGAAGATCGTCCAGTCCAGGTAGAATTAGCTCCGCTCCCGGTAACTCATTCAAGTTCATAACTCTTCCTCATATATAATTATAATGGAACCGGAAACGATATAAATCCTAACCTAGTTAACACAAGAGGGCTTGTCTTATGGTTCAGACAAAAACTAAACTAACATTTGTAGAGTTTCTCGAAAAGTACCCAGACGGATCGGGCATCTACGAACTTGTAAATGGAGAGATTGTCAAAGTGGAAGCAACCAGAGCTCATAAAAATGTAGCACGATTTCTAGTTAAGTCTTTCGACAGAGAAAGCGAGCGCTTGGAACTTGACTATATCGTTGACAAAGATATAGTTTTCAGAACTGTAACAGCTTCTGGACAAGAGCAAGGCAGAAATCCTGATGTCGGCGTGGTTAAGGCATCAGTATGGAATAGCAATGTCCGTGGCTACGGAGCCCTTATCGAACCTATCCAATTAGCAGTAGAAGTAACTTCAACTAACTGGGAAGACGACTATGTTGATAAGTTAGATGAATATCAACGGCTCGGTATTTGTGAGTATTGGATTGTGGACTATTTAGCACTCGCTTCTAGGGCTTATTTGGGTAATCCCAAAATTCCCACAGTTTTTGTTTACTCTTTGGAAAATGACCGCTATTTAGTTCAAAATTTTACAGGTAATGAGCGCATTATCTCTAAAACTTTTCCTGAACTAGAAATCACTGTAGAGCAAATTGTGATTAGCAGCCAAATGCAAAGCCTTTAGAGAAACGAGATGAGCTTATACCATTTTTCTGTGAAGCTGCATAGAATATATCCATGACCGAAAAGGATTTCAGGCTTCCCATTCTGTGCAGCGACCTATAGAATTGGTATTACACAGATAGACTTTATCCTAAAAATAATTTTTTTATGCCTCGCTTACATTACTCCCTACTGTTTGCTTTCCTGTTACTATTTCCCTCGAAAACCTGCGCCCAAATCATCCCAGATAATACCCTGGGCCCAGAAAGTTCGCGCACAGTGCCCGATACTATCAATAATTTACCCTCAGATAGAATCAATGGTGGCGCAACTCGCGGCTCAAATCTCTTTCACAGTTTCCGAGAATTCAACGTCGGTGAAGGGCGTGGAGCTTATTTTGTCAATCCTAATGGCATTTCTAACATTTTTACCCGCGTCACCGGTAGTAACCAGTCCAATATTTTAGGAACATTGGGAGTCCAGGGAAACGCCAACCTATTTTTAATCAACCCAAAAGGAATCGTCTTCGGCCCGAATGCTAGTTTAGATTTACGTGGATCATTTCTTGGTTCTACTGCTGATAGTATTGTTTTTAATAACGGCTTTGAATTCAGTAGCGCTAACCCGCAATCGCCACTATTAACAGTAAATATTCCCGTGGGTTTGAGATTTCGAGATAATCCCGGTACAATTGTCAATCGGTCAATCGCAACTGCACAAATCAACCAGCCAAAACCTCCCCTAGAAACTCCAATTACCAATCAAGTCGGTTTAGCCGTAGATCCAAATCAAACTTTAGCCTTAATTGGAGGTAGTGTACAACTGACCACTGGTAACTTGACAGCTAGTGGCGGACAAATTGTCCTCGGTAGTCTTGCTAATTCTGGTTTAGTTAATTTCGCGCAAACTCCGCTCGGTCTAACTTTTAACTATAATAATATTCAAAATTTTGGCAATATTGAACTCTCGGCAGGTAGCGTGATTAACACCAGTGGAGTCGGAGGTGGCAAAGTTGATATCAGAGGTGGAAATGTCAGCATCAGCAATTCCCGAATTTATGGACTGACGCTGGGAAATATTGATAGTAGAGGCATCGATATCACTGCCCAAAATGTGCAAGTCAAGGATGGATCTCAACTTTCCACCTTTACCCTAGGAGATGGTGCAGGTGGCGATATCAACATCCGTGCTACTGATTCCGTAGAAATGAGCGGACTTGGAGTAGAGGGTTATCAGCAGTTGGTAATTAAATATTTGGTGTCGGGAACGGTAGACCCTTTTGACTCGCAATTGGTTGTTTTTAATGGTACTTCTGGCGCTGGAAATGGGGGAAATATTACCATTGATACTGGCAGCCTACTAATGCGTAATGGCGTAGTTGGTAGTGGCATTACTCTTGGTGCTGGAAGTGGGGGAAATCTAAATATTCGTGCCAATACTTTTGAGATGGTGGGTTCTGGAATCAACAACGCCACAGCTAAAGATAGTATCGGCCCAGGAGGAAGTATCAACCTGGATGTTCAACGATTAATTATGCGCGATGGTTCTCTCCTTGGTAGTACGAGTTACAGTGATGGATCGTCGGGGAATATTAATATTAAAGCTGCTGAATTAGTAGAATTGTCCAACTCTGGACCGAGAACGGTTGTGTCAACGGGAATCAGCACGCTGAGTATCGGCGCTAACGGGAAAGCGGGGGATATTATGGTTGATACCAAGCGATTGAGTCTCTCTGACGGCTCTGCTTTCACATTAGGAACAGGTGTATTAGTTGGTAGGTTTCTATTTTCTCAAAAAGGTGGACCCGCAGGAAATTTAACTGTTAGGGCGAGTGAATCAGTAGAGATTGCAGGGATTTCTCAACTTTTGAGTAGCGGAAATCAAAATGCTAGTGGATTAACTTCTGGAACTCTGAGTTCGAGTCGTGGTGGAAATATCCGTGTTGATACGCCTAGTTTGACGGTGCGGGATGGGGGAATAGTTTCTACGAGTTCTTTAGGTGTAGGAAATGTGGGGGATATTACGATTAATGCCGATCGCATAGAAGTAAGTGGTAGTGCCAATAACGGTTTATTTGTCAGTGAAATTGACGCTTCCGTTGGCAAAGTCTTCGGTAATAATGCTGATGCTATAGCAAATGCGGGTTCGGTGAATCTAAATACCAGTCAATTGAGTGTCCGAGATGGAGCGACGGTGACGGTTTTGGCTAGGGGAACGGGACGGGCTGGTAATATTAATGTTGTAGCAGATTCAATTTCCCTTGACAACAAAGGCCGCATTGATGGTACTACTGTCTCTGGTACGGGAGCGAATATTAACCTACAAGCCCAAAGCATTCAGTTGCGACGCGGAAGTCGAATTACTACGGATGCGGGTATTTCTGAGGGGGGAAATATTAACCTCCGAAGCGATATTTTGGTGGCTCTTCCAGGGGAAAATAGTGATATTACGGCGAATGCGCGATCGGCTCAAGGTGGCCGTGTTAATGTCAATGTACCCAATGTCTTTGGCTTTAGGGCTGTGGGGCGCGAAGAGGTGAGAAGCAGTTTGGGATTGACTGATGCTCAATTTGCCCAGTTACAGGTAAGTCCGACTTCTTTGATTTCTACTAGCGACATCGCGGCTATTTCCCAAACCGGAGGCCCGGCTTTGCAAGGGAGTGTCACATTTAGTTCTTCTGGGGTGAATCCTGCTCAAGGGTTAGTGGAATTGCCACAGAATGTTGCCAATCCGGCGCAGTTAATTGTGGCAAATCCCTGCATCCAAGCCGCAGAAAACGCATTTACTGTGACTGGTAAAGGGGGAGTTCCACCTAGTCCTAATGATAGTCTCAGCACTGAATCAGTGCCGTTTGCGTGGGTGGAGTTTTCGGAAGGAAGTAGGATGAACTCCAATCCACCCCCTACTCCCCAAGGGGGGAAAGAAGAAGAAGGAAAAAGAACCCCTAACTCCCTCCAGCCCACAGAGAACCCCCCCC
>NZ_JAKJHX010000102.1 GCF_021648855.1 Tychonema litorale BBK16 | reverse complement strand
TTCCCAATTCCCAATTCCCAATTCCCAATTCCCAATTCCCAATTCCCAATTCCCACTATGCCTTCTGTTAGTTTAATTCAAGCCAATTCATACGATCGCAAAATCCTGCAAACATCCTTAGAAAACCTACTAACACCCTTGGGCGGAATGTCAGCTTTTGTCAAAAAAGGCGATCGCGTTCTACTCAAACCCAATCTCCTCACAGGTTCTCGCCCCACCAAAGAATGCGTCACCAGGCCAGAATTGGTTTACTGTGTGGCGAAAATGGTCATAGAAGCGGGTGGAAAACCATTCCTAGGTGACAGTCCAGCCTTCGGTAGTGCGATCGGTGTGGCGAAAGCTAACGGCTATTTGCCACTACTAGAAGAACTGAATTTGCCAGTAGTAGAATTTCAGGGAAAACGTTACGAAACTGTCAGCGATGAATTCAATCATCTCCGACTTTGCAAAGAAGCGATGGAAGCAGATGTCGTCATTAATTTGCCAAAATTGAAATCTCACGTCCAATTAACCGTGACAATGGGGGTCAAAAACTTATTCGGCTGTGTCCCAGGCAAAATGAAGGCTTGGTGGCATATGGAAGCTGGCAAAGATAGTGCCAGATTTGGTGAAATGTTGGTGGAAACTGCACGCACAATTAACCCAAATCTGACTATTCTGGACGGAATTATTGGTCACGAAGGTAATGGGCCAAGTGGCGGTGAACCTAAGTTTTTGGGAATTCTGGGTGCATCGAATGACGTGTTTGCTTTGGATAGAACCATAGTTACAATTATTAATGTTGATCCGGCTAGCGTTCCGACTATAGCTGCGGCGATGAAATTGGGACTTTGCTCGAATTTAGATGCTATTGATTTCCCGCTTTTGCAGCCGGAAAGTCTGAAGGTCTTGGATTGGAAGTTGCCGGACAAGATGATGCCGATCGATTTTGGGATGCCTCGCGTCCTAAAATCCGCATTTAAGCACCTTTATATCCGGTTTATCAAAGAGAAGTTTAGCATCAAGACCTCCCACTAGAGAAGAGAGAAGGGGTAAAATTTCCTTGTTTTATCCCTTTTAGCTTAAGATTCAGACATTGTAACGATATTGTAATGTTTTACTTCCCCAAGGTTCAGAATGATATCATTCGGCTGGATACTGGGTTGGGCGCAGCAGTTTGAAGATAATATCTAAATATCAAAAGTAAGTAATAGCAGTCTATTCCAAGCAAATTTACCCTGAAATTGTCCTGATCTTTATAATTAACGTATAAATTATAAAGAATTGGTAAAGATAAAAAAATCCTCTTGACATTTACACGTAGATTGAAAGATGATTTTTACATACCAAACTAAATCCGGTTTAAGTGTTCCTCTTTCTGCTTAGTCTGTATAGACAACAAAGGGCTGTGAATTGCTAATTTTAACCACTGAGCTATCAATGGTAATTAAGCGGTTTTTGATGTCAAACAAGCCTGCTATTCAGTATTTAAATATCAAATCAGATTTCAACAAAAATCATCCAGATCGACAGTCTTTGACATTTATGTCAAGCATTCACTACCACATCAATAGTCAAAAGTAAAAAAATAAGGAATGTCTAATATATGCGTACCAACAACAATTTGATAATTTTGCAACCTCTACAAGTCAAGCTACTTCCAAATGGCAAGGTTTTACTGACCCGCAAGTTAATAGAAGCGGTAGAAGAATTCCAAAATTATTGGGATGGTTCCATAACTGTGATGATGGAAGAGACGCAAGTAGATAATGGTAATATTGATCAGAAAGTATTCAATCTTAATGAATTGCCTTTTACATTAGAAGTAATTTCTTTCGATCAAATCACACCGGCTCTACTGCACAAACACCAAAGTTCCCTAGTGCTGGCAGTGCCGGAACACAGACAGAACCACATCAGCAAAGTATGTCAGTTAGCTGGAGTGCCGTGTATTTATGTTTCCGAGTATAGTCTGAAAACTCGCAAACAGATTGTAAATGTGAGTACGAATAATCCTCTGGTTCGCTTGCGAAGAATTATCTGGACTTACCGTCAAGAAATGAAGCAACGTCAGGCGATCGCAATGGCAGATGGATTGCAGTGCAATGGCACTCCCACCTACGAAGAGTACAAGGGTATCAACCGGAATCCACTGTTTTTCTTTGACACGCGGATTAGCGCGGATATGTTAGCAACAGAAGCTGATATTGAAACGCGGACTAAAAATCGATCTCAAGATACCCCTCTGCGGTTGGTATTCTCAGGTCGCTTGATTAAGATGAAAGGAGCCGATCATTTAATTGAAGTTGCTAAGGAACTTAAAAAAATGAAGGTGAAATTTGAAATGTTCATCAGTGGTTCTGGTGACTTAGAAGAGACTATGCACAAGCAAATAGCTAACCATCAACTGAATGATTGTGTGAAAATGCTCGGAGTACCAGACTTTAAGACCGAGTTTTTTCCCTTTGTCAAGAAGCAGATTGATTTGTTTGTGTGCTGTCACCGCCAGGGCGATCCTTCCTGTACTTATATAGAAACCATGTCTTGCGGTGTACCAATTGTTGGGTATGCGAATGAGGCATTTGAGGGAATTGCTGGAATGTCGCAAACTGGATGGGTAGTGCCAATGAATCAGCCTAAACAGATGGCGAAGAAAATTGCAGAACTCAGCCAGAACCGGGAAGCAATTAAAGCGATGTCTTTCAAGTCACTAAATTTTGCTCAACAGAACACTTTTGAGAAGACTTTTAAAGCTCGCATCGAACATATGCAGCAGGTGATTGCCGACTCAATGGTTGCTAATCAGGCTCCTGAAAGTGAGTTATCGGATGAGACAAGTTCGGTTTTTAGTTACTGCCAACTGCCTTCATAATCCTTTTGGCTATAATGATTCAGACCAACAAGTAGCCGAAATTAGGACACCAAAAATTAGGACACGGCATTGCCGTTTCCCTACAATATTATTTTCGGTAGGGAGACGGCACTGCCGTCTCCTCAATATCATGTCTGAGTGCAACCGCAATTGATATGACAACAAATCTTAAAAATTCAACCGTACAGCACTTCTTCCATAGGTGGTGTGGCATCTTTAGGATCGAACTGTTTTAATTTCAAAGCTTGTAGCAAAAACAGCCAGATATAAAGTGGATTCAATAAAACGTATCTCTGCCAAAGACGCCCTGGTTCCATAATTAGTCGAAACACCCATTCTAAACCCAACTTACCTAACAAATCAGGAGATTTAGCCAAATTTCCCGAATGAAAATCGTAAGCAGCACCGACAGCAATCAGTGGCATTGACAAGTCATCGCGATATTCATAAGCCCAAACTTCTTGGCGCGGACACCCCAAACCGACAAAAGTAATTGCTGCACCGCTATTGCGAATTTCCTGCGCGATTTTCTTTTTGTCTCCGGCAGTAGTTTGTTTGAATTTAGAAGGCTGCATTCCCGCAATAATTAACTTGGGAAAACGCTCACAAAGATTTTTGGACAAAGTATCTAGTACAGACTCTGTAGAGCCATATAGATAGATAGATAAACCTTCTTCGGCAGCACGTTCACAGATTTCTAACATCGCAACTGGCCCACAAACGCGATCGGGCAATTCTGTCTTATAGAGCCAATTTAATGCCCACCTTACGGGTTGTCCATCTGGTAATACTAAGTCGATGTGATTGAGACGATAGCGGTGAGTGCTATCAAGAACTCCCGTCATGACACCATGAACGGCTAAAGCCGAAACTGACATTGGTGTACGGGTGTGGGCTGCCCCAATAATCTTAGTAACTGCCGCTTCGTAATTCACAGCATTTACTAAGATTCCCAGGACATTCTTTTTACCAAGATCAATCATTGGGTACCTCTTTAAGCCAACGCTCATGGTTACAGTCATAAATTTCCTGGAGAATTTGTTTGACGTTGTATTTCATTTGCCATTCTGGATAGTGACTAGCGAATTTTCCGTTATCACTAATCCACCAAATATGATCGCCCATGCGATTACCTTCAGCATAAGTCCAATTGAATTTGCGTTCTGCAATTGTCTCGGACATTTGGATAGCTTCTAGCATCGAACAATTACTGTATCTACCACCTCCCATATTGTAAACTTGTCCAATTCTTGGAGCTTTAACAAACTCATAAAATGCTGAAATTAAATCTGCACTATGAATGTTATCGCGGACTTGCTTGCCTTTGTAGCCAAATATTGTGTAGGGAGTTCCGGTGACGGCGCACTTCATCAAATAGGCAAGAAAGCCATGCAATTGAGTTCCAGAATGATTTGGTCCAGTCAGACAGCCACCCCGAAAACAAGCGGTTTTCATATCAAAATAACGGCCATATTCTTGAACCAAAATATCAGCCGCTACTTTGGAAGCACCAAACAAACTATGCAAACATTGGTCGATGGACATATCTTCCCGAATTCCGCCTTCGTAAGTATGACCTGGTTCAATTTCCCACCTATGTTCTAATTCAACTAAAGGCAATCTGTTTGGTGTATCGCCGTATACTTTGTTGGTAGAAGTGAAAATAAAAACTGCTTTGGGGCAGTACAAGCGAGTTGCCTCTAAAAGGTTGAGAGTACCGTTGGCATTGACGGTAAAATCTATTTTAGGAGCGCGGGCAGCCCAATCATGGCTGGGCTGGGCTGCTGTGTGAATTACTAATTCGATATCCGCACCATACCGCTGAAAGATGTTAGTAATTGCTTCATAGTCGCGAATATCAACATCTAAGTGAAAATACTTGGTTCCCAAGGATTTTTCTAGTTGTTGGCGGTTCCAATTTGTAGAAGCATCTGCACCAAAAAAGAACTGGCGCATATTGTTGTCAATCCCAACAACATCAAAGCCTTGTTGGGCAAAGAATTTACAAGCCTCGGAACCTATTAAACCAGCCGCTCCCGTAATAATTGCAACGCTCAATTTCTATTCTCCTCATAATCAAGTTTTCTGGTTTTTGCGATCGCATAAAATAGAATAGATCAGAAGTTATCCAGATTTGCGATCGACTATAGATTCGTACAATTGGGCAAAAAATTCACCTTTGACATCCCAATCATATACTTCTTTCAGACGCTTTTTACCTGCTTGACCCAATCGCGATCGCAATTCTGCATCCCCTGCTAAACATACTATAGCCTCTGCCAAACCTTGCACAGCGCGATCGGGATCGATCGCAGCCACCTTAATTCCAGTTTCAGCGGTCACTTGAGTAGCTGGGCCACCCAAATCCAAACAAATCACGGGGCGACCAATCCCCATCATTTCCGTGCAGACAAAACCGCCGGAATCATGCAAACTGGGATGAAGCAAAACGTGAGATTCTCCCATTTTAGAAAGAGTTTCAGCGCGAGGTAAAGCTCCCCAAAAATGTACCTGATTTCCGAGTCCCAATTCTGTAACTAACGCTTCTAAACGCTCTCTTTCCGGGCCATCTCCAACAATCCAGTATTCGCTGTGTTCCAGCTTCGCCTCCGCAAATGCACGGAGACCCAAATGCACTCCTTTCCAATGTAATAGACGACCAACACTGATAAATCTAATTATTTCTGTCGGCGGAGTTGGAGATTGTTCTAGTTGTTGAATTTCTGTCTGCGACAAACCAACTTGAGAGAAAATTTTCACATTTTTCGCTTTCAGAAATCGCAGTCTCGCCGCCGTTTCTTCGGTAGTTGCTAATGCTATAACACTGCGACGCGCCGTCAGCCCTACAAAAGGATCGCGTTCCCCCACTGCTTGAGCCAATTCTCGCAGAGTTTCGTAAATTTTACCCCGGCGACTAAAATCTCCCCAAAAAGGCTTTGGTGCGGCTTCTGCGCCGCCTACAGGCCCCCAAATGAAAGGTTGCGGTAATAGGGCGAGGAAGCTGGGAGACCAATGTTTGACATAGGTGACGTGTTGTACTATATCAAAGCCGATCGCGCGATCGAGTTTCCGAGCCGTAAAATAAGCCCAAATTTGCCACAAATAGTAATGAAGTTGCAACAATCCTTGTTTCCCCTTCCAATCTTCACTCCATCCAAAAGGATCGAAGTAAATAAAGTGCAAATTAGGGACTGGATTGAGTTTTAATTCTGCTTCAATGTACGATCGACAAAAGGTCCGAGTAAATACCCACGTCTCATGATATTTTGCAACTTGGAGCACAGTATTCCATCCGACTCCCTCTTCAGAGCCGAGATTTGGTTCGCAAGCAAAAGCAGATAATAGGACTTTCATCAGTTATTGGGAATTGGGAATTGGGAATTGGGAATTGGGAATTGGGAATTGGGCATTGGGCATTGGGCATTGGGAATTGGGCATTGGGAATTGGGCATTGGGCATTGGGCATTGGGCATTGGGCATTGGTATTTCAAACTTTCTAGTTTCTCCCTTCTTCTTTCATTAAAAAAGATATAACTTCAACATAACCTTTGGCCGCTGTTTCCGCATTCTTTAGAGAAATTAGCTGTCGTGACTTCTCACCCATAGACTCAACCAAATCAGGATTATCTATAAAAACTTGCATTTTTATCGCTAACTCCTGAGCATTACTGGGATCAAAAACATAACCGTTTTCCCCTTCCGCAATTAACTCACAGGAAGCAGCACCATTAGAACACAATACCGGTTTCCCAAACACCATTGCTTCTGGTACAACCATTCCCCAGACATCCTCAAAAGTCGGAAATACAAAAATATCAGCTTGGTCAAAATAAGTACCCAAACTGCCATAATCTACCCATCCAACCCACTTTACTTGTTCAGAAAAATCTTGATCTCTAATAAAACCTTCCAATTCCTCCTGCTGGTCTCCCTTGCCAACAATCAGTAAAGTATAATCAGCATATCCTTGCTTTTTGAGCAGAGCACAAGCTTCTAAAAGTGTCCTAATTCCTTTTCTCGCTGTAATCCGCCCGACATATAAAAAAATTGGTCGCTTCAAGCCTAAATTTTCAACCTTATTTCCTGACAAAGGTTTCAGTAGAGTTTCCGCATCAGGAACCAAATAAGTTCTAGTAAAAACTTCCGCTTTCGGTACATTCAGCGCTTCTACCAAATATCTTGTACCAGCTTGGCTGTTAGAAACAAAAGCATCAGCAAACTTGGCTAATATCCGTCTAACAGATGTCCGAAAACCAGAATCTCGAAAATCTGTATTCGGGGAACTACCATCATAAATAATTGCAATCTTCCAGCCACAAATAGGTTTTAGCAGCACCACCAAAACAGTCCATAGAGAAAAAGCTTGAGGAAAAACGATTTGAGGTCTAAATTTTAGCAAATGACCGATGATACTAGGTGATACTGCAATGAAACCGCGATCGTACCCTGTTTCAATCTTTTCTGTCTCGACAAACTTCGTCTCACCTACCAACTGAATAGCTGATGCTCCCGGTAGGGTCGGATCGAATCCAGACCAAACACGACCAGTATAGAAAACTGTATTCTTAAACACTTTCGTGAATTCTCTCAATACTGGTTGCCAATAAGCTCCCAATTCTACTTCTGGCACCAGCCAAGCGACGCGCAAATCACCTCGATCAACCATCCTATTCACCTTGGGTTTTGTTTTTAGTTAATCCCAACTTGCTCAAGATTGAAAACCAAACTAATCTTCTGTAAGGTAACAACCAATAAATCGGCCATAACAAACCACCATGACGCTGAGCAAATACTTTCCATTCTTCCCAGGGTTGAAGGGTCGCATCTTGAAAAGTTAAACCTTTGGGTTGATTCATCTTTTGCAAGCCTTCACTCATACTAGCAGCCGCCACTTTTGTGGACTGCGGATTTGGTGAACAAGTTCCTTGATACCCTGGAGCTATCCAAACTGTACAGCCTTTTTGTCTAGCGCGCAAGCCATATTCCCAGTCTGATAAATAATGAATAAAGGCTGGATCTAGATTGCCAACAAGTTGAACGACGCTGCGGGGAATGAGTACGCAGTTACCATTCATGCTGTCACAAGATTGAGGTACTTCAGTAGGATCGAGAAACCGAAATTTAAAGGGAAGCAACGGGGTAATTTTAACGATACCGCCGTAAGTAAAATTACCAGTATCGGGGTCACAAGTAGAGCCGGCAACGATCGCCTTTTTTTCTCCTTTTTCAAATAACTGACGACTGGTTGTCAGCACCGAATTTAAAGCATCTGGATAAAGAATCGTATCATCATTCAACCACAGGTAATAGTCTGGATCATCTTTGATTGCCTCACTGAAGGCGATACGCATTCCTCCATTCCAGAATAAATTACCATCTCCGCAAAAAATCTTGACATCGGGATATGTTTGTTGAATTGCTTCACCAGTACCATCAGTGCTCCCGTCATCTACCAGATAAACTTTATATGTAATTTCACTGATTGACACTTGTTGGAACAGCGACTCTAGAGTGGCCAGAGTCTTTAACTTGCGGTTATGGCAAGTCATCAGGACTGCTATACTAATCTGCTCCATCTATGTTCAAAAACTCGCTGTTTGCTGCAATAAACTGTTCTCTAGCGATCGATCATGCCGATCGCCAGTGAGCACTACACAATTATTAACTTAATTTGCCACGCGATCGGGAAATTGAAAAGAAAGTTTATGATTTTAGCATGATCTAGATCCCCGACTTCTTAAATAATTCGGGGATCTAGCTTAATTGTTTTGAGTGGATTTACTTAGTTGCTGCCCAAACTTCTTCATAGAGTTTTTGATACTCACGAGCTTGAACTTCTAATGTAAACCTTGTTTCAACCTTCCGACGAGCATTAAGACAAAGCCTTTCGTGTCGCTCCCTATCTTCTAAAACCCAAGCAATACCTCGCGCCAAATCTTCGCTATCATAGGGTTGCGCTAAATAACCGTTTTCGTGGCGATCGACAATATCTTTTAATCCCGTCACATCAAAAGCCACTACAGGCGTGCCACAAGCCAAAGCTTCCGATGCCGTTTGGCCAAAAGCTTCATACCGCGACGGTACAACCATCACATCAGCCGCCGCATAAACCTTTGCCAACATTTCATCTTCCAACCTGCCCAGATAATGGATTTTAAAACCAACATCGATCGCATTTTCCGGCTGAGAAGCCCCAAAAACTACAAGTTCAATCCTATCCTCCCATCCCGACTTACTGAGACTTTGCAAAGCTGGAACCAGCAGCGGAAAACCCTTCCAGCGATCCTCCGTTCCCTGCATCGCCCCAAACAGCACCAACTGTTTATGCTGAGGCAAATTTAAACTATCTCTTATGTGCGATCGATCCAGCGGCTTATAAACATCAGTATTCAAGCCATTAGCAATTACTTTAACTGGATATTTTTTAAACAAAGAACTAGATTTCGCACATTCCGCCAACCAATGACTCGGAGTCACCAAAGTCAGATTCAAATCTTGCCAAGCATCAGCTTTGCGCTGCCAAATCCAACGAGAAATATCCCCATCCTGAGTGCTATGCAATTGTGGACAAGCACCGCAAGCATCAAGATAGCGATCGCAACTTTCACTATAATGACAACCACCCGTAAAAGCCCACATATCATGCAAAGTCCACACCACCGGCTTATTAAACCTAGCCAGGGTTTCAATCTGCATATAACCCTCACAAATCCAGTGTAAATTAATCACATCAGGATTAATCTTCACCACTTCATCCGCCAGAGAATCAGGAACCCATTGAGGCGAAAAAATCACCGGCCCCAGTTTTGGATAAAGCTTTAATGGTAATCTATTTAATTTAGACCTAACACCCTTAAAACCTTCCCCAAATCTCGTCGGCATCAACCGCACACTTTCATCATTACTAGACTTATAATTTACCAAAATTTCAGAATTTACACCTATATCTTGCAAACCCTTATGCAAGCGATAACTCGCCCTCGCAGCACCACCTTGAACATCATAATTACTAACCAGCAAAACTTTCATTAAAACATCCTTAGTATCAAATCCGTCACTGAGCGTAGTCGTTCACTGAGCGTAGTCGAAGTGTCCAGAAGTATTCCAACCATCTTGGGTGTTACAATAACTCATGCTTACTTACATATTCAAAAATTTTTTAAGTTTTAGCTGTACTTTCTTCACAAGCTTCGGATCGTAGTCATACAAGCTACTCTGAGTAAACTCATCAGCTTGCGCGTCCCGAATCACAAACGGAGGATGTTTGAGCGGAAATGCGATCGGTTCAACAGCCATATTATTGTAAGGACTATTCACATCATCCGTATGAGTTCCCCCCGTTCCATGTCCGATATTTGCAGCCAAATTCACATTAGCCAAAATATTCAAACCATTTTGAACAAAACTCGCAAACGTCCACTGAAAATCCCAAGTATTCAAAGTTTTTTCATAACACAATTCACAAGTTTTAGTCCAAATCTTGGCAGCATGAGCATCCCCCAATATATCCACCAAAAAATTGCCATCCCGAACTTCCGGCCACAACTTCATCTCCAAATCATAATGCTTCCAAGCTCTCCGCCAACTCGCCCAACTCCAGCAGTGAGTATAGCGAGAAAAGTAGTAACTATAATCAGTTCGCTGCTTTCCAAATTGCACATTTTGTCCAGATATCGACATAATTCTTTCATCATATCGATAGCGCTCCAACAATTCTTCAGCAAAATAGAAGAATGTGCGATCGGGCAAACAATCATCCTCAATGATAATTGCCTCTTCCACCGTATCAAACACCCAATCTAGTCCGCTAGCAACGCGATCGCGACAACCCAAATTAGTATCTGCATAATTCCGCAAAACTTCGCATTCCCAATCCACCTGGTCAATAATAGCACGAGCAGCAGCGCATTGCAAATCCTCTCCAGGTCTGTCTGGCCGCGGCCCGTCAGCAACTACTAACAATTTGGGCGGTTTGACTTTCCTAATTTCTGCGAATACTCTCTGAGTTTCGACCGGACGTTTGAAAATAATAAAAGCTACAGGGGTTTTAAATGATATTTCTGACATTTACATACTCTACTTTTTTATGATTATGCCACTCTAACTTCGTAGAAAATCACCCAACAATATTAGATATGATAGCACACTTCATATCAATTCCAGTATTGAAATGATACAGCACTTTTCAGGTATATGAGATACTATAGTTCTTGTAGGGACACGGCACTGCCGTGTCCTACGAGATACTATAGTTCTTGTAGGGACACGGCACTGCCGTGTCCTACGAGATATTGATAGTACCTATAAACCTGCAACCTGCTGTAAATCCGTTAAATCCGTCACACAATCCGCTGCCGAACTTCTTTATTTCCTAGACAAAAATTCACGTATTTCTTTGACAATACCGATCATAAAAATAGCCTTTGTTTGCATCCAAAACATCTTTCTAGTTTCTGGATAAAATACGTGAGCCACATAAGACGCCATCATTTGTGCAATCAGAGTCGCAATACCTGCTCCCAAACCACCATAGCGGGGAATTAAAATCAAATTTAATATAACATTGATAACTCCACCCACAGCCGTTGTAGCGGCTGAAAGATTCAACAACCCTTCTGTGACTAGCCATGTACTTCTGGCAATTCCCAAACAGACAAACAACCCAGCCCAAATCAGGACTACTAAAGAAGGGGCAGCACCAAGGTAGTTTTTTCCATAGAGAATATTCACGATCGGCTCTGCGAACAGCATCACAGGAATTGCCACTCCGTATGATATTAATGCCATTAAATATAAAAGCTTTTGCAGGCGATCGTTATAAAGATCTTCACTAATATCTTTAGCTTTAACAATCGACGGAAAAACTGAACTAACTATCGCCATAGGCACAAAATACCATAGTCCAGAAACTTTGACGGCGGCGGCATATAGTCCTAATTCTTCAGCACTACTAAGCTGTTTCATCATAATCTGATCGATCTGCATATAAATGAAGATCATGAAGTCCGACAAAATCATCGGCCAGCTTTGCTGGAGCAGTTTCACAGCAAGCTTCCCGCTAAATCGCCATCTTAATATTTTATTCCCATTCACTTGATAAACAATCGCCGCTCCCAAAGCCCTCAAAGCAGACTCCGTAGCAATCACCCAGGAAAATGCGATCAATGAAGCTCGGAAATTAATGAGCATAATTTTAACTACACTCATACTCAAATAAGCGACATTCGCAGACATAACAGTATATTTTGATTGCACTTGTGACTGGAACCAAAAATCGATCGTTTCAAAGGGCTGAAACAGGGTCAATAATGCTGCTACACCTACCAACAATTGAGTAGAAGGTTCCGTAGGATTCAATATAATTACTGTTCCCACAGTTAAAAACAAAGCTATCAAACTACCGATGTTTTTTAAGACAAAAGCTGTACCGAGAATTTCTTCCTTATTAGATGAATCTCTAGATAGATCGCGAATCACGATCGAATTTAACCCAAGGTTAGCAATCGGAGCAAATAGTCCTGCTGTCGCGATCGCATAATTTAGCAACCCAAATCCCTCCGGTTTTAGGTAACGAGCCACCCAAAGCCCTACTATCAAACCCATACCTAATTGTAATATCTTGTCAGCAAACAGCCAAGTTGTGTTAGCAATCACCTTACGCAGTCCTGGGCTGAGTCGATCAATGAACCCAAAGAGCTTGTCTAGTATCATAAATTTTCAATTATTTACACAACAGGTGATTTTCTAAAAAAGATCTCTGTCCGTTCAAGTCTTTTCTGAAATGTCTAGGCTAAGACGGACTGACATAACAATATACCAAAACCAAATACTGGTTGTCCCAAAAAGACCTGTTTCTGTAAGGTTTGTCATTAGTGTATAGGTCAAGATGAAAAGAGGCAAGCCAGCTTCTGGCAGTTGCGCGCGAGTTAAATATACCACTCCTTTTACAATATTGTTTAAAAATGAAAACATAAATAATATCAATCCCCCCCAACCTAAATCACAGGCTAAGTCTAAAAAGCCATTGTGAGAATGCGGTGGGACAAATTGGCTTTTAACTATGATAATACTGTGAGCAGGATTTTCCAAGCCACGCCAAGATTGCCAAAAACTAGCAACTCCATGCCCCAGAAAAGGTCGCTCATTGATTTTATCTATAATTTGTGGCCAGAATTCGGTTCGTCCTGTCAACGTCATATCTTTTTTGAGACCATCAACAACGATCGCCTCCAGATTATTAATCACCACAATTGCCAGAGCAATGCTGATAATCAAGAAGAGTATAACCGAAATGACAGCCCACTGTACGGGCAATTTCTTGATGACGCTGAGATAGAACCAAAGGCCTAGTAAGATAATAATCAAAATTCGACTTGCCCCGCTACATCCTTTTTGGACTGCCAAGGAGGCCAACAAACCGAACACAATCGCCAAATATCGATTTTTCGGGGAGTAAAAGGCAAACAAAAACCATAAAACAGAGGTTTGAGCCATGAAAAATGAGAACTGGTTCTTATGACCCAATATTCCATTCCAACACCCAGCCTCATCTGCATTATTTTTTAATAAACTCCACAACAGGACGAATAAGTTAACCGTGCGCCACCAAGGATATAAATCTTGCCAACTATGTTGCTTTGCTATATAGATAGCAACAACAGTTGTTTCTAAAATCACTAAACCATTTTTTAAGCTAACATCAGTAGAATCTGACCACAACGCCGAAAACGAGATCATTAACAAAAGCAGCGCTAAAGGCGGATCGCTACTCATAGTAATAAATAAGGCTTTTAAATAATCTTTTAGCGTAGAACGCAGCCGGGGAGATAATATAAACAGGAAAGCACCATAGATTGCCAAATATCCGACTATAGTGGGTGCAGTTGTATCACGGCCAGCCATCACAGCCGGGTGTAACTTGGTAAAAGGCATTACTCCTGCACCAGTCGCTCCTGAAATAGCAAACAGAAATATCCCAGCCAGAATTTTTTCTACATCGATTCCGAATTTTTTATCTCTGGCAACTGCTTGATACATCAACAGCAGTACAATAACAGCGATCGCCACAATGATCAGTAAAAATAAAGGCTCGCGGAGAATTTCTTTCATTTTTAGTACCGACCTTAAATATTTCTCTTTATTTCGCTGTTCCTTGATACTCTCAGCACCCTTGATGGCTGAGATTTTGATTGATTGAGACAATTTGATGACACAGCATTTTTATTTTCACCAAGCGTTTCTCAATATGGCCAGAGCGATCGAGATAACTACTTAAGTATCTTCTCTTCTGTTGAATACTCTTTACATTCTGCCTTCTACTTAGAACCAATTGTTTGGCAGTTTTTCACCAACTAGGCTACCTTAAAGTAACTAATCAAATTACATTGTATATTGTGAACGCAAGTTTGCCCAGACAAATAATTCCCATACTGGCTGGTCTGAGTCTGTTAGCTATAACTGATATAGCTTGCCCACCACCGACAATCGCCCAACAACCAACTTTACGGAATGCCACTCCTGTGAGAGTCAGAGCCTCGAACACGAATGGTACTTATACTTTAGGAGGCGGAGACAACATCCGCATCGATATTTTTGACTTGCCCCAATTTAGTGGCAGCTACCAGATTCCGGCTGGTGGCGTTATCCAGTTACCTCTGATTGGCAGTATTTCTATCCAAGGACTGACCTTGGAGCAAGCAAGTACGGCTATTTCCAATGCCTACAAACCTATTCTCAAACGGCCCCAGGTGACACTTAGTCTGCAAGCAACGCGGCCTCTCAACGTCTGGATTTCAGGAGAAGTTAACCGCCCCGGCTCTTATAATATTCCTCTCAACTCAGGAGCAGGTAATGTCCCCTCCGTACAGTTTCCCACTTTAGTTCAAGCTCTGGAAAAAGCTCAGGGCGTAACCCAAATTGCCGACATTCGGCGGGTCGAGCTGCGCCGACGAGTGCGCGGTGTTGGTCAACTGCAAACCACGACGTTCGACCTGTGGCAATATTTACGGACAGGAAATGTGCCTGTGGATATTACGTTGCGGGATGGAGATGCCATTTTTATACCGACTGCGACGGCAGTAAATTTAGCAGAAGCTCGTCAAATAGCCATTTCTAGCTTTGCCTCCCCTTCCAATCAAGCTCGGACGGTAGGAGTGGTAGGAGAAGTGGTCAGGCCGGGGCGGTATGTCGTAGTTGGAGGAGATACCTTATCGGGCCAAAGCGTCCAAGGACTGCCAACTGTCACACGAGCGATTCAGCTAGCTGGAGGTCTCAAGCCTCAAGCTGACATTCGCCAGGTTCTGGTGCGCCGCCCCACCAGTGCTGGCACTGAAAAAATATTTACTGTCAATCTTTGGCAACTCTTGGAGAGCGGTGATGTCAATCAAGATACAATTTTGCAAGACGGAGATTCCCTGGTTGTTCTGACTGCGACGGAAATCAATCCGGCAGAAATATCTCAAATTGCGGATGCTAGCTTTTCTCCAGCTAAGATTCAAGTGAACGTGGTGGGAGAAATAGTTAGGCCTGGAGTGGTGGAGGTGGCAAGTAATACTACGCTGAACCAAGCGTTGCTGGCGGCAGGAGGATTCAATACCAGTAGAGCTAAAAAGACTTCTGTGGAACTGATCCGCCTCAATTTTGACGGCACTGTTTCTCGGCGCTTTGTAGAAATTGATTTTGCTCAAGGAATCAATGAGCAGAACAACCCTCTCGTCCGAAGTAAAGATATCATTGTGGTCAGGCGCTCTGCTACAGCCGGAGTAATAGACAGTGTTAATCTAATTTTAAGTCCCGCTGCTGCCATTCTGTCAATACCCAGCACTGGCAATGCGATCTTATCATTGCTGAACAACTTGGGACTTATCAGATTACCTAGATAAAAATTGTTACTGAGGGTAGCGAGCAGTAGGAGTAACCAAAACATATGAGTACAGAATATAATTTTCGGCGGGCGGTCTCGAAGCGCAATGGAGTTCAGCCTCAAGCAGTGCATGGTATCTCTCTAGGGAATACCGAAAGTAGCAGCGATGAGCAACAGCCTTTGGATTTGGGCTGGCTGTTTGCTGTAGTGCAAAGAAGAATGGGGATTATGGTGGCGATCGCACTTTTGCTGGGCGGAATTTCCGGGTCACTGGTACTGTGGAAAACCAAGAAAATCACCAAGTTCTATCAAGGTGGGTTCCAGGTTTTAGTGGAGCCAATCACGGCGGAAGGTCGATTGTCTCAATTGTTGATTCAGTCTCAGAGTGCTAATTTTAGTGCTGATGAAGTTAACAAAGTCGGTTCCTCTGTTGAAGACACCAGTATGGTAGATTATCCGACTCTGTTGCGAGTTCTCAAGAGCCCCAAACTTTTGATACCGCTATTAGAGAAGCTGCAAGTTAATTATGGAGATATTACTTACGCGCAGGTTAATAATCAGTTAAAAATTAACCGCATTACTTATGCCAAAGATGGGAAAGAAGCTGGCACGAAAATTATAGAGTTTACCTATCAGGATAAAGACCCGAACAAAATTAATTCTGTTTTAGGTACTGTTTCCAAATACTATCTGGAGTACAGTCGCCAAGAACGCCTGAAGCAGACGACAAGAGGTATGGCGTATATTGATAGCCAGCTCCCAGCACTGCGGATGCGAGTAGATAAGCTCCAGCGGCAATTGCAATTGCTACGGCAGCAGGCTAACCTGAGCTTGCCAGATCAGACAAGTAAAAGCTTCACTGACCAAGCGGGTGGTATTGGTTCTCAACAAGTCACTATTGAAGCGCAACTTGCTGAAACTAGAAAGTTGTACAAAAATCTTAAGGAGCAGCTAAGTCAAGGAAATATATCTGGAGTAGTGGCGCTCAACCCTAAAATGTATGAAACATTAATCGGTCAGCTCCAGACGCTAGAAACTCAACTGGCAGTTAGTTCAACTCAATATCTCGAAGGCAGTCCGCCGATGCAGTCTTTGCGAGAAAAGCAGCAAAATATGCGCCGTCTGTTGGAGAAAGAGGTTGAATCGACGATCAAGACTGTGGCAAGCCAAATCCAGCAGCTAGAAGCTCGGCAGCGAAGCTTGAGGACAAGTGAAAATAATCTGAATAAAACCATCAGAAACTTGCCTTCAGTGATGCGGCAGTATGGGGATTTAGAGCGAGAGTTGGGGGTGGCAACAGAGAGTCTGAAGGTGTTTTTATCTAAACGAGAGACGCTGAAGCTGGGAGTGGGGCAGCAGGACACGCCGTGGACGATTATCAATGAACCTTCGATTATGTATGATGAACAGGGTCAGCCTTTATCGGTTACTCCTACGAATAAGGCGAAAAATTTAGCGATCGCATTAGTCTTGAGTATTCTGTTTGCTGTGGCAGTGGGTTTTCTTGTTGAGGTTCTCGATAAGGTTTTCCACACTCCCGAAGAAGTGAAGTGGGGAACTAAACTGCCTATTTTAGGTGTGGTGCCGCGATCGCAAAAACTCAAGAAAATCACCAAACAATCGAATCATCGCACATTGGTCAAGAATGTTGCTGATGATCCGGTGAAGAATCGGCAGTTGCAGGGGGGGAGCAGTAAGTTTCGTGCCGATTTAGATTATTCTTTTTTAGAGGCATTTGGCTCCCTTTATACAAATCTCCGTTTGCTAAGTCCAGGGATGTCGATGCGTTCCTTGGTGATCACTTCAGCGGTAAAAGGCGATGGCAAGTCTACTATTGCTTTTTATCTGGCGAAGACGGCGGCGAGTGTTGGTCTGCGAGTGTTGCTGGTAGATGCAGATTTGCGCTTACCTCAACTTCACCTCCAGTTGGGTTTGCCAAACGTGCGGGGCCTAGGCGATGTGGTTGCAACAGACCTGAGCCTCAATGACGCGATTCAAAGATCGCCGGAAGAAGATAACCTGTTTGTGTTGACTGCTGGCCATAATTCCCATGACCCGATTAAACTGTTGTCATCTAAAAAAATGCTCTATCTGATGGAGCAATTTCAAACATTTTTCGACTTAGTAATCTATGATACTCCACCCCTGGTGGGGCTGGCGGACGCGCATATTCTTGCTGCTCAGACTGATGGCACGCTGCTGGTGGTGAAGATCGATCGCACTGACCGCTCTCTTGTGGCTAAAGCATTAGAAGGATTAAAAATTTCTGGTGCGTCTGTCTTAGGAACTGTAGTTAATGGCATTAAAGGCTCTAAGCAAGCCTGGTCGCCTCGACCAATGGGTTTTGAGGCTGTACACAACAATCAACTCCCGGTTTTAGGCAATAAAACGCCAGATAGTCGTATCTGAGGATTGGTCTGTTGTCGCCCAACCGGATGGGGATGGGTTCAAAACAGCTAAAGGTGTGGAGAGTTTTTCAATTCTCCCGCCGACTGGGCTCAATAGCCTTTGCCCCTGGTTTGGCTCTCCTGCTACCACGGAAAAAGATAGCGACAAGATCAGACTTTGACGCAAAATGTTATTTTTGCGATAAGAGTGATAAACTAGCCAACAGAGCTAGCTCTGTCAACCGAGATTTCTCGGTAATTTTAATAAAAAGCAAGATAGTCAACAATAGTGGGTAGGTTATATTTAACCAAGTGTTGTAATCAATCTGAGTTTCCCACTTACCGAGTATTTTTATGAGTGTATTGCTATGAGTACAGTTATGGTTGTTGATGATAGCGTAACTCTGCGGGAGATGATCGCTGACTTGCTCAAAGGTAGAGGACTGAACGTCACGGTAGCTAGTGATGGGGTAGAAGCTTTAGAGCAAATCAAGGTCAACCGCCCGGATTTAGTGGTTTTGGATATTGTGATGCCGCGGATGAACGGCTATGAAGTTTGTCGTAGGCTTAAAAGTGACCCCAAAACTCAGAATTTGCCGGTGGTAATGTGTTCGAGTAAGAGCGAGGAGTTCGATCGCTACTGGGGAATGAAGCAAGGAGCTGATGCTTATATCGCTAAGCCATTTCACCCCCAGGAATTGGTGGGGACTATCAAACAACTGCTGCGGGGTTGAGGCGAACGGGGATTGGAATAGGAAAAATCGATTATTTTTGGTATCTGATATTTCTCCACCTGGAATCCCACTAAACTACTCGATTGACGATCGTCCAAACATCTCCGTCCGATCGCACGTAAGGCACTGAAATACTTTTAAAACCAGTAATAAAGGGTTTATAGTAAACCTGCCAGTAGCTGGGGCTGATTTGATCGGCGATCGCCTTAAGTCCCTTCACCTCAGAGGCTAGTTCCGCAGCCAGTACATTAATCCGCTCAGCGTGTCCGCGAGCCAGGGTTCTGCCCTCTTCAACTTGCTGCTCCATCGAACTCATTTTTTGCAAGTTTCCCGACTGGTGCTGTTTTTGACTCAATTGAGCGGACAAAGCGGCGATCGCATCATCTATCCCCTTGACTTCTGCCGACACTTGTGCTGTTTCCCTCGCGTGACGGCGGTAGGCGTCCGCGATCGCTTGTGGCGAATCACCGACTGGGGCCGCAGGAGGAACACTAATCTGCTGGCGTTCCCGTCGCAGTGATTCAATCTGAGAGCAAATTGCTTCTATGTCTGCCTGAAGTCTGTCCACCTAATTACCATAGTTTTTTGGTATCTTAGCATTTTAAGGTTCTTCATCAAGAATAATCTCATTCCCGTTACACCGCATTGACACTCTCAGGGAATCAACGCCACTGAGATTCTGCTGACGTGTGTAAGACT
>NZ_JAKJHX010000101.1 GCF_021648855.1 Tychonema litorale BBK16 | reverse complement strand
GGCAGTGCCGTGTCCCTACCACGATCAATTGTAGGGACACGGCACTGCCGTGTCCTCCGTTTATATCATTCCGATGCAAACGGAATTGACATGAGTTGATTAGCTATATATAGTCAACGGTGAACAGTCAACAGTCAACAACTATCAACACTAAATCATGACTAACAAAGTTGAAAAAACCGAAGCTGAGTGGAAAAAGCAACTTACACCAGAACAGTTCAAAGTTACCAGAAAAAAGGGAACTGAAAGAGCATTTAGCGGTGAGTATCACGACAACAAAAAGCCAGGTAATTATAATTGTATTTGCTGCGGTACACCACTATTTGAATCAGAAACCAAGTACGAATCCGGTACTGGTTGGCCGAGTTTCTACGCTCCGGTTAACGAAGAGAATGTAAAGTGTGAGTCGGACAATACCTTGTTTATGCGTCGCACAGAGGTGTTGTGTGCTGTGTGTGACGCTCATCTTGGCCACGTATTTAACGACGGCCCAAAGCCAACTGGTCAGCGTTATTGCATGAATTCTGCTTCTCTTAATTTCGTTCCCAAGGATTGAGATTCCAGGTTTACTATACTGTGCGATCGATCAATCCCCGTAGGGACACGGCAATGCCGTGTCCTCCTAGGGACTTAATAAACCTGTTCCAGCCAATCTATGTTCAAAAGTCTCCCATGCTGCTATCTTGTTGTGGAGACAAAAAGATGAAAAAATAGTGGCGGAATGGGGATGGTTTATCAGCGAGTTTTGCTGAAGCTCAGCGGTGAAGCGCTGATGGGTGATTTGGGCTACGGGATCGATCCGGTAGTTGTTAGTTCGATCGCCCAGGAAGTTGCCCAAGTGGTGTCTGAAGGCATTGAGTTGGCGATCGTTGTCGGCGGCGGCAACATTTTTCGTGGGGTGAAGGCGGCTTCGGCAGGTATGGATCGGGCAACCGCAGACTATGTGGGTATGATTGCTACAGTGATGAATGCCATCACATTGCAGGATGCCCTAGAGCAAGCAGGAGTGCCAACAAGGGTACAAACGGCGATCGCCATGCAAGAAGTAGCTGAAACCTACATTCGACGGCGCGCCATTCGTCACTTGGAAAAAAAACGGGTAGTTATTTTTGGTGCCGGTTCTGGTAATCCTTTTTTTACTACCGATACTACAGCAGCTTTGCGGGCGGCGGAAATTGATGCAGAGGTGATTTTTAAAGCAACTAAGGTAGATGGGGTGTACGATTCGGACCCCCATATCAACCCCAACGCTCGTAGATACCAAACTCTCACCTATGCACACGTCTTGAACCAAGACTTGCGGGTGATGGACAGTACGGCGATCGCGCTTTGTAAAGAGAATAATATTCCTATTATGGTATTTGACCTGACGGTATCGGGCAACATTTACCGAGCAGTAATGGGAGAATCTATTGGAACCGTTGTGGGAGGTTTTTGTGAAGTTAGCTGAAGTAGAAGACCATATGCAAAAGGCGGTTGAGGCTACTCAACGGTCTTTTAATACTATTAGGACGGGACGGGCAAACGCATCTCTCCTCGATCGAATCAGTGTAGATTACTACGGTGCTCCAACTCCGATCAGATCCCTTGCCAATATCGGCACGCCGGATGCGTCTACAATCAGTATTCAACCTTTTGATCGCCAAGCACTCAACTTGATTGAAAAAGCGATTTCGCTGTCGGACGTGGGGCTAGTACCCAACAACGATGGTTCAACTATTCGCTTGAACATTCCACCGCTGACTAGCGAGAGACGCCAAGAATTTGTCAAAATGGCAGGAAAGTTTGCTGAAGAAGGCAAAGTTGCAATTCGCAATGTCCGCCGCGATGCCGTAGACTCTGTTCGTAAACAGGAAAAAAGCAGCGATATTTCTAAGGATGAATCGCGCGATTTGCAAGATAAAATTCAAAAGCTGACTGACAAGTACAGTGCCAAAATCGAAGAAGTTCTAGCTGCGAAAGAGAAAGATATCGTCAAGGTATAAAAGTCAGTTGTTATTTGTTAACTGTTGACTGTTGACTGTTGACTGTTATTGGTTATTCGTTAGTTGTTAGTTACTAATTTATAGTAACCAGTAACCAATAACCAATAACTAATAATCAATAACTAATAACCAATAACTAATGACTAATAACTAATGACTAATGACAATTTATTTTTATAAAGTAGATAAGCCTTACGGCTGCTTTTCTAACTTTTCACTGCACAGTATTTGCATCAACGGTCAAAACTGGTTGACTGTGGAACACTACTATCAAGCTCAAAAATTTGTGGGTAGTGCCGATCAAAGCTTGGTAGCTGCGATTCGAGCCGTACCTACTCCTCAAGAAGCCGCTAACTTGGGTCGCAACCCAAACCACTGCGTTCGCGCTGATTGGGAAGTTGTGAAAATTTCAGTTATGTCGGAAGCGGTTAAAACTAAGTTTATCACTCATACAGACATTCAACTTATTCTGCTCGACACAGCCGATCGCCCGATCGTCGAAAATTCACCCACAGATTACTACTGGGGCTGTGGTTGCGATCGAACAGGACACAATCATTTGGGTCGAATTTTGATGAACGTGCGTCGCGAAATTTCTGAAAGCCTTGCTAGCTAAGAAAAGTTGTAAATTGTTAAGTTAATTGTCGATATATAAATTTATATATTAATAATAATAAGAAATTATAAGTTTTGATAATTAATGCAACACAATTTTCAGATTGCGAGAAATTGATAAGATCATTAAAATAATAATCATCAGGAGTTGGAGGGATCACTCAGTTTGAACTGCGATTAAACCCAAAATTTACAAAATATTAAGTTTTAGTCAGATTTTTGATATCCGAACCTTCCCATCTACAGTAAAAAATTCTGATAATTATTTAGATTACATTGTCTAATAAGGAGATTTATGAAACTGACTGAAGAACCCGAAAAACTCAATCATAAACTAGACAGAGAAGTCTTGATACGTCGCATAACTGAACGCATTCGCCAATCTTTAGAATTAGAAGATATTTTAACTTGCACTGTAGAAGAAGTACGGTCTTTTCTGAACACAGATCGGATCATGATTTATCGATTTAGCCCAGATGGTACCGGCGAAGTTGTTGCCGAATCAATTGATAGCAACCGTCTACCCTCCTTAAAAGGACTCAACTTTCCAGCAGACGACATTCCCCCCCAAGCCCGCGAAATGTATGTCAGTCAACGTCAGCGGACAATCGTAGATGTGAATTCGGCAACCATCGCCCTAAGTCCCTTGGATATAGCCGAAACAGGTCAACCTTTGGGTACTGAGGAGATCCACCACCGAACACTCGATCCTTGCCACAGAGCTTATTTGATGGCAATGGGAGTGCAATCCTCCGTAGTTGTGCCAATTTTACACCGCAGGAACACACAGGCGAATAGCAAAACAGAAACCTGCCAATCGCCGGAGTGCCTGACGAGATACAATCTAGAGAATAATAGCGAAAGTCATCTTGAACTCTGGGGACTTTTGGTATCTCACCACTCCATCTCCCGCAACATTTACCAAACTGATTTAGAAGTAGTTCAGTTAGTAGTCGATCAATTGTCGATCGCGATCGCTCATTCCGTCCTCCTCCAGCAAACCCGCTCTCAAACAGCCCTGGAAGCAACAGTGAGTCGCATCGCCACCCTATTGTACGGTCAGGCCGACATTCAATTGCAGCAAGCTTTAGAAGCAACTGTAACCGCGATGCAGGGCAGTGGTGGCAGGCTCTATATCAGCGCCCCGAAAACCAGCCCTGAAAAATTATCGACTCCCAAAATCGATGGGGAATTTGAAATTTCCACAAATCATCAGATTTCGACAGTCGCGAACACTACTGATTCAGCCGATTCAGCCTTTGAACTGTTCGCCACGGGGGAACAACCCATACTTCCAGACTGGGAAAATGCAAGTACGATCGAAGCCCATCCCCTCTGGCAACAATTGCTAACCAAAGGATTAAATAATAATCAAGAGTTCAAAGTCCCCGTTTGGATAATTACAGACTTATACAAAGAACCTGGATTCAGAGTTTTAGGTCCGGCTTTTGAAGCCACTAAAATCCGAGGTTTATTGGTGATTCCTCTCCATTGTCAGCAGCAATTAATCGGCTGTTTGACAATTTTTCGCAATGAAACGAATAGTGAAAAATCATGGGCAGGACGCTTTGACACCAGTGTCAAACAAATGCTTCCTAGACAATCCTTTGGAATCTGGCGAGAAATTAAAAAAGGTCAGTCACCTAAGTGGAAATGGCACGAAATCGAGCAAGCTTTAGCGATCGGCAGCCAATTTGGTTCAGCAATTCAGCAGTACCTTCTGCATCAAGAAGTGCAGGCGATAAATGCCACCTTGGAGCGCCAAGTTCAAGAACGTACCGCTCAATTACAAAAATCCTTGGACTTTGCCAAAGTATTAACGAGAGTCAGAGATCAAATCCGCAGCACCTTGGACTTAAAAACTATACTGCAAACTATTGTACGAGAAGTGAGAGTTTTGCTCGATACCGATCGCACAGTAATTTACCAATTTGCCACAGGCTCTCAAGGCGAGGTAGTTGTTGAAGATGTTCGTGGTGAGTGGGTGTCAATTTTAGGTATCAAATCTCCAGAAGAATGCTTTCCCGAAGGCTCATCATGTTTTTATAAAGAAGGAAAAGTGCGGGCTATTCATGACATTTATGCCGCAGACTTAACGCCCTGTCACATCGAATTCTTGGAAAGTTTGCAGGTAAAGGCAAATTTAATAGTCCCGATCGGTCAAAACTCCCACATTTGGGGATTGTTGATTGTTCATCAGTGTTCCGCGCCCAGAGTTTGGGAAGCAGCAGAGCAGGAATTGCTGCAACATTTGACAGATCAAGCTGCGATCGCCATTCACCAAGCAGAGCTTTATCAAGACAGCCTGAATGCAGCCGCAGCCGATCAAGCAAAAGCCCAACAGCTAGCGGAAGCTCTCGCCCAACTCCAAAATACCCAAGCTCAACTCATTCAAACTGAGAAAATGTCCAGCCTCGGACAACTGGTAGCTGGCGTCGCCCACGAAATCAATAACCCCGTTAACTTTATCTACGGAAATCTCTCCCACGCCAACGAATACAGCAAAGATTTACTCTGCTTGGTGGAACTTTACCGCCAGCACACTCCCAACCCTAACCCAGAAATTATCGAGTGCGAAGAAGCGATCGAGGTCGATTTTCTTACCGAAGATTTGCCCAAAATTTTGGACTCTATGAAAGTGGGAGTCGAGCGCATCCGTCAGTTAGTTGTATCTTTACGGAATTTCTCTAGACTCGATCGGGCTGAGAAAGATCGCGTTGACATTCACGAGGGAATTGAGAGTACGCTGTTGATTATGCAACACCGCATCAAATCTACTTCCAATCGAGCCACCATCGAAATTATTAAAGAGTATGGGAATTTGCCACAGGTGGATTGCTATGCAAGCTCTTTGAATCAAGTGTTTATGAATCTCATCGGTAATGGGGTTGATGCCATAGAAATGCAAAATATAGAAGGAGGTACAAGCTTAGTCAGACTGGAAAAGCGTGCAACAGGGATCAATTTAAGCTCACAAGAAGTCGCTGTCAATTCAGAAAATCTCAGTGTAACTAATGAGCATTTAATTCCCGATGTTTCATATCCTTGCATCCGAATTCGTACTCAATTAATAGATGAAAAAACCGTAGGAATTTGCATCGCAGACAACGGTCATGGCATTCCGAAAGAGTTAATCTCTCACATATTCAATCCGTTTTTTACGACTAAACCCGTTGGTCGAGGCACAGGGCTAGGACTTTCGATCAGTTACCAAATTGTGGTTGAGAAGCACAAAGGGGTACTCAAGTGCATTTCTCTACCCGGTCAGGGCACAGAGTTCTGGATTGAAATTCCTATCCATTAGTCAGATACTCTAAGATTTTCTGCCCTTGTGAATTTGAGATTTATGAAACCAATAAAACCTTGGCATTGGCGAAAGATACCCCTAAATAAACGTAGTGGATCGGATATTTTTCAGGCTTTATTTCTCGGTAAAACTGATAAAAATAAAGCCTCAATCTCTGGTTATTCCTCTCAAGATATGGCCCTTCTGCTAGAAAGTCCAGTTGCATCTGCTACTAACTTGACACGATATTCTATTTGTGCGGGTTCTCCCCGGATAATAGATGGTGAATCTCAACTATGGACACCACCTGTCGGTAAAATTTTACCTTTTTTACGCGATCTTCTTCACCATCAAAAGCAAAATTTAGAATTGAATGTGCCACCGTCGATTCCTTTTACTGGCGGTTGGTTGGGATGGTTGGGTTATGATTTAGCATGGGAAATTGAGCAACTACCCCAAATTAATACTGATCCACTGCCTTTCCCGGTTAGTTGTTGGTATGAACCAGCATCTTTTGCTGTGTTAGATCACCAAGAGCAAAGTCTCTGGTTGGCTGCGAGTCAAAGTTATGAGCTTGATGTGATGCAGCATCAATTAGAGCTAATAAAGCGAGAGATTGCACGTAAAGATTTAGCTGAAGATTCTCAGAATGCTGCGAGTTATAATTTACAATTATCTCAAAATGAATATAAAGAGATAGTAGAAAAAGCTCAGAAATATATTTATGCTGGTGATATTTTTCAAGCTAATTTATCTTTACGGTTTGAAGCTAGTACGGATTGTGATAGTTGGTCAATTTATCAGGCTTTGCAGGAAATTAATCCTTCTCCTTTTGCGAGTTATTGGCAAACTCCTTGGGGTGATATCGTCAGTTGTTCGCCAGAAAGACTGGTGCAATTATTAGGTAATAAAGTTGATACTCGACCGATCGCAGGAACGCGCCCACGAGGTCTAAATTCTATTCAAGATGACCAGTTAGCAAAGGATTTGGTTGAAAATGTCAAGGAAATAGCGGAACATATTATGCTGGTGGATTTAGAGCGTAATGATATCGGGAGAGTGTGTGAATGGGGGTCTGTACAAGTTAATGAGTTTCTCACGGTTGAGCGCTACAGTCATGTGATGCACCTGGTTAGTAATGTGATTGGTACATTGAGAGCAGATTGTGATGCGATCGACTTAATTCGAGCGGTATTTCCGGGCGGTACGATTACGGGTTGTCCGAAGGTGCGTTGTCTGGAAATTATTGAAGAATTGGAACCGGTGAAACGTAGTTTGTTTTATGGTTCCTGTGGTTATTTGGACTGGCGGGGTAATTTGGATTTAAATATTTTGATTCGTACTCTTTTGTATGCGAAAAAAGGTGACGGTAGTTCAGGTGGAACTGTTTGGGGACAGGTAGGTGCGGGTATTGTTGCTGATAGCAATCCTGAAAGGGAATGGCTGGAGTCGCTTCAGAAGGCGCAAGCTCAACTTAGTGCTTTGGGATTGGCAATTAGCAATTAGAGGAAGAGGGGATTCCGCAGTTGGATATTTTCGTAAAAAACCCGATTTCTGCCGATCGCACTAAGTTGAATAATTTTATCAGTTTTTGCTTCGGGTTTTGTTGATTATAGATTCTCTAATTACTGGATGGATCGTGAAGTGCGATCGCCCGTTTTGCTTTACAGTTTCAATTAATGACCGTCGTCCTAAAGATTGGATGACTTTCAATAGTTCTGGCGGTGATAGTTGCAGATTTTCTGGTATTTTTGAGATGTTGGCTGGTTCGGGGGTACTTGCTAGCCAACCCATAACTTTTTGTTCTGATGCGGTTAGGCGATCGTCGCACTGCTGCTCCAATAGTGATTCTAAGTCACCTAAGAATAGGGTATCATAGGAGAGGAATTCGGAAACGCTGCCACCGAATAAGTCTTGAATCATAGTTGCAACTATATTTAACCATAAGGGATTGCCTCGGTAAAGGTCGATTAGTTCTGACCATTTCTCCGGTTCTCCTAATCCTTTTTCTCTGAATATTTCTTGTGCTTCCGGGCCTAAACCGTTGAGTTGTAGAGATTTGCAGGGGCGGTTTTCGCCTTCTAATGCGGCGATTTCTCTGGGTTTTTCCCAACTTAACAGGATTAGGCAACTGTTGTGGGATGACTCGGCTATTTGTTTGAAGAATGTGCCGTAATTTTCATAGCCTGGTTGGTAATTGCCTGCGAGTTGTTGGCTGCTGAAGATGGTTTGGATATCATCGAGGATGATGAGACAGCGGTGCGATCGTAGATATTCTAGTAGGGGCAATCCCCCTGTGGTTGCCCTTTCTTCGGAGAGGGCGGGCACGGGGGCACCGCCCCTACAGGATTGAATTATGTCGGTTTGGAGTGTTTGGAGGGGTGGCGCGTTGTGGAGGCTTCGCCAGATGATGCGATCGAATTCGTGTTGAATTTGTGGGATTAGTTGGAGTGTCAGGGCGGTTTTGCCAATACCGGATAAGCCGAGGATGGTGATGAGGCGGGTGCGGCTTAAAATCCAGTTTTCGAGGGTGGTGAGTTCGGATGTGCGATCGCAAAATGTCGAGATTTCTGGTGCGTCGCCTAAGTCGATGCGGGGCTGTTTTGCTGTTGGTTGGGGGTTTTTGGGTGTTTTGGGCGATCGCACTTTTTCAGGACAAACGTTAAAGTTATGATTAACTGTTACATTCTCACCAACTGTCACATTTTCGCCAACGATTGCTGATTGATAATTATAGATTTTACTATTTTCTAATACAGTCCTAAAATTTGCTTTAGTAATATTTTTCCCTAATTCTTTAGAAAGTATTTTCCAAAGGCCCGATCCGACATTTCTAACGTGACTTGGACTTGTGTAAAGTTCTTGAGCAATTTGCGTGTAAGTTGCGTCTTCTAATGTCCCCCGCAGAATAGCGTCTTGCACGTAATCCAAATGCTTTCCCGTCTTAGCAAAAATTAGCTCATCTGCCAGTGTCAAGACTTCTGCAATATCCATAGATTCGGGAAAAGCTGGAGTTGTACAGGATTTATTATACCTGACATTTCGTACAAGTGTGACCTTTTGTATTTTGTCATCTGTCCAAAGTCAGGATTTTTCCTACACAGCTCATCCTTTATATTAATTGGTTAAGGTATTAGCAGGATATTTTTATGAAGCGCGATCGGTGGCTCAGTGGTTTGTTGTCGGCTGGGGTATTGTCTTTTACTCTAGCGACTGTTGGTGCACAAGTGGCCCAGGCCCAGCGGCCAATCAACATACTTGACCTGAAATGCCTTGTTACAGGGGGTAAGGTTGACAATCAGGGCAGACTACAAAATTTTGGCAGGGATGGCAGGGATATTTCCATAGCCAGACAACTATACACCAGTATTATGAGTACACGGGAGGCCGGTTGGACTTGTAAACTTCCAGGCGGTCGCGCTTCTCTCCGAATAGAGTATGGAGTTAGCGATCAAGATCAGCAGTCGGTTTCACCACCTAAAATAGATGTTTACGTAGATGGAAATCAAGTAGCTTCTCAGGTGGGGAAACCTGGAAGGATCAATACAATGCTGGTAGATGTTAGTAATGGTAAAAATCTATCGATTGATATCTCCTGTTCCACAGCACAAAATTGTATGGAAAACCCTTGGGCTTCTAGACCATTTCAGTTCTTCAAGTTTCATTTTGAGCCGGGGGCAAGCTCTCCAGGGAGAAGATAAATTATGAGTATTAGCCGCCGTCAATTTAATCGGATAGTTATCTGGGGTGGCGCTTCTTTTGCTGCTTCCGCCACATCCGGCATCTTTTTCCCCAAACCTGCCGAAGCCTTTTCCCTAGAATTTCCGATTAGTGCTTTATCAGCCGATCGCGTTTTCAACGGCATTCAAAAATATTGTGGAGCACAACCCATCCCCGGTGTTCTCTCACCGATCGTACAAGGCAATAGTAATGTTAGCAGTAAAGTAGAGCCAGCAGCGGCCAATGCCATTCGCACGGCAGACAAAGAATTTGTCAACCGCAATTTTACTAACAAAAGAACCGAATTAGCCGTAACTGGCAGCGGTTCTAATTTTGCATCAGATACCAGTCGGCTGTGGGGGCGGCAAAGACAGGATAAAGTCGGCCCGAATGTGGGCTTTGGCTTCGTACAAAAGTGGGAAGATCAATATAGCGATGCCAAAATTTCTGGGCCGACAATGTGCGCGATTCATAACGCTCAAAGAGTCTTAGCCGATCAAAGATTGACACCGCCAGAAATCGCCGCTTCTGTCTTACCAACGCGATCGCGATTGGATGATTGGGGCTCTTGGGGAGGAGATGCGGATGCGTCTGCTGGGAGGAATCCCGGTGCTGTTTTTGCTCAATACGATACAGCAGCCGGTACGGTGACATCTCGCTATGATTTAGTAGAACCGGGGCCGAAAGGTTTTGGGCGGGTTGAGTATACTATTGAAGCGGAAGATCAGCCTCGGCGGGTGATTTTGGTGACGGTGAGGTTTTAGGGGAAAATCAGCATCAAGATGATCTGTATTACGACGTTCTCTAGGGGCGGATTTTACGAATAATCATCGCCAGAAACAAACAATCTCACAACCCCGCCCCAGCCCCACAAATAGGATTGGGGCGTTTTTTTTGGTGTTTGTTTGTTTCAAATATTGTGCGATCGCCTTTACTCAGGCAAAGTTAAAATAGTTGTAGCCTCAGCCAATAGTTTACACTTGATTTTGTTGTTTTCCCCCTCAATCAGACAATGAGCTGGACTATCCTCCAAGGGATCATGCCGGACAATGAAGCCTAAAGAACGGGCAGATCCTGCTACCAAAACACCCACTTTGGTAGTGTCAGGATTTCTCGCACGAGCTAAAATTTCCTGGGGAGTCGTTAGTCTCGCCAACTCAACTGAGATGCTGTTATCAGGTTTTCCTCTAACCTGAAAAGCAACTGATTTTATAGTACCATCATCATAAAGATGTACATTAGGAATCCGACGATAAAGGATGTCGTTATCTGCAATTTCTTCTAGCATTATCTCATCCTGACTTATGGAATCAATAGCTGAGATACCACATTCAGGACTTCAGATAATGACACCTGGTTTTTCTCCTCAAATTTTCTCTCGCTTCCTTCTCCCTTAATTAGTAGATAGCTGAAACTCATATCGGGTTTAATTTCCACTTCTAGATTGCCCTGTGGACTCCGCCATTCCAGTTGCAGGCTACCATTAGCAATTGGTGCTGCATCATAGGGTAAAATCCGCTCGCCAACTAAAGGCGCAAGAGAGCATTTGACATGAATGAGCAACTGACAGGCTTTTACAAAAGCAACGGGCGAAACTGCTAATGCACCATAAGAATCCCAATCAGGTTCTAGTTGGGCAAGTTGCGTTAATTGCTCTAATATTGGGTCTAAGGAAACATCAGTTAATGTTGCTTGATACATGGTTTTTAGAAGGGTCATATTTTCGATTATATCATAAACTTTACTACTTTTGCAATTGCCCAATCAAATCTAATGCTTTTTGAGCATCTGCATTCATTCCTTGAGCCCTAAATAAACGAGCCGCTTGCTGCAAATCTGCGATCGCCCCTTGTCTATCTCCCATTCTCACTAACGTAATTCCTCGGTTAGCAAAAGCCTTAGCATAACTGGGATTGAGTTGAATTGCTTGAGTGTAATCAGCTAAGGCAGAGCGATCGTTATTGATGCGAAATAGCGCCAATCCTCGGTTAAAATAAGTGTTAGCGCGACCGGGATTAATTTGCAGCGCTTGATTGAAATCGTCGATCGCCCCTTTTTGATCGCCCAAGTCTGAAAGCGCCAATCCTCTGTTGTTGTAGGCTGCGGCAAAGTTTCGATCCAAGCGGATGACTTGAGTATAATCTGCGATCGCCCCCGGTTTATCTCCCAATGCCGACAACACCAGCCCCCGATTGTAATATGCGTCAACATAACCGGCATTAAGGGCGATCGCCTTGCTATAATCAGCGATACTTTTTGGCATTTGTCTCAAATCAAAATAAGTCAGGGCCCGATAAAAATAAGCTTCTGAATAATCAGATTGAGTTTGAATTGCTTGGTTAAAATCGGCAACAGCACCTGACAAATCTCCCTTGTCAAACCGAGTTAAACCGCGAACGTAATAAGTTTTAGCATCGTTGGGATTGTTCAGTTTTAGAGGTGCAGTAGCAGTTGGAGAGGTATTTATCAAAAGAGCCGATCGATTTAAGCCTGCATCCGACAGTTTAGTTATAAAAGTGTTGATAGGAATCGCAGCATTAAACCCTGTTTTAGTAATGGCTAAACCTGTGATAACTTTTTTGTCGGTATCTGTGACATCATTAAAGTCGAGATCTCCCTCTCCGTGAATCCCAACTACACGGCCTTCTGTATCAAATACAGGCCCTCCACTCATCCCTCCCTTCGTAACAGCATTGTATCGCAAAGTATAACCGCGTGGATGATTCGGAAGACGGCTAGTAACATAGCCCGGTACAAACTCAAAGTTCCGCTGAGTTCCGTATTTCTGCTGGGCTACATTAGCTGGATAACCAAACACAAAAATTTCTGTTCCAACTGTTGCTTGTACGGAGTCACCTAAAGTGACAACTGGATAAGATTCTGTGCTGTTAAATGTTACGACTGCTAAATCGGGAGCATTCTGGCCTTTTTGTAGTAGTACACTACGGGTTACTGGATAGTCTTTCCCCGTAGAACTGCGAATTCTATAACTAAATTTAGTATCAACAACAACGTGGTTAGATGTTAGTACAGTGTAAGTCGTACCTTGTTTGGCAATAATAAATCCAGTCCCACTACTCACTCTATTTTGAGATTCACCATTGATTTGAACGGTGACAGATTCAGCTAATTTGGCAATTTCTTGAGGAGTTTTCGCGAAAACTGGTGCTGCTGCAAAGACGACTATTCCTGCTACCGTTACTGTTCCTGCTAGGATGCTGGTGAGGGAATAAAATCGCGAATAACTGGTATTCATAGATGATTGCTTGGTGCGTAATTTTTTTTATACTCCGAGTAGTATAGTTGAAAATGAAATCATCGCAGATTAGAGATAGTGTAGGTTTCTAGACAATTCTGACATTTCGTACATTTCGTATGCCCAAGCCTTCGGGCAGTTTCGGTTGATAAGGGACAATTGAAGAATTACCTATTGATTGAAGTGGATTTTTAAAGTTATTCAACATTCCCAGAACCAACGGCTTCAGAAATCGAATTAAATCCGTTTTCTTCTAACTTGTTTACCAATCCTTGAAGAATGCGGCGCACCATCCAAGGGCCTTCATAAACCCAACCTGTGTAAACTTGAATTAGACTTGCACCGGCGACAATTTTTTCCCAAGCGTCATCGGCAGTGAAAATGCCACCGACTCCAATGATGGGTAATTTTCCTTGAGTTTGTTCCGAGATAAATCGGATGACTTCTGTGGAACGTTGGCGCACGGGAAGACCACTAATCCCACCGGCTTCTTCGCTAATTGGTTTGCCGGTTTCTCGTAATATTTGTGTTTTCAATCCGTCGCGGCGGATGGTGGTATTTGTGGCGATAATTCCTGCTAGTTGGTAGGTTTTTGCTAAGTCGAGGATAGATGCGATCGCCTCCCACTCCAAATCCGGGGCAATCTTGACTAAAATTGGCTTAATGCCCTGATTTGTTTGTTGCACAATGTCCAAGATTGTGCTGAGTTGGGCGGCATCTTGGAGCGATCGCAATCCAGGAGTATTTGGGGAAGAAACATTGACTACAAAATAGTCGCCCCAATTTTGAAGAAGTTGAAAACTCTCCAAATAGTCGGTTGATGCTTGCTCTAAGGGTGTTACTTTAGATTTACCGAGATTAATGCCCAAGGGAAATGGGGAATCGGGGGTGCGGTATGACTCGTCTAATTTTTCCCTGTCGTATGCAGCCTGAAAGCGGGCCGCCATTGCGATCGCACCTTGATTGTTAAATCCCATGCGATTGAGGGCTGCACTGTCTTCTGTCAAGCGAAATAAGCGAGGCTGGGGGTTTCCGGGCTGTGGTTGCCAAGTGACAGTGCCCAGTTCGGCAAAACCAAAGCCAAACTTTGTCCAGATGCCAGCAGCTACGCCGTTTTTGTCAAATCCGGCGGCTAAACCAACGGGGTTTTTGAAGTTGAGTCCCCAGAGTGATTGTTCGAGTCGGGAATCTTGCAGTCCAAAAGATTGCTGGAATTGCTCTAAGATTTTGCTGGTTGCGGGGTTTGACTGGGTGCGATCGAATAATTCGAGAATTTGCAGGCTGCGGTTGTGCAACCATTCGGCATCGGCTTTCAATACCGAAAACAACAGTGGCCGCAGACCAAATTGATAAATATCCAATGACTTATCCTATATAGATTTAATAAGAAGAAATAAATTAGACAATTTAGATTATAGTAGATTGTCTTGCATATTTTATTTTAATTCTTAATGTTGATTTCTACAAAGTTTTGAGGGCGCTTGGAAATGAACCAGCAGCAAAGACCGAAGGATTTAAACGAACAAATCATGACTTTGGAGAGGGTTCTCCAAACTCTTCGAGAAGATGAGAATGTGGATGTGCTGCTGGAGACAACTCTCTCGTACTTGCAAGCAGAATTTGACTGGCGATTAATTTGGATCGGATTGTACGATCGCGCTGGCCATCGACTGTTCGGTAAAGGTGGCATGACCCCAAATGGCGATCAGTCATTTCTGAAACAGCGGTTTACCCTGAATCCGGGCGATTTGCTGGAACAAGTGGTAATTCAACTTGAGCCTGTGGTAGTTCCAGATTTGCGATCGGAAAATAGAGCGGGAGAATGGCACAAACTTGCTCAAAGTTTAAACGTTGAAGGTGCAATTTTGTTTCCGCTTCGCTATAAAGATCGTTGCTATGGGGTGATTTTGCTGGGTTCTGACGTTGGGGGAAACTCACTTGCGTCGGGGGAGAAAACGCAACTGGCGATTGTATTTGGAGCGCTGGCAACTGCTCTTTATCAAATAGAAAAAGACTGGCAACGAACTCTGACAAAACGCCCGGATGAGTCGCTGATTGCACTGATTTCGCAATTGCGCGAACTGCGATCGCTCGACCAATATTTGCAAACGGTAGTAGAACAAACCCATGAATTTATCGAGCCGACACGCACGAATGTTTATTGGTTCGAGCGAGAGCGGCGCTATTTTTGGCGACGAGTCAGCAACCGCCAAGTTGCTCCGAGTTTGGGCGGGCTGAAGCGACCGGCTTCTGGTATTACTGTCCAAGATTTGGGCGGATTTTATGAGGCATTGACAAAGGAACAAATGGTTTGGATTGGCGAATCTCACAGTTCCCTAAAAAGTGAACTTACCGGGCGGTTGATGCAGCAAATTCGGGCTCGATCGCTGCTGGCGGCACCAATTGTTTTAGAAGGGGAATTGTTGGGATTTCTGGCGGTTGAAGCTAGTGAACCCCGAATTTGGCAAGAGGATGAAAAAAATTACCTGCGGGGAGTGGCGCAATTAGTGGCTCTGACGGCTCCCCTGTCGGAGATGGAAGTGCGGATTCAGCAAGCCGAGCTCGATCGCGATTTAACTGCGGGAATCGCCCGTGCTATCTACAGCGATGCGGACTGGGAAACGACTCTGAAAAATACTGCCTCGCAATTGTGCGGGCGGCTCAACTGCGAATATTTTCTGCTGCTGCTGTACGAGGAAGAACAGGATCGGTTTGAAATTGTCTGCCAAAATCTGCCCCGCAACCGCAGATCAGTGCCGTCACCACTTAAGGCTCTTGACTTGCAGGATTTGCGGCTGCTGGAGGACAGCGGGGAAGCTCTGGCGATTGAAAATTGGGAGGAAGATGGGCGATTGGGGGCTTGGCGGGATGTGCTGACGGAAGCTGGTGTGCGATCGCTTTTAGCCGTGAGTACGCGAGGGAAGAAGAACCCTGCAAGGGGGGAAGGAAGAGGAATCCCCTCTAACCTCACCCAAGGGGGGAGAGAAGAGAGAGTAAACCCGAATCGAAAATCGAAAATCCAAAATCCAAAATCGATCGAGGGTTTGCTGGTTGTCGGGCACAGTGCTACTCGTAATTGGAGTCGATCGGAGCGAGAATTAGTTCAAGTAGTCAGTCAACAACTAGGGCTGATTCTGCACCAGTGGCAGCAGAGTTCGGAACTTGACAAGTATCAACTATTCTACCGAGGGCTCAAATCAGGCTTGGCTGTTTTGCAAGCTCCCCAGGAACTATCTCCTAAACAGATATCTGCCTCCTCACGGCAGATTGTTCCAGACTTGTCGCTACCAAGGCTAGAGCACACTTTTGCTCAACACGTTGCTCAGACTCTTTCGTGTCCTTTGGTGGCGGTAATTACTTGGAATCGGCACCAAGAGGAAGCTTCTATTACCACGGTGGCTGCTAATCCCATATTTGCGCTCAATCCAGAAGCAGCGATTTCAGTCCAAACTGATTTTTTGATTCAACAAATTCTGGGTGCTGGGGCTGTGGTGCAATACAGCATGAGTGAAATGTCGCTGGACACTAAACGGTGGCTTCGTAGTGCGGGAATTGGGGAGATTATGGCGGTAGCACTGCGGACTGCGCCGGAACATGAACCGATGGGAGTATTATTGGTGGCGGATGCTGGAGGACGCCGGTGGTCGGAGTTATCTGTGAATTTACTCGATCAGATGGCTTGTCATTTGGCTTGGTGGCGTCGGTATTTGGCGGTGCAATCTTTGTTGGAGTTGCAGCGATCGGATTTGGAGTTGCTTAATTGGTATAAGCAGCGCCGTTTCGAGGAGTTTTACCGGATTGTGGGAGCGGGGGTGAAGGAGTTGGGGGAGTTGAGTCAATCTATTTTGCAGTCTGCTAAGGAACAAAAGGATGCTCTGAAAACTTTGCGCTACCAGCAGGTTTTGCGTCAAATTGGTAATGCTTTGGGGTCTGCTCATTTGGTGTTGAAACAGGAACAGTGGCGGCTACAATTTGGACTGGATTCGGTGTCTGTGGGCGCTTGGTTGAAGCGATCGCTCGATCGGGCGGCTCCTTTGGTCAAACAGTTAGAAATTCTGCTGGAAGTCAACCGGGAAACATCTGTTTCACTGCCACCTGGTCAGATTTTGAGTGTTCGGGGGGACACTCTTAAGTTGGATTTGGTGTTGTGGGAATTGCTGGCGGCTGCTTGTCGTCGCTCTGAGGCTGGGGGGAAGGTTGAGGTTCGCTATCAAATTGTGGGTGCAGATTTGCTGGAGTTGTCTGTGACTGATGGTGGTTTGTTCGATCGACAGTTAATTGCGATCTTCAATGGTGTTGCTGAGCCGAATATATTAGTTGCTTCTAATTTTTATCAGCCGATGTTTCAAGTTTTATTGAGTTGTCAGCGAGGGGTGCGGTTGATGGGGGGAAATCTTTCTATGGAAATTTTGGATAATAATTTGGTTGTGGCTCGCTTGGTATTGCCATTGGCTAGTGGTTGAATTTGAGAAATTAGGACACGGCAGTAGAAATTAGGACACGGCAGTAGAAATTAGGACACGGCAGTGCCGTTTCCCTACCGAAAATAATACTGTAGGGACACGGCATTGCCGTCTCCTAATTCCGATACAACCGGAATTAATATCATGACTTTTTGCGCCTAGTCCAACCCCAGACGATCGCACCTGCGAAGATACCGATCACGCAACTGAGCAAAAAGGAAAATACAAACGGATGCAATACCGATGTTACGGGTGTGTTAGCAGGATTGCTTTTGAAGGTGTCGAAGAGTTTGTCTGTGCCACTGGAAGCTGCGATGCCGCCTGTTGCTAAACCTACACCGATCGCCTTTATTGTGCTTTCTAGGCGATCGTCTCGATTTTTCTCTGCTACCTCGCTGTTGCGGAGTGCGAGTTGGTTGGTGCGATCGCTCCGGGCTTGTTCTATTTCTACTATGCCTCGAATTGAGGCGATCGCCTGTTCGATTAAACTCGTTCCGTGTCTGAAATATCCTAAGTCGCCTGCTATTTGCGATCGCATATAAGGCCCACTTTTTATACTAAAGCGATTTAATATAGATAGTTCTTCCTTATCGCCTTCAATCATAACACATATTTTTTGTAAAATATCACTATAATTGTAAAGATTTATCGCAATTGTATTATCAAAATCTTCAAGTTTCCGCAGTAGGCGAGTATAAGTTACAGCCTTACTGAAGAGTTGCTTTAACTGTTCCTGTAATTCCAGCAATTGGGAGGCCGTTAATATCGTTCCTTGGGTAAATTGCTGCTGCAAATTATCCATATTTTTCTCAATGGTACGGTATTCGGAATCAATTTCATGGTAAATCTGGCGGCTGTCTTGAAAAGCTTTGATGATTTTGTTGCGGTGAAATAAGAGGTTGAAGATTTCCTCTTGGCAAGTGTTAAAATCTGCGTCAGTTTGTTTGTCACAAAGCAGCCAGACAAACAGGTGACGATAATTGGCAATATCGCTAACTGAACCGTATTCAAAAATCGGGCTACCAAACAATTTGCCTGAACGGTAGAATGTCGGGGGAGAATCGCCCAAAAATAAACTGTCGCGACATTTATCGGCAAGGGGTTTGAGAGAATCTAAATTATCAGGTAAATTTTCCTCAGTCAGCCATGCAGTAATGATCAGAGTTTGCCCTAAAAACTGGTCATCACCGCTGATGAGTAAAGATTGATTTGGATTGAACTTCTCGATGAAACTGACATCTATATTATTAGCAGTCCCATTTTCCAGGCAACCTATATTTAAACATAAACCATAACTGTCTTGAAATTGTCGTGGTTGGGCAAAACCTTCGATTAGTGGATTGGGGGTACTAAAGAAAAGGGCAGTATCTGAAAGTAAATCCTTAGAGTAGCTATGGGATTTTTCGGGGAAGATTAGATGTGGTGTTAGCCTTTCATAGGCATAGGCAAATTTTGCTAAAATCTTGTCACATTGTTGCCACAGAGGATTGTCGTAGCCCTCTGTGTCATCGTACAGTTGGAAAGCGTATAAGTAAACGTTGGGTGCTGAAATGCGATCGTTCATGTGAAATTTAAATTTATATTAAGCCGAACAATTATCAGAAATTAATTCGCTAATCCTGCTAGCTGCTTTGAGTTTAGCAAAACACAACTCTAAGCGCAGCGATCGCACCAAACCAACCCCAGCCGCTAGCCCGAAGTGAGGCAATCCCCCCGCAGCCCCCGCTTCTTCTCGCGGTACAATTAGTGCAATCATGTGCGATTCGTTTAGCCGAAACTGAGTAACAATACTTGGGGGATGGCTAGGGTGACTATAAAGTCATCATAACTAAATACACATCTGGGTGCGGTTCATCCCTAGTCCCAGTCCGCAAGTGCAGCGGTAAAAACATATCCCCTATTTTGTTAAGTAGCAACTAACAGGGTAAAGCGGGGATAAAAGGCAGACTACTGGTAGCCGAAATTGGTAACTGTCGAGCAGGAGTTCATGTGTAGCGAAAGCAAAGATGTGTCTGAACCATCGTTAACTAAGATGGTCTAACGGCTGAATCAGAATAAAACCGTTGCAAAACACGGTAAAGACTGATTAAAACCAAGCCAAAAGGCAAGGATAGGGCATAGGCGATTGTGACTTCGACCTATAAGCACCGCCCACAAACCCGGTGGATAGCATCACACTAAAAACTCAATCAATGTGTATTTGGAACAAAGTAACTCTCATATATTTCTGGAATCAGTTCGATTTCCAGTAAGTAGCTAACGAATAGTATACGGGAGAGGGATTGTATCAGAAGCTAATGCTCTGTTGTAATGACAGAGATATGCAAACAGATACACGGTAACTTCAAGGA
>NZ_JAKJHX010000100.1:1862-19772 GCF_021648855.1 Tychonema litorale BBK16 | reverse complement strand
GGGCATGGGGCATGGGGCATGGGGCATGGGGCATGGGGCATGGGGCATGGGGCATAGGGAATTGGTAATTGGTTAGTTGTTATTGGTTAGTTGTTATTGGTTAGTTGTTACTGGTTACTGGTTGCCCAATTCCCAATGCCCCATGCCCAATGCCCAATGCCCAATGCCCAATGCCCAATTCCCAATTCCCAATAACTTAATTAATGACCCCCTTTTTGGCCACCAACAGGTGCTGGCCCGATCAAGCGTTCGAGTTCATCAGCTTTAGAAGCCTTAGCCATTGCCGATTCCCAAGTGATTTTACCAGTCTTGTAAAGTTCAGCTAAAGCCATTTCCATTGTCCTCATCCCCAACTTCGCCCCCATTTGGATTTGGGAGTAAATCATTGGAGTTTTCCCCTCCCGGATCAAGTTAGACATAGCAGGAGTATTCACCATGATTTCCATAGCACAGCAACGGCCTCCGCCAATTTTTACCACCAAATTTTGGCTGGCTATTCCCACCAAAGAGTTAGACACCTGGGCGCGAACCTGGGGTTGTTGAATGGGCGGGAACACGTCCAAAATCCGATCGACTGTTGCACCCGCAGAATTAGTGTGCAGCGTTCCCATTACCATGTGACCCGTTTCCGCAGCCGAAATTGCCAGACCAATGGTTTCCAAGTCGCGCATTTCCCCCACCAGAATCACATCAGGATCTTCCCGTAGAGCTGCCCTCAACGCATTAGAAAAGCTCTTAGTATCTTCGCCCTTTTGACGCTGGTGAAACAAACTCTTGATATTTGGAAACACATATTCGATCGGGTCTTCAACTGTCAGAATATGTTCCGCCCGCGTCCGATTGACCAAATCCAGCAAAGCCGCCATCGTAGTAGTTTTCCCAGAGCCCGTTTGCCCCGTCACCAACAGCATACCTCTGGGTCTTTCCGTCAGATCCCGCAAAACCTGTGGCACACCTAAAGCATCTGCGTTCGGAATCTTAGAAGCCAAAGCCCGCAAGCAAGCTGCCCAAGCACCCCGTTCTCGGTAAACGTTTACCCGGAACCGAGCCAAGCCCTTCACCCCGTAAGCGCAGTCTAGTTCCCATTCCATCTCCAAATGCTTGCGCTGCATATTGTTGAGCATTTGGAAGATCAGGATCTGTACTTCCTCGGCAGACATAATGTCGCCGTATTGTTTTTGAGGAGTGAGTTTCCCACTAACGCGGAAGAAAATAGGCGCCCCGGCTTGGATGTGTATGTCTGAACCCCCTTGCTCTACCAGGGACTCCAGTACGTCTTCAATCATCAGACCCATAGATATCTCTCCCTAATCAAATTGATAGTTACTGATGAATTTAACTCAGTTGACTGTTGACTGTTCTAACAATTACGCATTAGGCATTACGCATTACCAATGCCCGATGCCCAATGCCCGATGCCCGATGCCCGATGCCCGATGACATTGAATCAATCTAGAAAACGCGCGGAGTCAAACAGTAGGGACAATCCAGCATCTCCGGCTTCAATTCAGCATGACAAGTCTTGCAGGTAAGTCCCTGCTTGCGTTTCGATTTCATTTCAGCCTCCAGCCCGGAGTCGGTAAACGTCACGCGCTCGACTTCCTCAAAGGTAGTCGCACCTTCTCGCACTAATTCCAAGCTATAAGCCAACAAGGTTTTCATCCCTTCTTCTACTGCTGCTTCCTTAATTTGCTCTGTGGGAGCGCCTTGAGTAATCAGAGCTTGCAGCCGCTCAGTATTTTTCAGGAATTCGTAAACCCCTACCCGTCCTTTGTAGCCGATACCACCGCATTTGGTACAGAGTTGATCCCGGTCTGCCAATTCCTTCCTCTGTTCAATTGGTATGGTGTTGGCTTTGTAGACAGTCAGATCCATTTCTTGAGAAGCCGACAGACCGTACCGACCAAGCTCTTCGGCAGTAGGCTGGTAAGGAATGCGGCATTTATCACAAACGCGACGCATCAAACGCTGAGCTAACACGCCCAACAGAGCAGCCGAAATCATGAACGGTTCTACGCCCATTTCGTCCAAACGGGCGATCGCACCTGCCGCATCATTAGTGTGTAATGTAGTTAGCACTAAGTGTCCGGTCAAAGCAGCTTCCAGAGCTGTTTTCGCCGTTTCCTTATCCCGCGTTTCTCCAACTAGCATGACGTCAGGGTCTTGCCGCAAAAATGCCCGCAGAATGTTGGAAAAAGTCAAGTCTTTTTCCCGAATTACTTGACATTGGGTAATTCCTGGCAAAGCATATTCGATCGGGTCTTCCGCCGTACAAATGTTAATGGCCGGATCATTCTTTTCCGCCAGAATTGAATAGAGCGAAGTTGATTTACCTGAACCAGTCGGCCCAGTCACCAAAATCAGTCCAAAGGGGCGGCTGGCAGTTTCTCGAACCAAAGCCAAAGTTTCTGGATCCGAGATTAACAAACCCAGACCCAACTGAGTGCTGGAACTATCCAAAATCCGTAGCACAATTTTTTCGCCGTAGCGGGAAGGCAAGCTATTTACCCGGAAATCCACCGTCCGTCCTTCAAATACCCGGCGAATCCGACCATCTTGAGCTTGTCTACGTTCGGCAATGTCCAAATTGGCAATAATTTTGAACCTAGCAGTAATCCCCTGCACCACTTGCTTGGGAAATCGGAAATACTCTTGCAGTACCCCGTCCTTCCGCATCCGAATCCGCATGAACTCTTCTTGAGGTTCTACGTGGATGTCAGAAACCTTTTCGGACAAAGCTTTCGCCAAAATGATATTCACCGCCTTGATGACAGGCGCTTGATCCATGTCATTTATGGTGTCAGCGATGTCTTCTGTATCGGCAGTCACCTCTTCTAGGGAGAGTTCGCCAAAATCTCCATCTCCTAGGGAGAGTTTTTTCTCCTTTTCGGCTTCAGCTATTTTGCCTGCTATCTTAACTTGGTCTTCTTGATAGACAGAAGTAATGTCCTGATAGTCATCTGGGGTAATCACTCGCCGCACAAAAGTCAACCCTTTCAAAATCCGCCGCAAATCTTCTTGAGCGTCTAGGTTGTCAGGATCGACCATTGCGACTACGATCGCCGGAGGTTCGGTTTCCGTCTTCGCCACAGGTAAAAACCGACGTTGGTGACAGATGTCGATCGACATTTTCAATTCATCAAGCATCGCTCCGAGTTGCTCATTAGACAGTTCACTCAACTCTGGATCAAAGGCTTCCACCCCATAGACTATTTTCAGTTCAAACATCTGCTGCTTTTTGTAAAGCCGCAGCAGTTCTGGCGGCAAGGGAAGCCCGGTAGCAGCTTCCAGTACCTCTGTCAACCGCTTACCCGACTTTTTGCTTTCAAGTTGAGCTTTTTTCAGTTGGTCACCATTGACGTAACCAGACTGAATCATCTTGTTGAGAGCGGGAGTAAAAAGGCTGGTAGTAACTATAGATGTGGAGAAACGCCGATCGGATGTGTTAGTCATTTGCGCCCCTATTTCCAACTAATTTCCGTGCAAGGTTAAACATTGGCTGTTCTGCGATGATAGCTTTTAGAAAGGTCTCGATCGGTCTTTTGAGATATATTTTGATTAATCAACTGCTCGATCGCCCAAGAGTCAGCAGCCCAGATTTAGAGCAGTCTCCGCATCCTGTAGTATTTGCCGAGCCAAAACACGACCTGCTAGAATTGATAGGGTTCTGTCGCACAGATATATATGATTGACGAGGAAAAACAGGAACATCAAGATCCTAGCTCAATGGGGGAAACTCCAGAGAGTGCGCCAATGGCCAGCGAAAATTCGCCGCCAATAGAAGCAAACTCGAATGCAGTACCCGATTGGGAGTTGGAACTTGCTCAAGCTTATCAAAGTTCTCAGGTCGATCGCTCCGCAGCTAACACTTCCGGGGAAACAGACATTCTAGGTTCCAGCAACAGCGTCACTGCTGACGTTACGGAGTTGCTAAAGAGAGAACTCGCACAAGCAACAAACGATAAAGAGGGTTTAAAGGCTCAGTTGCAAGGCTATTCAACTCAGTTAGAAGAGCTGAAAAATCAAAATTTGCGCTTAGCAGCAGATTTTGAGAACTTCCGCAGGCGCACCCAAAAGGAAAAAGAAGAGTTAGATTTGCAGGCAAAATGTGTCATTATCAAACCCCTGTTGCCAGTAATCGACAACTTTGAGCGGGCTCGATCGCACATCAAGCCACAAACCGACGGCGAAATGAACATACACAAAAGCTACCAAAGCGTTTACAAGCAAATGGTAGAATGCCTCAAGCAAATCGGGGTTTCTCCGATGCGCCCCGAAGGCGAACAGTTTGACCCCAACCTCCACGAAGCTTTGCTCAGCGAACCAACTGACAAACATGAGGAAGGAACAATCATCCAAGAACTAGAACGAGGCTATACTCTGGGCGATCGCGTTTTGCGTCACGCCAAAGTTAAAGTTGCAGCGCCTGGGAACTCTGTGCTAGCCTCAGATGAAAATCCCGGTAGTTCGGAAAATTAATCTGGATCAAACCTACTGCGTTCTTGGATGTCAAGCATGGAGTAAGTTCAAATCTCAGAAACGTTGCAGAGCGATCGTCCCTAGAATATCGATAGCCTCAACGCTTCAAGTCGTACAGGCGGTAATAGACCCCCGAATAGAATTCGGGGGCTGGAAAAAGGTTTGTAAATATCCCACGAAGTTTTATGAGGCGCTATGGGAAAGGTGATAGGCATCGACTTAGGCACAACCAACAGTTGCGTAGCCGTGTTAGAGGGTGGTAAACCCGTCGTGATCGCCAATTCAGAGGGCGGTCGCACAACTCCGAGCATAGTAGGATTTGGCAAAGGGGGCGATCGCTTAGTAGGTCAACTGGCCAAACGACAAGCAGTCACTAATGCCGTAAATACTGTCTACAGCATCAAACGATTTATCGGACGGCGGTGGGACGACACAGAAGAAGAAAGATCCCGGACTCCCTATACCTGCATCAAAGGCAAAGACGATACCGTTAACGTCCAAATTCGGAACAAGGTTCACACCCCCCAAGAAATCTCGGCAATGGTACTCCAAAAGCTCAAGCAGGATGCTGAAGCTTACTTGGGACAAACTGTCACCCAAGCAGTGATTACAGTGCCAGCTTACTTCACCGATGCCCAACGGCAAGCTACTAAAGATGCTGGTACGATCGCAGGTTTAGAAGTTCTGCGAATCGTTAACGAACCCACAGCCGCCGCCCTTTCCTACGGCTTGGACAAACAACATATAGAACAAAAAATCCTGGTATTTGACCTCGGCGGCGGCACCTTCGACGTTTCTATCCTGCAACTAGGAGACGGAATTTTTGAAGTCAACGCTACAGCCGGCAATAATCATCTGGGAGGAGATGACTTTGATGACTGCATCGTGCAGTGGCTGGTAGAAGCCTTTCGTACCCAAGAAGGCACTGACCTCTCAAAAGACAAAATGGCCTTGCAACGCCTTCGAGAAGCAGCCGAAAAAGCCAAAATAGAACTTTCTAGCACCGAATCGACCTCAATCAATTTGCCGTTCATCTCTTCAGACGAAAAAGGGCCGAAGCATCTGGAAACGCCACTTTCCAAAGCTCAGTTTGAAAAATTGGTCGCTCATTTAGTCCAAGCAACGATCGACCCAGTGACTCAAGCCCTCAAAGATGCAAGTTTGACCCCAAAAAATATAGATAGAATTATTTTAGTAGGAGGCTCAACCCGAATTCCGGCAGTGCAACAGGCAATTAGCAAATATTTTGGCGGAGTGTCTCCCGATAAATCAGTCAATCCCGACGAAGCTGTAGCCGTAGGCGCAGCAATTCAAGCTGGAGTTTTGGGTGGCGAAGTCAAAGATTTGCTGCTGCTAGACGTGACTCCCCTTTCCCTGGGACTCGAAACCTTGGGCGGAGTGTTCACCAAAGTAATTGAACGCAATACAACTATTCCCACCAGCCGATCGCAAATGTACAGCACGGCAGCCGATGGGCAAACTTCCGTAGAAATTCACGCGCTTCAAGGCGAACGGGCATTAGTCAAAGACAATAAAAGTCTTGGCAAATTCCTGCTCAAAGGCATTCCCCCAGCCCCGCGCAGCATACCTCAAATCGAAGTTACCTTTGAAATAGATGCTAACGGCATTCTGAAAGTTTCCGCTCAAGACAAGGGAACCTCCAAAGAACAAAGCATCCAAATTTCCAATACAGGGGGATTGAGCGAAACCGAAGTCGAGCGGATGCGACGAGAGGCCGAACTTTATGCCGATGAAGACCTCGATCGCGCCCAACTGGTCGAACTCAAAAATCAAGCAGACACCCTGGTCTATAATTGTGGTGTCACCTTAAAAACTAACGCCCAATTGCTAGGCGACGACCTCAAGGCTGAAGCCCAAACAGCATCTGTTACCTTGCGGGCGGCGACCGCAAACCCAGACATCACCTGCCAAGAACTAGAAGCCCAAATCGAATCTTTCAAGCAACTGCTATACTCGCTTGGTACTGCTGTCTACGAGCAAGCCCGCAGCGGGGAAGCCACTTCCTCAACTCCAGTAGAAAGTGAGATATTGCCAGAATTAGATGAGGTTGAAGCGGACGACGAAAGCATCTTGCCGACAAAAGAACTGGTGATGACAGCAGAACCAACGCTGGAACTACCGCAAGAATTAACGCTGGAACAACCGCAGGAATTGGCGCTGGAACTACCATTGGAATTAACCCCGGAACCAAAGCCGGAACCAAAGCCGGAACCAAAGCCACAACCAAAGCGCGACAAACAGCAAAATCTACAAGCAAAACAAAAACCAAAGGTTCCCGAACCTGAAGTTGATGATATGAATCCTTTCCTTTAGAAATTAACAACTAAAGATTAAAAGTTACAAATAAACATCGTAATTTTTAATTTCTAGAAAGGTCAATAGTTTCTTTTTCGTACAATTTTTGTTATTTACCTCCAGGCAAACAGCTTTATGGCCGGCGATTACTATGAAATATTAGGCGTTTCTCGCAGCGCAGACAAAGAAGCAATTAAGCGTGCCTACCGCACCCTAGCTCGTAAGTACCACCCAGACGTGAACAAAGAATCTGGTGCTGAGGAGCGGTTTAAAGAAATTAACCGCGCCTATGAGGTACTCTCAGAACCCGAAACGCGCGATCGTTTCGACCGTTTTGGTGAAGCAGGTGTGAGTGGTGCAGGGGCTCCAGGTTTCCAAGACTTCGGCGACAGTTTTGCGGATATTTTTGAAAGCTTCTTTCAGGGTTTTCAAGGAGGACCCGGCGGTCAACCACAACAAGGTCGCAGACGCAGCGGGCCTGTTCGCGGAGACGATTTGCGACTGGACTTGCGGCTGGAGTTTCGCGAAGCAGTGTTTGGTGGGGAAAAAGAACTCCGCATCAAGCACCTAGAAACCTGCGAAACTTGCGGTGGGACTGGCGCAAAACCGGGAACCAGACCCCAAACCTGCCCGACTTGCGGCGGCGGTGGCCAAGTCCGGCGGGCTACCCGCACCCCTTTTGGCAGTTTTACTCAAGTTTCAGTTTGCCCCACCTGTAACGGTACCGGGCAAGTTATTGAGGACAAGTGCGACACTTGTGGCGGCCGGGGCCAAAAAGAAGTGATGAAAAAGCTGAAAATTACCATCCCGGCGGGGGTTGACAACGGTACTCGTTTGCGCGTTTCCAATGAAGGAGATGCGGGCAAACTGGGTGGGCCACCTGGTGATTTGTACGTGTTTTTGGCTGTGAGTGAAGACCCCGTATTTAAACGCGAAGGCACTAACATTAACTCGGAAGTTAAAATTAGTTACTTGCAAGCCATTTTGGGCTGTCGTTTGGAGGTGGAAACTGTAGATGGGCCGACGGAATTGTTGATTCCAACCGGAACTCAGGCGAATACTGTTCTGACTCTGGAGAAAAAAGGGGTGCCTCGGTTGGGTAATCCAGTCAGTCGTGGTGACCATTTGATAGGAGTGTCTATTGACATTCCGACTAAGGTGACGACGGAGGAGCGGGAGTTGTTGATGCAGTTGGCTAAGCTTAAGGGCGATCGTGCCGGAAAAGGTGGCTTGGAAGGATTTCTGGGAAATCTATTTCAGAAATAAGTAAAAAAATGAGCGCAGTTTATTATTTCTGAAATAAATGAGCGCAATTGCGCTCATTTATTCTTAAAATAATAATAAATTGCATCTCCGGGATTTACGCACGCCAAGTCAAAAACCTACTGGTTCAGCAAAGTCAAAACCAGTTTTTTGGGCTTTCTTTCTTCCTTCCTTCCTTTCTTCTTCGCGGTTCCTGAGCGGAGTCGAAGGGCTTTCTTCTTTTTTCCTTCTTCCTTCAGCTATATGAATTCAACATCGAAAATTGAAAATCTCCAATCCCCAGATGCTCAGCTCGATCTGCGAGGTACGCCCTGTCCGATCAATTTTGTCCGAACTAAACTGCGGTTGGAGCAAATGGCTCCTGGAGCTATTTTGGAGGTTTGGCTGGACGCTGGAGAGCCGATCGAACAAGTGCCTGATAGTCTAAAAATGGAAGGCTACGAAATTCTCGAAACTCAATTAGTGGCTGCTGAGGATAACTCTAGTTTTTTTGCGATGAAAGTGCAGCGACCTGAGCAGGAAGCAGCATGAGCCGGGATTCTTCCTTGATTACGGGTACTGTTGTGGCTGTTCAGGCTAACTTCTATCAAGTCAGGTTAGATCCAGATGCCAGCACTGACGGGGAACATCCTCTCTTAGCCGATCTTCCCATTCTCCTGTGTACTCGCCGCACTAGACTGAAAAAAATTGGTCAACAGGTGATGGTGGGCGATCGCGTGGTGGTAGAAGAACCCGACTGGAATGACCACAGAGGTGTCGTTTCTCAAGTGTTTCCCCGCCAAACAGAACTCAATCGGCCGCCTGTAGCTAATGCCGATCGCATTCTCCTGGTTTTTGCCCTCACTGAACCTGACTTAGACCCCGCATCATTAACTCGGTTTTTAGTCAAGGCCGAATCTACAGGTTTAGAGGTGAGTTTGTGTCTCAACAAATGTGATTTAGTCACGGATGAGCAGTTGGCACAGTGGCGCGATCGGCTTAAAGGATGGGGATACGATCCCATGTTTATTAGCGTCCGTAGTGGCTTAGGAATCTACGAGGAAGCCACCGATGACAGTCAAAATGAAGTTTCTTCCTCTTCTCTCCAAAGTCACTTGCAAGGCAAAATAACCGTAATTTGTGGGCCTTCAGGGGTGGGCAAGTCGAGTTTGATCAACCAACTGATTCCGGCGTTGAACCTGCGAGTGAACGCTGTTTCCGGCAAACTCGGCCGCGGACGACATACTACTCGCCACGTAGAACTATTCGATCTCCCCGGTGGTGGACTTTTGGCCGATACTCCAGGCTTCAATCAGCCGGCACTTGAATGCGATCCATCCGAGTTACCTGAATATTTCCCGGAAGCTCGCCAGAGGCTGGCTTTGGGTAGTTGCCAGTTTAGCGACTGTTCGCACCGAAGTGAGCCTAACTGTGTCGTGCGGGGTGATTGGGAGCGCTATGACTATTACTTGCAGTTTCTGGAAGAGGCGATCGTCCGTCAGCAACAAGAGCAAAATTCTAGTAGTGCGGAGGCGAGTTTGAAGCAGCAAACTAAGTCGGATGGTACGCAGCAATACGAACCGAAGCTGCAAACTAAAAAATATCGTCGTTCTTCCCGTCGCGTTCAACATCAGTCGCTGCAAGATATGTGTCAAGAGGACTTAGATCAGGTTTGAGGAATTAGTCGATCGCGATCGGTCGATCGGCTCAAGATTAAAGTACATTAATAGCTAAAATTAAGTGGCCTTAAATTTGTTAAGAAAATTACAGCAAAAGTAAAGCTGATTCGGGTAATGCAGGAGTAAAAATACTGTGAATATTCAAGAACTGTTTGAAAAAGGCGGCCCCGCCATGTGGCCCCTGTTGGTGTTATCGATTCTATCTGTAAGTACAATTATCGAGCGCTTGTGGTTCTGGGCGAGCCTCCTCACCAAGGAAAAGCAAATAGTCAACCGTATCCTCGATGCCGCTCGCAGCGACTGGGGCGCGGCGAACGAGATTGCTAGACAAGCTAGCCGACAGCCGATCGGACGATTTTTATCTGCACCTCTGCGGCTCTACAATCCTGAACCAGAATTATTTCGACTCGCACTGGAAGCCGCCGCTGATGAAGAGTTGGCTTCTATGCGCCGCGGTGACAAAATCTTAGAAGCTGCGATCGCTCTAGCACCTTTGTTGGGCTTGCTGGGAACTGTTTTGGGTTTGATTAACTCCCTGAGTTCGATCCGGCTGGGTGATATCGGGACCTCTGCAACTACTGGGGTGACTTTGGGGATTAGTGAAGCCCTGATCACTACAGCGACGGGAATGGTAGTAGCAATTTTTAGCTTGACGTTTTATCGCATATTTCAAGCTTTTTTGTTCGATCAGACAAAAATTTTTCGCAAAGCTGGAAATGAAATGGAATTGCTCTACAGACAATATTGGCCGACGGCTAACGCTAAGGGTCGATCGCCCAATGATCCAGACTATGGCAAATCTTCCTTTGATTCAGATCGCTTGAACAAGCATTCCTTAAATTCTCAACCAGAATCTGGAGAACGAAATCGGGAGCCGAAACCGAAATTGAAAGGTTCCGATCCAGATGTTGATTCAACTTCCAACAATTAAAACCTTGAGAACTAATGAAGATTCATCTAGATACTCCTACTGAAGAGGCTCGGATTGAACTGGTGCCTCTAATTGATGTGATATTTTGCATTCTGACGTTTTTTTTGTTGGCTGCTTTGCAACTGACTCGTCAGCAAGCGATTAATGTCGATTTGCCTAAAGCCAAAACAGGACAAACCCAGATGCGAGAGATGCTGATTGTCAGCATTGATGATTTTGGCCAAACTTATATTGACCAATTGCCTGTTAATTATCAACAGCTCGATCGAGTTTTAAAGAGTTTCCAACAGCAAAATCCTGCTGGGTTGACGGTGCTGTATGCCCCTCAAAATGCGAAGTATGCCAAAGTTGTGGAGGTTTTGGACAGATTGCGAGAGGTAGGAGGCGATCGTGTGGCTCTAGCTACTCTTCCTAGTTCGGCTCCCTCTCCGCAGCCAAATCCCTCGCTTCCCAATTCTGGCATTCCCACTGCACCCCCTACGGGTAATCAGGTTCAACCCCTACCGTCTCAAGGAGCAACTCCCGTGAACCCTAGAGGATCTCAGTTTCAAGTACCATCGCAGCAACCCCAGTTCAATCCGAATCAGTTTCAATCCCCTCTCCCTACTCCTAGCCAGGGGGTTAGCAAATCTCCTGTTTCCCCTGCACCCACTGCTCCTAATATCGAGCCGGGAGTCGCCACTCCATCGCAGAATGTTGCGCCTCAAAATTAATCTAATAGGGAATTGGGAGTCGGCATCATAGGGCATCGGGTATCGGACACTGAGCGTAGTCGAAGTGTCCTTCTTTCTTCTTCTTTGCCGAATATTAGTATAAATTACTACAATTATTTTGGTTCATACTGAGCTGTTTTTTTCTTGGCAACTAGATAGAGTTGTCCCTAGCGGTTCGATCGCGTGGTGAGGTATAGCAGTCGCCATCTTTGTTATTAAGTTATTTCTTAAGAAAGATGGTATATTTGTCAAATCATTGTTACCTTTTGTAATATAGCTAAAGCCAGATGGGCTTTAGGTGATCCTGAAATCAACTGGCTTGAGCTGAAATAACTTGCACAATCGGTTAATCCAGGTCTGTACTCTCAAGTTACCTCTACTTGTCAAGGAGTCAAAATCATGAACCAACCAGCAGAACTATCTTTGGAACAGCAATTTAGCCTGTGTTCCTTCAAAACACAGGTAAACGACATGAGCCGCGAGCAAGCTCAAGATTTTTTGGTCAAGCTCTATGAACAAATGATGTTGCGGGAAACCATGTATCGTCATTTTCTGAAACACCACTGGGGGTTAGAACCTAACCCAGCCCTGGAGTAATGTCACGTCGCAGTCGGCGACCTCCGTCTCTTACTCTGTTCCTCAGATGGAAAGGAGTTGGGGGTGATGGGGCGTCAACTCGAAGCCAGAAGGCTTAGCTGAAGGAAGAAGGAAGAAGGAAGAAGGCCCTTCGACTTCGCTCAGGAACCGCTTCAGGAAGAAGGAAGAAGGAAGAAGGAAGAAGGAAGAAGGAAGAAGTTGATATGGAAATATTGATATTGATATTGATATAGAGGACACGGCAGTGCCGTGTCCCTACCGTGATTAATCGTAGGGACACGGCACTGCCGTGTCCTAATTTCGGCTACTAATAATTCCGGTGCAATCGGAAACTATATGACTCTAGAAACGAGCTATTCCGACTGACGTTCCAAAGTAGCCTCCATCGTACTGGTCAAGTAATGACCAGACATGATACCGCTAGAGTGATAGTAGCGGTTGCTATCGACCCGGTGAAGGGTATCAAAACCAGTCCGCCTTTGACGTTCGTCTCCGAGTACCCAGTAACGTTGGACGATCGACTGGGGAGCGATCCAACCTTCGCCCTCGACGCGGCCAAGTTCGCTGTGCTGGAGCACAAAAGTATACTGCCGTTCATCGCTGTTGAGGTGTCCTCGGTACTGTAAGATAATTTCTTCGCGATCGCCTCCCGGAAACATCAGCTTCGTCACCATATTGAACCAATCTGTTCGGTTCCAGCTCACTAAAGTTTTGCCTTTAACCGTAATTGGTACGCCATTGCGCTCAATCCAACTTCCTTCGAGCATCCATTGGCCTGATTCCATTAAAAACGTGTGAGCCACAGTGCTGTTCCTATGCTTTGACTGCCGGCTACAATGCTGGTGCAACAACGCACAGCCGTTGTCCCTCAAAATCTATGGTATCACGACCAACTCTACCAACAGGAGTTAATTTCTCCCAAAAGTACGGGAGCGATCGCACCAGTCACTTGAGGGAGATTTCCGGGAATGTCCCGAACCCGCCATTCGGCTAAAACCGCGAAAGCGATCGCCTCTTTAAAATCTACATTCAAGCCCGCCTCAGAGGTAGTCAACACTTCCACGGGATGCAATAGGGCTTGCAATCGGCGTTTTAAGTAGAGATTGTGGCTACCGCCCCCGCAGAGCAAAACTCGATCGGGCATCTGCGGTAAAAAAGTTTGGTAACTGTGAGCGATCGAGGCGACTGTCAGTTCTGTCAGAGTAGCCAGCACATCAGCAGGACTGAGGTTGTAAGAAGAAGCCTCGACCAAACAACGGTTAAAATAGTCTACACCAAACAACTCTCGCCCTGTAGATTTTGGCGGTTTTTGGAGGAAGAACTCTTGTTTGAGCCAATCTGTTACCAAAGCTTGACAAGGAGTTCCTTGGGCTGCCCAATCTCCATTTTCGTCACAAGTTTTGGTTCCCCCAGAGAAGTGCTGCACCGCCAAATCTAACAGGGAATTAGCCGGCCCTGTATCCCAGCCCAAGATGCCATCCCCAGGATGGGAAACCTCAGATTTGTCTCCCAATTGGCTATTTTTCTTGGCAGGCAGATAGGTTAAATTGCCAATTCCACCGAGATTTTGGATGCAGAGATGGCGATCGGGTTCTGCCAGCAAGTAAGCATCAACTATGGGAACTAAAGGTGCTCCTTGACCCCCGGCTGCAATGTCTGCGGCTCGAAAGTTGCTTACAGTTGTAATGCCCGTCAATGCCGCAATTAGCGCCCCCCGCCCTAATTGCAAGCTATACCCCATCTCCCCCTTCCGAGCTGGTAGGTGGTAGACAGTTTGACCGTGAGATCCGATTAATTCTGCTCTATCATATTCTGATTGAATTGTCAAGGCTGCGATCGCAAATTCCTTCGCGATCGCATCATCCAATTCTGCCAGCTCTGCCATTGACAAAGCTGACCCGCCGCAAACTGAGAGAATTTGCGATCGCAACTTAGGAGGATAAGGAAAAGTACGGCCCGCTACCAACTCAATTTTCAAGTCTGTTTGGGCACCGACCACATCCACCAAAGCAGCATCAATGCCATCTACTGACGTGCCGCTGATTAAACCGATAACGCGAGTCATGCGATTTTAGATTTTAGATTTTAGATTTTAGATTGTCTAGGTTGCTCGATTTATTTGAGGTCGAGCGTCACAATCACCACAGTAATATTGTCACGACCACCCTTCTCCTTAGCTGCTTCAATCAAAGCAGTTGCAGCCCCTTCACAGGCACGAATCGACTTCAGAGGGCCAGCAATCAAAGGATCAGAAAGTTCCTCAGTTAAGCCGTCGCTACACAGCAGCAAACGATCCCCAGCTTTGACATCCACCGGCAAAATATCTATTTCACGCAAATCATCCCGGCCCAAACACTGGGACAAAACGTGACGCCAAGGATGATTGCGAGCCTGTTCAGTAGTCAGAGCCTTTCTTTGTACAGCCTGAGCGACCCAAGTTTGGTCTTCGGTAATCTGATCCAAGTGAGAGCCATGCAATCGGTACAAGCGAGAGTCACCGACATTAGCGCACCAAGGCCGACCCTCATCCCTAAATACTACGACCACAGCAGTAGTTCCCATATCAGACCGTTCGGGATGGTTTAGCTGATCTGTCAAAATTGCTTGATTGGCGATCAAAAAAGCCTGTTCCAACAACAGCGGAGAATCCTCTGGGCCGGACCAATGTTCAACCAGATAGGATTGAATCGCCTCAGTAGCAATCCGGCTGGCTTCTTGACCTCCTGCGTGTCCTCCCATCCCGTCGGCCACTATGAAAAATCGCCCATCCGAGTCGATGTAGTACGAGTCCTGATTTACAGAACGAACTAACCCTGTGTCTGTCTTACCTGCGAAAGAGCGTTTCATAGATTGCTGGTTGGACTCATGGAGCTTCCAAGGTAGATACAACTAGCGCGACCTTTCTGCCTGCAACTCTGACGGTGAAAGGGACTTGAAACTTTTTCTTGTCCACATATTAGACCGCGAGTTGTGCGAAAAATTGCACTTCTTTAATCTTTAATTGTAGATCGTCCCATGCCACTCCTCTCTTAAACTTTAAGTTGAGAATTGTGCTGGCCAAATCTTGTGATATAGCATTTCTCAGTTGAGTAGGGAGACGGCAGTGCCGTGTCCCTACAGCCCTCTGCTGTATTTCATCCGATTGAAAGGCTATATATTTGCTTACGACATTCTATCCAAGCGATCGATCCGCTTAAACAAGCGCAGCAGGACAAAGCCAGTCACCGCAGCTAAAAAAGCCACAGCAAGAGCGGGCCATACTTGATTGCTGACAAACAGAATTGTCGCCGACAAAGTAAAAGCACTCATCATCAAAGTATAATTTGTGCCCATTTGAACACTGCTAATGCGGCGGAGCAAACGGTCTGTTTCGGCAGAACGGACGCGAATCCGCAAATCTCCCTGTTCAAGTTTGTCAAGAGTTTCTTCAATCCGGCGGGGTAAACTCAAGGCTGTCGAACTGACCTGAGCCGCTTGACGGCCAAGTTCGTTAAAAATACTGCTAGTTGGGTCGGACCCATTTCCATTAGTCATAAGCTGCATGGCAAAAGGCTGTGCCACCTCCATAAAGTTAAACTCTGGATCTAAACCTCGCCCCACCCCTTCAATGGTCGAAAAAGCTCGCATTACAAAAGTAAAGGTAGCTGGGAAGCGAAAAGGTTGGTCGTAGGCAATATCGTAAAGGTCGTCTGTAATGGCGCTGACCGACTGATTTTCAAAAGGCTTGTCCATGAAGTTATCCAGCATATACTGGATCGATCGCCTGACCGGACTCATATCACCCGTAGGCACCAAAGCCCCCAAATTAATCAAAGAATCCATAATTCGTTGACCGTCTTTGGAAGCAATACCGTAGAGTGTCTCCATCAGTCCTTCGCGGACGTTCGCCTGAATCTGGCCCATCATGCCAAAATCGTAGAAAATCAGATCCCCCTCAGCACTAACAGCGATATTGCCGGGGTGAGGGTCAGCATGGAAAAAGCCGTCGTTGAGCAACTGCCGCAAATAAGCTTCAGCTCCCTTTTGGGCGATCGACTTGCGATCGATTCCAGCAGCCTCCAAAGCCTCGTAGTGACTGATTTTAATCCCTGGCAGATACTCCAAAGTTAGCACCCGCGGAGCCGCGTACCGCCAATAAACCCGCGGCACCCGTACCCAGTCGCAGTTGCTAAAATTACGTCGAAAAGTATCAGCATTCTTGCCTTCATTGAGATAATCAATTTCCAGCCACAGAATCCGACAGCACTCTTCATAAATCCCCATCCAATCTCGGCCACGGCCCCATTTGGGATCATTTTGAAAATAGCGGGCAATTCCCTTGAGAATTTGTAAATCAATCTCGAACAGCTTCCGCAGTCCAGGTCGCTGCACCTTCACCACCACTTCCGGGCCTGAGTGCAGTTGAGCCTTGTGTACCTGGCCCAAACTCGCAGCCGCCAGAGGAACCGGGTCAAAACTTTGGTAGAGTTCGTGAACCGTCTTACCCAAATCCTGCTCAACAATTGCCTCTAACTGCTCGTAGCTGAAAGCAGGAACTCTATCTTGCAGCTTAGAAAGCTCCTCGACATACTCTGCCGGGAACAAATCGGCGCGAGTCGAAAATAATTGACCTACCTTAATAAAAGTCGGGCCCAAATCCAAGAGAGTTTCTCGAACCCAGATAGCCTGAAAACGCCGTCTGGAAACTTTCTTTTCTTCGGTAACACCTTTGAGGTAGCTCCAATCTTTGCTATCGAGCCACAGCGAAGCCAGCCAGAGCAATACAAAAGCCCAAATGTCGAAGAAGCGTCGCTGTCGGGAGTATTTTTCGCGGTTCCAACGATAGGCTTTACTACCGTAGGATTTACCAGGGGGGGCTGGCAAAACGGCATCGCCAGTAAGCTTTGGGTATCGCTGAGCATTAACAGAGTCATCAAGGAGGACAGACACTTGGGTTCCTAAATTGCTGATTTTATATCTTTTCTGGTAATTAGAACGAAGAGCGCATCAGTTTGCGCTCCTGGGGTAAATTTTGATCGGCACTTAGCTATGGCAAACTGCTGCGGTAGCGCTGTAATTCCGATCGCACTAAGGCAACTTCAGCACGTAACTCATCAATAGTCACTTGCAAGTCTGCTGGTTGGATGTCTTGAATATTGGTAGTAGTTGCAGTGCCTGTTCTGCCTTGCATTGCGGAATCTGCTTCTCGATTAGCTCGTTCCATGACTCTATCGGTGAACTGGCGCAGTCGCTCTCTTTGTTCGGCATCAAATTTGCCTAATTCAGAAAAAGCGTTAGTCGCTGTAGTTTCCAAGTGTTCGTATACTGCTTCTGCAAGTGCTCTGCCTATGAAAAAAGCCTGAACTGGTGGTTTACTCATAAAAAAACTCGGTAAGTAGTGTTGTCATATAACTTCACATTGTAGCTCATAGTCGAATGCTTTGAACTGCAAAAACGGTTCTAGGCTCTCAAATGATCCTAGATGCTGACAACAGTCAACTGACCCTTCGACTACGCTCAGGGTACAGCAACAGTCAACTGACCCTTCGACTACGCTCAGGGTACAGCAACAGTCAACTGACAACTGACTAATTTTTAGGAAGTTCTGGGAAAGGTGCTGTTGGTTCTGCAACTGTTGGCGAGTCAGGTACGATCGGACTATCGGAATTGCTGTCACTACGGCTCGGTATTGGGGAGATTGGCGATCGATCGGGTAACGTGATTGGCGAAGGCGAAGGCGAAGGCTGTGAGAATGTTTCAGCACTTTTGTCCACTGGTGGGGCGACAGGTGGGGAGGATTTGCGGGGCGGTTCAGACGGCAACGGTTCAACTTCTGGTACTGGTGCTGGGGCGATGGTCGGGGATGGAGCGATTTGGATTCTCGGCTCTGGGGTGGGAGTTTCTGAAGGCTCCGGTTGAGGCTCTGGGGTGGGAGTTTCTGAAGGCTCCGGTTGAGGCTCTGGGGTGGGAGTTT
>NZ_JAKJHX010000100.1:0-1762 GCF_021648855.1 Tychonema litorale BBK16 | reverse complement strand
CTGGGCTTGGGGATGGAGAAGGTTGGGAGTTAACTTCTGGGGACTTGATGGGTTCGGGGATGCTTTTGTCTGAGGTGGATTTGGGGAGGTTGTCAAGTTCGCTGGGAGGGACAGGGCTACTTTCGACTGACGGCTGCCCAAACATCGGCCCAGATAAATTGCCGGATTTGAGCAAATCTTCTAAAGATGGCAAGGATTGAGTTTTGGGATTGTTGCTGTTGATGTTGGTGCTGTTGTAGCGCGATGCTAGGTCAAAACCCATCCAGCCTGCAATTATAGATGTGACAACAAAAGCCAGCAAAGTCCACTGTGGGGGCGGAGGTGCGGGCAAACGCATAGTTGGTTTGGTTTTTCTGGCTGGTAATTGCTCTGTTTCTTGTACCAAGGCGAGCCAATTTTCTACTGTTTGGGGGCGTTTTTCGGGATCGGTTTCAAGTCCCAGAAGTATGGCTTGCTCAACTCCGGGGCTGAGGTTGGGCTGCCATTGTCGTAAGTCTTGGAGGGGTATGCGATCGCGCAGGGGTGCTGCTATTGGTGGTTGGCCGGACAGTAGGTAGTATAAGGTAGCTGTGATCGAGTAGACATCTGTGGCGGGTGTACATTTACCGTCATAGAGGTATTGTTCGATCGGCGCGTATCCTGGGGAAAGCAAATTAATGTGGGTTTGTTTAGTACCGGCGGTAAAGTCTCGTGCTATGCCGAAATCGATCAGCATTACGATGTGAGTGTCGGCTCGCCGGATCATATTTTCTGGTTTGATATCTCGGTGCAGCAAGCCGCTTTTGTGGATGGCGCTTACGGCTGAGGCTATTTGCCGAATGTAGTGTAGGGCTTGGGCTTCTGGTAGTGGTTGGCCTGTGGCGACGATTTTGGCGAGGGTTTCGCCGGGAATGTAGTCCATTGCGATAAAGGACTGTCCGGCTTCTGTAAAAAAGTCGATGACTCTGACTATGTTGGAATGTTGGCAACGAGACAGTCGTTGGGCTTCGGCGATAAATTGCTGCTGAAATTGGGCCGATTCTGGGTGTTGGCGCAGACTTTCGTTGAGGGTTTTGAGTACGACGGTTTGATTGAGATGGGAGTGGGTGGCTCGGTAAGTGATGCCGAACCCTCCTATGCCTAAAGTCGCGTTAATTGTGTATTTTCCCTGCTGGAGGGCTGTTGTTGGCGCTAAGTTCATCTTTTGTTGATGCCGTGTCCCAACCTATGCTACTGCCTTTGGGTGATTTAAGCAGAGTTATGGCGATCGAACCGATCGCGATAACTCTGCTTTTTGCATTGGCCCTGCTTTGTCTGTACGTTAGGCGATGGTTTGATCGGAATGTTTGACTAAATTTTATCTGTAGCAGTTGTCTTAAAACTTAACACAATTTTTCTCCAATAAAAATCCCGCTCTTGTGGAACGGGAAAGCCATCAGGGTGCATCTATAGTTCAAACTATAACTCATGGGGGGTAAAACCCCTCTTTTGCTTATAAAATCTTTACAATTGACTGATTTGTGTAAATATTTAGATTTTAGCTTGACTTATAGATGCAATTATGGTGTGAGGTTGAACTGCGAGTTTGGAATTAAGTGCGATCGAAATAGTTAATCAACAGAAGGACTAAAGTCGCTGAGTTTCCCGCATCCCGTATTAATTTTTATGATCAATTTGGTATAACTAAAGTATAACTATTTGAGGAATCTAGTCTTGAAAACTGCTATTTCTGCTATACAAATACTAGACAAGTCTAGACATTTGCTTCTTACTTCATCGGGAG
>NZ_JAKJHX010000099.1 GCF_021648855.1 Tychonema litorale BBK16 | reverse complement strand
CAGTCTGTGAAGCGTAAAGAATCCCCGTGCGTTTACGCCGGGGAGTATTTCAAATATCAATAGCATTAATTAATACGATCAGCAAGTATATTCTCGGTAGCGAAAAAATCTAGCTGTCGAGGACGCACAGATTATTACAGACACTCAAGGTCAAAAACAGTAAGATTTAGTTACCAAGTTGCGGAAGTTTCCGATTGTTCTAAGATAGAGGCAGTAGATCGTTCAGGTAAGCGCCTCAAAACTGCTGCTTCAGAAATGACTCAAACTTTTATCTAGGGATGATGAGTAAAATATTTAATCAAATTCGATCGGCAAAAGTGCAATTGAGTCAACTGTACAAGCCTTCAGTAGCATTTGCGAGGTCTGTCCTAATTGCGACGGCGGCTGTCACGCTGTCACTAATGGGGGCCAGACAGCTTGGAATACTCGAATCAGTAGAGTTAGGTGCTTACGATCAGATGGTGAGGTTGCGCCCTGACGAAAGTCCAGACTCGCGCTTGCTAATTGTCGGAATTACCGAATCTGACATTCAGAGGCTCCAACAGTGGCCAATATCCGATCGCAAAATCGCTGAAATATTACAAAAACTAGAAAAACTACAGCCGCGAGTCATCGGTTTAGATGTCCTGCGAGACGTGCCCCAAGGAGAGGGGCGGGAGGAGTTAACTCAAGTTTTGGCTAGAAGCGATCGCACGATCGGGGTATGTTTAGTTACTGACGGTAATGCAGATAGTCCTGGTTCTCCGCCTCCCCCCGGAATGCCAAAAGACCGGATTGGATTTGCAGATTTCGGAGTAGATCAGGGTGGCGTAGTCCGCAGGGCTTTATTATTTATGAAGCCTCCCACCATTGAGGGTAACTCAGTAGCTGAAAAACATCTTTGCAATGACAATTCCCAAGTTTTGTTTTCCTTTAATCTCCAGCTAGCATTGCGTTATCTGAAGCCGGAAAAGATTTACCCAAAACTCGCGTCAGACAAATCTTTATGGCTGGGGACAACACAATTTAAACAATTATCTGCCAATGACGGAGGATATAAAAATGTTGATGTTAGAGGGTATCAAATATTAATTAATTATAGAGCCAGAAAGAATGTTGCCAACCAAGTAAAACTTATGGATCTTTTGGAAGGTAAGATTGATCCGAATTTGGTGAAAGATAAAATAGTGATGATTGGTTACACATCAGAAACTGTTAAAGACTTTTTTTATACTCCTTATAGTGCGGGAAAACACGAAAACCAATTCATGCCTGGGATAGTTACTCATGCACAAGTTGTTAGCCAAATTTTGAGTGGGGTTTTGGATAATCGACCTCTATTTTGGTTTTGGCCGGAATGGGTAGAAATCTTGTGGATTTCGGGTTGGTCAATTGTGGGAGGAACTTTTGCTTGGCGAATGACTCATCCTACGCGCCTGACACTGACTTTTTTGGGAATGCTGGGAATATGTTTCATCATCTGTTTTGGTATTTTTCTGTTAGGAGGGTGGGTTCCTGTAGCAGCACCAGCTTTAGCATTAGTCGCCACTGGTGGCAGTATTGTATCAGCGGATAGATTTAATAAGTCTGGATATGGGAAAGTTATTAGTGCTCAGATTAAACAAGTGTTCAAAGTTGAAATAGATCAATCGAAAAAGGATGAGCAAGTAGCAGAAATTACTCAATCACAGTTCTTTAAAGACTTGCAGAAAAAGAAAGATGAATTTAGAGCAAACAAAAAAGAAATATCTGCAAAACATCCTTTACCAGCCACAGAAATAATTGCCGGTTCAACTGAGCGTCAAAATGTAGAGAGTCCGCCCGATGACTATTTAAATCAGTTACAGCAAAAAGCTCAACAACAGAAGCGGCGGGCGGCTTTCACTGAATCTGAAAAGGACTCTCAAAATGCTGTTAATGTTGAGGATCAAAACAATGATAGTGCGATCGAAACTGAAGCTGATGGGGAGTTGAGCTATTTGCAAGCGAAGGCTAGAGAGGTGCGATCGCGCAAATCCGCAAAAAACAGGATCGCAAATCAAAAAAATCAGGATTTAGGGGATTAGCAAAGAAGCTTGATCATCTGAGGACTTGTAATTTAATCTTAAAACTTCCTCTCGAAGGATCGCTAGAGATGTCAAAGTGTTATGTGCCGCCCTGATCTCGCACTCAAAACTAAACCATGTCCAAAATTATTTCTGTCCACTCCTACCGCGGTGGAACTGGCAAATCAAACACGACAGCAAACCTAGCATCTATTGTGGCTAGCCAAGGAAATCGGGTTGCTATTGTAGACACTGATATTCAATCGCCTGGGATTCATGTATTGTTCGGTTTCAGTGAGAACAATATGGATCGGTGTCTGAATGATTACCTGTGGGGCCGATGTGCGATCGCGGATACGGCCTGTAATGTTAGTTCGCTATTGCCCAAATTGGCTGACAAGGGCGAGCTCTACCTGATCCCTTCGAGCATTAAAGCGGGAGAAATCGCGCGGGTTTTGCGGGAAGGCTATGATGTGGGGCTGCTGACGGATGGTTTTCAAGAATTGATCGAGGTTCTGAACTTAGACTACTTGTTTATCGACACGCACCCTGGTCTGAACGAAGAAACTCTGCTGAGTATTACTATCTCGGATATCCTGCTGCTGATCCTGCGTCCGGATCAGCAAGACTTTCAGGGAACGGCTGTGACGGTGGATGTCGCCCGCCAATTGGAAGTTCCCAAGATTTTGATGACTATCAACAAAGCCCCGGAATCGCTGGATTTTGATGATTTGAAGCAGCAAGTCGAGACGATTTATAAGATCCCAGTTGCAGGAGTTCTGCCCCACAGTGACAAAATGATGCTGCTGGCTAGCAAGGGGGTGTTTGCTCTACATTACCCGAATGATCCTTTGACTAAGGTGGTGGAAGGGATTGCTCAACAAATTATGGCATGATCTGTTGGTGTTGAGGTTTCGGAGGCGATCGATATTTTTGAACCCTAGGTCTGGGTTGTACGAGATGGCGGGTGCGATCGAGCTTTTTGCGGAAAAGATTTGTTTGTTGAGTCTGAAGAATGGTAACAAAATAAGATACAAATAGATTATCGGGAAATTGGGTTTTAAACCCTGTCCTTTTAGGACGGCTTTAATTTCTTAAATCCATTCCTAAAAATGCAGAACTTGTTTGTATTTGTAGTACACTAGAATAGTCAAGGTTAAATTCCTTTGCCATCGTGAAACAGTTAAGACACACTTTTAGGCATAAATTGTTGGACAAAGAGCGGCGAAAACTCGCTATACAGCTAGAGAATCGACGCATTCTCTTTAGTCGATGAATTAAGAATCCCCATACCTTGACTGCTGGGGAGTGTCAAGAGAATTTGTAAAAAAACTTTAGGAGTAGAACTCATGGATTTTGACCTGCGGATACTGATAGTATTAACACCCGTCTTGTTGGCTGGCGGCTGGGCCTTATTCAACGTAGGTGCTGCTGCTTTGGCACAGGTTCAGAAATTGTTGAATAAGCAAGCTTGAACTTAGCTTGTTCACAGGTACTTTCAGAGCCGATTGTTTTTTAAGATACAAAAACAATCGGCTACTTTGTGTATGTGCTCGTAGCAGGGCGATCGGCTGATTTTTATGCCAGAAGGCAGAAGGCTATTCGGCGAAGCTGAGCGGGTAAAAATCAGGAAGATCGAATTGCTCAGTAGCGATCGGTTGAGTATAGTTGAAATATTTGAACAACACAATCTGGCATAAAATATGAGACAATCACAAAAGTATTTGCCCTGAAAATAACCCTAGAAATTCTTAAGTTTAATCAATAGGGAATATCGGTCAAATTGTCAATGTTTAATTCCTATACCTTTAGATAGATTATGCTTTTTCCCCGATCGAGCGGTATTCTACTCCATCCCACATCCTTTCCCAGTCGATTCGGCGTAGGGGATATGGGAATAGAAGCATATCGGTTTATTGACTTTTTAGTAGAGAGCGATCAGCAATACTGGCAGATATTGCCACTGGGGCCGACAGGGTATGGCAATTCTCCTTATTCGTGCTATTCAGCAATGGCAGGAAATCCGATGCTGATTAGCCCGGAAATACTGCGGGATGAGCAATTGGTAACAGATGAAGACTTAGCTAATTGGCCAGAATTTTCCCTGGATACTGTAGAGTTCGAGCGGGCGGTAGCGCTGAAATTGCCCTTGCTCAAAAAAGCCTGCGAAAATTTCAAGGCCAAAGCATCGCCGGTGCAGCAAAGAGAATTCTCGGCTTTTTGCGAAAGCAAAGCGTCATGGCTGGAAGATTATGCCTTATTTATGGCACTAAAAGATAACTTTGGTGGTGTGAGCTGGAACAATTGGGAGGCAGAAATTGCTCATCGAAAACCTGAGTCGTTAGAGAAGTGGCGACAGCAGCTAAATTCTGAGATTTATTACTACAAATATGTCCAGTTTGAGTTTTTTCGCCAGTGGACGGAGTTGAAACGCTATGCCAATTTGCGGGACATTAAAATTATTGGCGACATTCCGATTTATGTAGCTCACGACAGCGCGGATGTGTGGTCTCATTCAGAAACATTCTGCTTGGATGAAGCAACCGGAGAACCAGCTTTAATGGCCGGAGTTCCCCCTGATTACTTCAGCAGTACAGGTCAATTGTGGGGCAACCCCGTTTACAATTGGGAGAAGTTACAAGCCAATAATTTCCAGTGGTGGGTGCAGCGTTTTGAAGCGATTTTCGATTATGTAGATGTGACTCGGATTGACCATTTTAGAGGATTTGATGCTTACTGGGCCGTGAAGCGCGGACAGGAAAATGCGATCGAGGGAGAGTGGATTAAAGCGCCGGGAACACCTTTGTTTGAGGTGATTAACGAGAAGTTTGGCAACCTGCCAATTATCGCTGAGGATTTGGGGGTAATTACTCCTGAAGTGGAAGCTTTGCGCGATCGATTCGAGTTTCCGGGAATGAAGATTTTGCAGTTTGCTTTTGGCGCTGGGCCGGGAGATCCTTTTTTGCCTTTTAATTACGATCGCAATTGCGTAGTCTACACCGGCACTCATGACAATGATACGACTGTGGGATGGTTCAATCAACTGCAACACTACGAAAGAGATGAGGTTTATCGTTATTTGGGCTGCATCGATCCTCAAGGGATTCACTGGTCTTTAATCCGCATGGCTTGGAGTTCTATTGCTAATTTGGCGGTTGTTCCGTTTCAAGATTTGTTGGGTTTGGATACAGACGCGCGGATGAATTTTCCGGGGAAAGCAGAGGGGAATTGGGGATGGCGATATCGGCCTGAAGCTTTGAATTGGGAAGTGCGCGATCGGCTGAAAACTATGACTTACATCTGTGGTCGTTCCCCTCATAAAAATTGAAAATGGGTGATTTGTTATTTGTTATTTGTTATTAAAAACTATTAACTAACAAGTAACAAATAACAACTAACTATTACCCATTACCCTTCAGTTTTTGGTTTTTCTGAGGAATTTAGTTTGTCAGCTTTAAAAACAACTTCTTTGACAACTCCAGGATCTCCAAATTGCTCGGCTTGTCCGTTGTTAAATGCAATTAGTACCCCGCCGGCGTTGCCAGCTACAACTACTAATTTTTCTTTAGCTTGCCAAGTGCGCTGAGTCCCTGAAGGCAAAACTCCCTCAAACTCCATTTTGCCATCGATTTCAATCTGCAACCACGATTCTTCCTTGAAAGTGACGCTAACCATGACTGGTTTATTGCCAGGTGTCTCTACACTTTTATTGGATCTGGCTGCTTCTACAGCATTGTAAGTATCTACTTTTTGTTTGGCTGGGGCGCTATCGGACTCGGCTGCTAAGCGGGTTAATTCTTGCTGCTGAAGTGCGAGTTGTTCGGTTCTGGTATCGCTTTTTGCTGTCAGGGAACCGCCCATCAATTGAGACAAGCTATTCACCGAAAAGATAATTAGAAATGTGTAAAAAAGGTACAGGTGCATCGGCCGCAACTGAGGCCAATTCTGCCAGGATAACTTGGGTGTCGATCGAGGTGCTGTTTGTTCGATCGGGAAAATGTCGGCAAACTCAGTCCCGTCCAAACCCATTGCTTCGGCGTACCGTTTGATCAAAGCTTGAGTATAAACTGGTTCGGGAAGTTGATCGAGTTGACCCTCCTCGATCGCGTGTAGGAGATCCCGCCGAATCATTGTCACCACAGCTACTTTTTCCAAGCAAATTGACTCTTTTTCCCGGAAATCGCGGAGTTTAACGCCTATTTCCGCTAGCTTTTGGGAGCGTTCTGCTTCTTGGGAATGCTGCTTTTTTTTAGTGGTTTTGAAAAGTAAAAAAAATAAATTCTTTGTCATACGCTGTGCTTCCTGATGTTTACTGGCACATTGATTGAGGTTAGGTTGACTAGAGTCCATAAAAAAATAATTTCAGAATTTGTAAGGGTTCGGCAGCAGCCCACTGATAATATTGGCTCTGACGGGGGCTGCAATTGAATCGAGCCAATGGCTGTGCGATGCAGACGCACGACGGGATATCCTAACTGTTCGGCGGTTCGCCGAATCTGTCGATTTCTCCCTTCTGAGAGAATGATCTCCAACATGGTTTGCTCGCGGGTGCGATCGAGGATTTTAACTTGAGCTGGCATAGTTTTTCTGCCGGACAAGATAATTCCCTGACGCCACATTTGCAGTACCGGTTCGGGAGGATGCCCCTCCACCCAAACTTGATAAGTTTTGGATATCGAGTGACGCGGATGGGTCAAGCAAAATGTCAGCTTACCATCATTGGTGAGTAGCAGTGCACCGGTAGAATCTGCGTCTAAGCGTCCTACCGGATGGATGCCTTGACCATAGCGTAGTTTGGGCGGTACTAGGTCCAGAACTTTCGATCGCTCCCTGGGATCGCTGCAAGTCGAGAGTACCCCAGCCGGTTTGTGAAGCAACAGATAGACTAACTGTGGTCGTTCTGTCGCTATGACGGGCACTCCATCGACTTCGATGCGATCGAGATCTGGATTAGCTTTTTGTCCTAAATGAACAATATTGCCATTGACTCGCACTCGTCCAGCTACGATCATTTGTTCAGCTTGACGGCGAGAGGCGATGCCCCACTGGGCGAGGATTTTTTGTAACCTTTCATCTGACATGACGGGAGGAGAGGAAACGCCCAACTTAAGCGTTGGGGCAGGAAATATGTACAAATATTACACGAAGAGTTCTATTTTGGAGCTTTCAGTTGAGCGATCGAGCTGTTTGCCCTTCGCGTGCGCTGACTTTGGACGCAGAAGCCTTACGACTTTTGCAGCATTGAGTCCCGGTTGGAGAACCCTCTGTCGGCGACTGATGGTGTAAATTTGCGATCGCACATATGTAATTCTGTATACTTCAATTTTTGTTAGAGAACAAATTATACTGTTGGCGAAACCGTACAGAGCTTCACACCTTAGCAGATTGTCCTTATGCAATAACCCTGGGGATTGTAGGAAAACTGTGGGTTTTCACTCTCGATCGCAATTCCTACACCGTTGATCAATTGCTGGTTTAAAAGGTGTAGGGTGAGACGCAGTAATTATAAACTGATATTACAATAAATGCTAGTTGACAATGAATCTGGCCCGGCTGATGAACAGCCAATTTCTAATCTCGGTGAACAGCAGGGGATACCATCAAGGGACAAAGGCAGCCGGATTGCTAGTTCGGTGCTGTCTCCGGCGGTGCAGTTGTGGCTGCGATCGCAAGTTGAGCAGGTGTCCGAGTTGAAGGTGAAAATTGAGGGGAGCGATCGGCAAATCTTCAGTGGCACCATCCCTAAAGTAACTGCTGCGGCGATCGGCGTCGTGTATCGAGGACTGCACCTGACAGAAGTCGCCATAGAGGGTGCTGGCATTCGCGTTAACCTCGGTCAAGTTATCAAGGGCAAACCACTCCGCCTCTTGGAATCTTTTCCCATATTCGGTGTTTTACGGCTGATTCAAGCCGATCTAAATGCGTCGCTGAAAGCACCTTTGCTTGCTGATGCTTTGAGCGAGTTTTTGCGGCCAATGCTGCCATTGACCGATCGGGAAGGGCCTCTCAGATTGCAAAATTCGCAAATCGCAATTGATATAGGTTTGTTGACGCTTTCGGCTGTAATTTTGCGGGCTGACGGTACGCAAATTCCCTTGGTATTGCGGACTGGTTTGCGGATGGGTAGCAGTCACGAATTGATTTTTGAAGAACCAGAAATCGAAGTTTCAAAACAATTAAATAGCAATATTTTAAATAGTTTTAAAATTGATTTTGGCCCAGAAGTTGAGATTGAGGAATTAATTTTGAATCCGGGCGAAATAGTTTGTCGGGGCGGAATTAGAGTATTGCCTTAGTTAGTTAACAGTTAACAGTTAACTGTTGACTGTTGACTGTTGACTGTTAACTAACAATGCCCCATGCCCCATGCCCCATGCCCTATGACCGATTAATTAAAAAAGAGTCGATCGCGGGCAAGAGTAGAGTCACAAAATAGTAAACTAATGGTGCGGTAAAAACATAACTGTCAGTGCGATCGAGAATACCGCCGTGACCGGGGATCAACTGGCCCGAATCCTTAACCCCGGCGTCTCGCTTCATCATCGACTCAGTTAAATCTCCCAACAAGCTAGCAACGCCAATCAACAGACCAAAAGCAGCCCCAGTATAGGGCCACCCAGGCCAGTGCAAATACCAAGACCCGGCGACGGCCACGGCGATGCTGCCGCAAACTCCAAATACGGCACCTTCAACAGTTTTTTTGGGGCTGATGTGAGACAAGCTAGTGCGGCCGAAGAATTTGCCCATAAAATAAGCCCCAATGTCTGCGGCCCAGATGCAGAGGAAAGCCAGCAGTAGCGAAGTTAATCCCAAAGAGATATTGCTGAGGTTTGTCCAAGACTGCGACGGGTAAAAGTTCACTGGCAAATTGCTAGCCACTGCTTGTCCCAGTCCAGTTGTGGCTTGATAAGCTGGGTCAAGTCCGACTCGCAGCCGTATCCAATAGCTGGGCAAATAACCGCCGTAAAACAATCCTAAAATGGAAGCGGCAATATCCGCGATCGTCGATAACTTCGGTTGGAACAGCAGGTAGAAACAGATGAAGGTTCCGGCTAGGGGAAACATGGCATCTACGAGTTGCGGTGCGATCGCCGCCGTAATTAGTAGAATTTGACTAACAACTAAGGTAGTTTTGGCAGCGGGTGCAATGCCCTTAGCGCGGGCTAGTTGAAAATATTCCAATTGACCTAGGTAAACGATGATTCCGAAGCCGACGGTGAAGTACCATCCCCCCAAAATAATCATTCCCAAAGCAAGAACGATCGCAACTATTCCACTGAGGATACGAGACCAAGGCATAAAATGAATTTCTCTTGCAGACGGCGACGGGTTATTCGATTTTGGATTTTGGATTTTGGATGCGTGGATTTTGGATTTTTCTAGAGCACGGTTTCCTCCCTTGCACAGCTAACCTCCATCCCCATAGGTCATCCAATATCTCAAGTCAGGCGGTCAATCCAGCTATACTCGCCCTTATTATTATTATGAAGGTTAACGGGACTTAAACAAGGTTAAGAATTACATAAAGGAATGGGGCATTGGGCATAGGGCATTGGGCATTGGGTATTAGAATAGCTTCTTCCCTCTTCCCTCTTCCTTCTTCCTTCTAATCTAGCTTTTCGCCACTGAGAATAAAAATGGGATTGACGGCGGCAAAGGTTTGACTGAGACCGCGAGTCTCCAAGCGGTTGACGGCGGACTGGACTACCTCGATGTTGCGGACTTGCAATTCGGCGAAGCTTTCGGAAAGGGCGTAAAGATTCTCTAAATTGCCTGCGGTTGCCACAATTCGACCGTGGGGTTGTAAATACCGCCAGACTTCTTGGACAATGGCTTTAATGGGGCGACCTCCTTCGATACAAACTCGGTGGGGGGGGTTGGACAGATTTTTGAGGCATTCCGGGGCACTACCTTCTATGACTTCTACGTTGTTGAGCTCGAATCGATCGCAATTTCTGCGAATCAAGTTTGCTACCTCTTCATCCCTTTCGATGGCGATAATTTGACCTTTGGGACACAGCAAACCTGTTTCTACGGCGATCGTACCAGTACCAGCGCCGATATCCCACACCACCGAGTCTGCTTGCAGCCGCAGGTGAGAGATTAACAGCAGTCGGACTTCTCGCTTACTCATGGGAATTCCCGGTAAACGTTCAAATAAATCGTCTGGGATACCAGGAGTGACGTAGGGCCAAAGCATAGTTCTTTAAATTGAAGGAAGAAGGAAGAAGGAAGAAGGAAGAGGGAAGAAGGAATATTTTCCCACTTTCGTCACTTCCGATCTTTACCTCCTTCATTTTACTGTGACACAACCTTGAGAGTTTGGAGGCGGGGATCGCTGCAACCTGTGATTTTTCCGCCATCGGCAAGGATTTGTTGCAGGTATTCAAGGGCTGTTGAGGTGATGATTTCACCGGGCATCAAAACGGGTATTCCTGGGGGGTAAGGACAGATCAGTTCGGCACTGAGGCGATCGCAGGCTTTGTCTGCTGCTACTGTTTCCGTTGGGGAAAAGAAGGCATCGCGCGGGGAAAGTGGAGGAGGGGGAAATCCTAACTGAGATATTACACCATTCTCAAGAACAGGCATCTTACCTGTTCCACAAAGAGTGAATTCTCTTGTGGGATGGGCATCTTGCCCGCCCGTAGTTGTAGGGGCGGTGCCCCCGTGCCCGCCTCCTAAATTGTGAGTTAGATTCTGGAAACCTTTAACTAAATTGTCGATATCTGTTTCTGTATTTCCCAAGCTAATAATAAATGTTAAATGTTGTGGCATTGGCAATTCTGCGGTGACTCCGAATTGAGAGTGCAGAATTTCATCGGCGGCAAATCCTGTTAATCCTAAATCCGATACTTTTACTGTTAATCGTGTTTTGTCTAAATCGACAAAACCCGGTGTATTTAATAGTTCTAAAACTGATAAACCAGGGATTTGAGATATGCCCGATCGCGCTTTTTGAGCAAGCAACAAAGTTTTAGCCATTAACTCTGCGCCCTGGAGTGCGATTTGTTGGCGGGCTGCGTCTAGAGATGCTAATAGTATATAACTCGGACTGGTGGATTGCACTAACTGTAATGCTCTATTTATTTTTTGGATATCTACCCTCGATCCCTTAACGTGTAGCATCGATGCTTGTGTCATTGCACCGAGGGTTTTGTGGATTGATTGTACTGTCAAATCAGCGCCGACGGATAGGGCTGATTCTGGCAAGTTTGGATGAAAGTTAAAGTGCGCGCCGTGGGCTTCATCTACTAATAATGGTATGTTGTACTGATGGGTGATTTTGGCGATCGCACGCAAATCCCCGCAAACCCCGTGATAAGTTGGGTAAACCACCATGACTGCTTTCGCATCGGGATGTTGTTTCAATGCTGCTGCTGTGGATTCTGGGGTGATGCAGTTGGCAATATCCCAATCTGAGTCGTACTCTGGATTGACAAAAATGGGAATTGCACCGGATAAAATCAAACCTGAAATTGCCGAAGAGTGGATGTTTCGAGGTAGGATGATTTTATCTCCTGGGCCGCAAGTCGCGACAATTGCCGCGATGATTCCACAAGTCGAACCGTTTGCTAAAAACCGAGTATGTTCGGCCCCAAAAGCCTCCGCAGCTAAATTTTGAGCTTCAGCAATTACGCCTTCTGGATTGAAGAGATTATCTAATTCTGGTAATTCTGGCAAGTCGGCTGCAAATACTTGCGATCCCAATAACTCAACTAGAGACCTAGATATTCCTTGTCCGCCTTTGTGTCCGGGGGCATAAAATGGGGAGTGAGGGTGATTTGTGCGATCGCGCAAAGCATCCAATAAAGGCGTTTTTGTCTGAGAGTTCATCGCTAATTCGCTGCATCCTGAACAGTTAATTGTATCGCAAATAAGGTCGATCGCCCGCAAAACCATAAGTGTTATAATTATGAAGAGCGATCGCACAAAATCTACTGTGAGTTAAAACATCATGATTAAGCGAAAAATCTTACAAGAAGGTCGGGAATACACTTTTCGCTCCTACTTTGAACTACCTTACGAAACCGACGAAATTTTAGCACAGTTTGATTATTCATTAATCAAGCAACGGCTATCTTTGCCAAGAACAACTAAACAGTTAAATAGACTAATAGAACTTAGAGAAAAAATAGAAGATATCCTGCCCTTGGTAGGACTCAGCAGCGAAACAGCAAGAAGAGAATCATTAGTAGCGCCAGTTTTGCTAGATATAATTCGGTACTGCCAATGTCAACTAAGGTTTGAGTATACTGTCAACGTTAATAGCTGGTTAAAGGGTAATTTAGATTATCTCATGCAGTCCGATCGAGAGTTGCTAGTTATTGAAGCAAAAAACGATGATATGACTAGAGGATTTACTCAACTTGCTGTACAATTAATTGCGATGTCCCACATTGAAGAGCGAGATATCTTGTACGGGGCGGTGACAATGGGCGATGTTTGGAGATTTGGCAAGTTAGATAGAGAAAGGCAGACGATTTTTCAAGATATGAATTTGTTTAAAGTTCCTGACGATTTAGAAGATTTAGTTAAAGCAATGGTGGGAATTTTAGACGGTGTTGAAGTTGAGAGCGATCGCCCTTAATATTATAGCGGAACAGGTTTATGAAATTACAGTGCCTCTCTGATGTCCAAAGCAGGCTGTTCTCTAGTTTCCATGAAGTCTTCAGAGAAAAGTTTTAAACTATCAAACAAAATTTGCCACGGATTGTCTTTGGAGATTAGAACAACAACATTACCTATTTTTTTGATGTAAACTTCGCTATCTTGAAACTGGTATTCCTTCGGTAAAATTACAGTCTGGCGATCGCCCTCGATCGATAATTTAACAGTGTTCATTTTAGCAACTCCCAAAAATCACTACTTAATAGTTAATTGTATCACAAACAAGGTCGATCGCCCGCCAAATTCTGCCACAACAAATTTATGAAATCAGGCAGAAACCGGGTTTTTGGCAAAATCCCCGCCGCAGCCTTAAATCTCCGAAAAACCCGGTTTATTGAAGTGCGATCGCCCGCAATATTAAACCAGATCGCACACAGCCCCTAAAGATGCGATCGTCGCTTTTTCAGCCTCCGTCAAACCCGTAACGCCCGCGATATTCATACCCTCATAAGGTTTTTCAGCTATCAGCGTTTTGAGGCACTCACCAGTCTTGACATCCCAAAGCTTAATAGTTGCATCAAAGCTACCACTTGCCAGAAGTTTACTGTCAGGACTAAGTGCTATCGATCGTATCCCTTGAGTATGTCCCTCTAAAGTTTTCAGGCAGTCTCCTGTCTGGATATCCCAAATTTTTATTATTTGGTCAAAACCAGCACTAACTAAATTTTTACTGTCAGCGCTAAATGCTACCGATAATAACCATTTACTGTGTGTTTGCAAGGTTTTAAAACATTCTCCAGTACGAATATTCCATAACTTGATTGTTTTGTCCGTACTAGCTAATGTTAAGCCATCTGGACTAAATGCCACTGAAACCACACCTCCAGTATGTCCTTGTAATGTTTTCAGACATTCTCCTGTCTGGATATCCCATAGCTTCACTGTTTGGTCTTCACTGCCACTGACCAGGGTTGTACCATCAGGACTTATTGCTACAGACCACAACCAGTTTGTATGTCCTCGCAAAGTTTTCAGACATTCTCCAGTGTGAATATCCCATAACTTGATATTTCCATCTGCACTAACACTAGCTAAGGTTGAACCATTGGGACTAAACATCACTGAATTGACGCCTCGGGTATGTCCTCGAAAGGTTTTCAAGCATTCTCCTGTATGGATATTCCATAACTTGACAGTTGCATCGTAACTACCACTAGCAACAGTGATACTGTCAGGGCTTATTGCTACTGAGTTAATTCGACTGGTATGGCCCTGCAAAGATTTCAGGCATTCTCTAGTTTTGATATCCCATAATGTTAATATTTGGTTTTCACTTCCACTAGCTAAAACTGTACCGTCAGGGCTAATTACCACTGCTCGTATAGAATTGATATTACCTTGCAAAGATTTCAGGCATTCTCCGGTTTGGATATCCCAGAGCTTTACTGTTTGGTCATCACTCCCGCTGATAAAGGTTGCACCATTAGGGTTAATTGCTACTGACCTGATTCTATCAATATGTCCCCATAGAGTTTTTAAAGATTCTCCTGTTTGAATATCCCAGAGTTTTATTGTTTGGTCATCACTCCCAGTGATGAAGGTTGCACCATCAGGGCTAATTGCCACCGATCTGACTATATCGGTATGTCCCGATAAGGTTTTTAAATATTGCCCTGTTTGGATATCCCATAGCTTAACGCTTTGGTCATCACCAACAACAGCTAGGACTCTACCATCAAGGCTAATAGCCACTAACCTAATTCTGGCAGTGTGATGTAAGGTGCTTAAACATCGCCCTGTTTGGATATTCCATAGCTTCACACTTTGGTCACTACTGCCACTGACTAAAATCGTACCATCATTACTGATTGCCACTGACTCTACCGCGTGGCTGTGTCCTTGCAAGGTTTTTAAGCATTCCCCACTCTCAATGTTCCATAGTTTTATGGTTTTGTCATCGCTACCACTGGCTAGGATTATACCTTGAGGGCTAATTGCAACTGAATTTACTCGATTGATGTGGTCTACCAAAGTTTTCAAACAATTCCCAGTTTGAATATCCCATAACTTTATGGTTAGGTCAAAACTAGCACTGGCTAAAATTTTACCATCTGGACTGAAAGTGACTGACTTTACCCAATCAGTATGTCCTTTGCATAGAAAAATTTGTTTACCACCCTCAACTTGCCACAAGCCAACGTCACAACTAGCATCACCTATAGCAAACTGCTTCCCATCTGGATTAAATGCTACTGCAAAAACTGCACCAAAAGCTTTGATAAAACTAGAATCCCTCAAATTCGCCCCAGCAAAATTGACACGCCGCAAACTAGCATCAGAAAAATCCGCACCTTTAATCACAGCCCGCGATAAATCTCTCCCCTCCAAAGCAGCCTTATCAACCTTCACCAATACCGTCGCCGCATTCCCACCGACATAACCAACTTCCGCCTCAGTTTTACCTTTCGTCGCCTCCAAAATTTCCAACAGTCTCGACTTAACCTCACCAACAAACTCGGTTTTTGCCAGCATCGGCACCAACAAATCCATCACCGCTTTCGTCAAAGGTTCCCGCCCAAAACTGTTAAGAAGTTGCCCTAAACTTTCACTTACAAAACCCTTCAAAGCCGGAATAGGCAAAATATCACCCGCACGATCCGCCTGACGGCTAAAATACCCCGACCAAGTATAATTTACCGATTCAACAGAATTATCCAAATACAATTGTGCCTGCGACAACTCCGTAAAATCAGCGGGCAAAACTCCCAACTCCGCCGCCAATTTATACGCTACAAAAAACTCCAACAGCGACCTGTGTGCCGGAGAATAATCCCCCTCAGCATTGCGAATTAACATGGTTTGACCCATCATGTCGTAATGCCAGTGGTCTAAATCCTTTTCTGCTTGCACCGCAGCCCCAAACAAGCGGCGAATTCTGTCTGGAAACAGCCGATAATTCAAACTCATCTGGTCTGTTGATAGCATTTCCCAGGACAGTTCGCACAGGAAAAATAGTTTATCTGCCAGCGATGTAAACGTCCTTTCTGCCTTAATATCCCGTTCCATTTTCCGCCGCACCGCATACAAATATACCCGCGACATATCCACGGGTTTACCTGCTTGAATATCCGGCAATGATTCTAAGATTAATTCCGCCATCACCGGCCGCCGCGCTAAATCCAATAATTGCGGATTGTTCATCACCTGTGCCACAGTTTTGGCATCGGCTTGGTGAGACAATACTTGACGGATTTGGTCGTCGTCGAAGGCTGCTAATTCCAATACTTCAAACTGCGGTGTTTCTCCGCTGAGATTGGCAGTCGAAGCTTTTAACTCCGCATTCAATAAAGCGCGTCCTTCCTTGGCTTCGGGAAAGTGTTCTGTACGACAGGTTAAGATGACTTTTGCACCGGGAACAATCACTTTTGCTAGTTCCCAGAAATTGTTAATTGTTTGCTGTCGATCGCACTTAGCGGCCATTTCATCAAACCCGTCAAAAATCAACAGCAACTTACCCATCCGATTCAGTTGGTCGAACACCTCACTGTTCAGACGAATATTATGCTGAGTAAAGAAGAAACCAGCCAAAACATTCTCAACATTCAGCGCTTTTGCATAGTCGCGCAAAGTGATAATTAAAGGCAACCGAGGCCGTTGAGTTCCTTTTTGTTTTGCCAGTTGGTAGCGCTGCAAAGCCGTCCAAGCATAGTGAAAAGCAAACCAAGTTTTCCCCGTCCCGAATTCGCCCAAAACTGAAATATGTTCCTTCGCCGGATCGTCCATCCACAAGTCGATATAACCGTCAATCCAGCCGTCCTCTTCGCCGTAATAACTCGCATCAATTTGTCGCTTATTAACACCATCGAACTCGGCTTTTGTACAACCGAGAGGCACATATTTACCATCAATCTGCCTGCGTTTAACTTCGTTTTCCAACCATTCGATGTAGCCGCTAAAATCCGCATCCACGTCAATCAATTCGTCAAACGTATAACAATCAAGATGGCGATTTTCTGGTTGGTCAACTTCCCTGCGGGCTGCTTTAGAAATCCGGCGCGATGTCACCAACCAACCTTCATCGGTTTTTTGCGTTTTTACCGACTGTCTCAGCGCCCCGACATCTTGAATTCCCGCTTCTCCCGCCATCCCGCGAATCAAAATGCGATCGAACCTGCCGCGTCTCACCGGAATCCGAATAATCCATTCAAAATAGTTATCTTCCCAAACCCGATACGGCTCAAAATCGTAGCCCAATATTTCAAACCAACCGCGCATTTGCTGCGCTAAAGCAAATTCTTGGGATTTTGCCGCCGCTTCATTTCCTGCTGGTAAAGCCGGATTAATTTCCACAGCCAGCCGCGCCATTTCTGCGCGCATTCCTTCCAGAGTTGGGATGCGATCGAGCTTTTCGTGAAGTGCTACAATTTGTTTTTTTACTGAATCAATCTGATGGTTCGTCAAAACTTCTTTAGGATTGCGGCTGCGCTTGGTGACATCGATAAAAACTGCGGAAAAAGCAGCAAATTCGCGCCGAATGTCAATCCCTAAATCTTTAATTTCATCTCCCAAAGCATAGGCATCGACAAAATCTTCTCCTTGTTTGAGCAAATTAGCCGGAGAATTGCGATCGAATGCTTCGCGAAAAGCTTGTTTAATCTCTGATTCCCGAAACAATTCTAAAATAGGTTTGGGTTTGCCGACGCCGTATTCTACTAAAGTGTAGGCGTAAACGCTGCTAAAATCCGGCAGCGGGTGTTCGGGGTCGAGGTTAAATTGTTTGAGTAATTTGATGACTGTTTCGCTGCGCTGAAACTTATCTTTAATTATAGGATTCGCAATGCTGGTAATCGCGCCGATAATCGCATCAAGAGGTACAATCATGTTGGGATTTTGAGGTAATTGGTGGGAGAAGAAAGAAATGCGATCGCACCCGACAGACTTTTTGATTATATCGGGTAGAGACACGGCAGTGTCCATTGGTGTCAACAACCAGCTTTTAGTCCACCAGTCCTCCCGCCCACCCATCATGCCGCCACGGAATGAATTCCCTGTTAAGCTAAGACAGGCTTTCGAGTCAATACAGCTTGTTCGATAATATCAGCAGCTTGCTTGACTCCGCCCGATCGCACAATTGCCTCTTGCATCTCGATCGCCCTTTTTCGATAAGATTCTTCGGTGAGGACTTTCACAATTGCCGATCGCAGTTTAGGTACACTCAACTCCTTCAAACCAACCACTTCGCCAACACCCGTATAAGCAATCCGCGCTGCCACTCCCGGCTGGTCATTTGCCACAGGAATTGCCACCATCGGTACTCCATTGCTCAAAGATTCTAAAGTCGTATTCATCCCCGCGTGAGTAATCGTGAGAGTCGCTTTTTGCAGCATTTCTAATTGCGGCGCATAGCCAACAACGATCGGATTTCCCGGCAATTGCTGCAAAGATTCTGGACTCGCGCCACCTCCCAGAGAAATTACCAATTGAGCATCCAATCCTGCACAAGCAGAAGCGATGATTTGAAAAGTTTCCACCAAGCGATTTTGAATAGTTCCCATTGAGGCATAAATCAATGGTTTGCCAGTTAATTGTTCAAAAGGAAAAGGTACTGGTTTGCGAGTGGCTGGATTGTGATAAGGGCCGGTGAAATGGAAATGTGGTGGTAAATTTTGCCTAGGAAACTCGAATTTAGCCGGCTGCTGGCTGATTTGAGCCAGTTTAGAGTAATAATCATTCGGGTGAGAGTACAGAGGCAATTTCCACTCTTTGCGAGACTCGGCGATCGTCTCTCGAATTGGTTTGGTAAGCAAATTGAGTAACTGATAGCCGATTTGGTTGCGTAAGCGCCCTTTCCAAGTTGGACTGTATTGCCAAGTAGTAACAATGGGCGGAATGTTGGCTTCTCGATTTAGCATCAACCCATTGCATACAGTTACAAAAGGAAGATTGAGAATTTCTGCAACCGTTCCTCCTTCCAGTAAAAATTGATCTACAAGCAAAGCTTCTACACCAGCTTTTCTAATAGCGGTGGTTGCTTCTGTCAGAACAATAGCCGAAGTTTTTGGAAGTGCTTTAAGATTATATCGCAGGGCAGCAAGTCCGCTGAGTTTTCCCATTTCGGTCAAGTTTTGTGCGATCGATCCCAGGGGACGTTCATCTTCAGCAAATGACTGAAAGTCTAATCCGCTGGCGACAGTTCTGGCTTGAGCATCGAGGAAGCCAAATACCGTGACTCGATGACCTCGGTGCAGCAATTCGCTACCTAATGTGGTCATGGGGTTGAGGTGGCCGCTGGCTGTGGGACAGATAATACCGAAGTGTGTCATGAGTCAAGGCTCCGTTGCTATAGTTCGATCATCTTTTGGATAGTTTAAGCGATCGCACTAAAGATAAACCCGGTTGCTCTAGTCTACTCCGAAAAGCCGATCAATAATCCAGCCAAATTCTACTTAAAAGAAATTTTCACTATTTAGATAGATGTCATAATTTGAGCTTTTTATCTACCTTGAATATATCGAGTTATTAATAAAATTGCCGTGATTTATCCCACTCCCGCTCCATTTCCAGGGCCACAGATTCCCGGTACCGAACCGGGGTTGCCAGCAATACCCGCATCGCCACCAGTACCCGGTTCCCCCCTTCCTGACCTCATTCCAGGAATAATACCACAGCCGGTACCTGCACCAATTCCGCAGACAATTCCCGAACCGGTGCCGGAAACAGTACCCTCGCCGATTCCCCAGACAGTGCCGGCCCCAATTCCTCAGACAATTCCTGAACCTGTTTAAATTATGTTTTAGTCGATCGCGAAATTTAAGACATCAGGAGACGGCAGTGCCCTTGGACTACCTAGATTAATTGTAGGAACATAGCACTGCCGTAACTATCAATTAACGGAAGTTGAGCGCACTCTCTTTACAAAGGTTAACAGCATCCAAATCAGTGTATTTGCCGTCCGAGTATTCGGCTCTGACATCAAAAACACAGCCCCCTTCCGAGCCGCCGTAGTCAGCTCGATTCCACTCAAAGTCTGCTTTTTCCCGATCGCCAATGGGAGCTTGTAGCTCATTGTCTCCCCAATTATCCTTATCGGGAGGAGACATATAAACGGCTGTCATCGTCTTACCGCTGTTGTTAACCACTGAAATTTTGACCATCTGAGCCAAAACGCTAGATGCAACCAGCCCTACCAGTGGTAGTGACAGTCCGACAGCGATCATTGCTTTATTTAATAACTTGTTAACCATCGAGCCATTTACCTCAAGTTTGATATTTATTCAAGCTTAACTGTAGCAGTTAGAAGGCACAAGTCCGATACAGCCTATTCCAGTTAATTGACATACTCACCGCCCTAAAAGTGCGGTGATTCTTGACGCTTCACAGGGGTCT
>NZ_JAKJHX010000098.1:14982-20217 GCF_021648855.1 Tychonema litorale BBK16 | reverse complement strand
AAAATCAGTTACATCAAATAGCTGTTTGACATCTTTAGCCACCAAGATTTTTTCAGTAATTGAAATGTTATCAGTTTCTACCATTATCGTCTGACAAACAGCAGGACTTACCAAGTGTAGTAAGTCAGTATAATTACAAAACAAGCATTTCTCAATCAACAAATTCCATTCATTTAGGACATCTTCAGGAACTAATTCATTAGCAAAATTACCAAAACTGCTATCTTGAGTTAATGGTGTACATAAGCCAGGACAAAAATCAAATCTTCTAAACAATTCCGGGATAATTTTATCCTTAAAAAATCTCGTGTAATACTGTTCAACTTCAGGCTGATTTTTAAAAGGATTATTACGGTATATTTCTGCCAACAGCCCTTCACTAAACTTGAACTTAACTAACTGATATAAATTATCTGTATCTCGTTCGATATCTTCAATATTTTTTAATAATGAGTTAAGAGACTGAAAAATTTCAAAATAACGTCTGGATTGCCAGGCTTCTTCACTGACAGCTAAATAGACAGGATCTAAATATTTTCTCATTATCTAAACTTTGCCATCCTTTTCTTCAAAGTTGCTTCCATTAAATCCCGCGCGTCATTTTCATCAAAGAAGCCAACTGGCCAATTTTGGATCTCGCCAAACTCATTAATTTGAATTGATTTTACAACCGAAGTTTTCTGCTTCTCATCAAAACTCACGAAAAGAGTATTTAAAAGCTCTTTAACTTCACCAGATTCTTCTTGGGCAATTCGCAGGCACAATCGGTTGATTAAATGTTCGCTATGAGTTTCGATAACTAATTTTTTTCCAGACTTAGCCATGCAAATAAAAAAATCAGCAAGCTTTGACTGTAAGGAAGGATGCAAATGAATCTCTGGCTGCTCTAAAACAATTGTTTCTTCTGCTTGTGTCCGCAAGCATTCTACTAAAATTGGCAAAATTTGACTGACACCAAATCCGACATCTGGTAGATATACATCTATTCCAGATGAGTTTAATTTAACTTGACCTGGAACGCCACCTAAGCCAACTACAGAAGTGATATTAGGTAATTTCATACATTCGGATAACCACCAGTTAACTGCTTCTAGCATTTTGTCTGACTCTCGGAGTTCGTATGCTTCGATCCGTTTTCCTTGATAAAGACATCTGTAATATTTAGGAATCTTCTGCTCTTGTTCGACAGCAAGAACTAAAGGGGTGTATTCACCGTTAATTCCAATATCAATCCTTCTGAAATCGTCAAACAAGTAAAATCGCTTTGGTGCTTCACGTAGAGGCCCTATGTATCTGATACTAGACCATAAATTTCTTAAATAAGTAGCTGTTACTTGGTAAGAAGTATAATAATACATAAGTTCAAATTCTTTCTCTTGCTTGAACACAGAAAATTCATCTCCTGGCAAAGTTACAGGCATTTTCTGAAGATCTGCTTTTTTTTCAGATGTAGGTTTCTTCTGCATATAGATACCTAAATCACGGAGTAGAACTTCAATAAATTTTAACAAGTGTTTTGGTACTCTTGTTGGGCTATTCGTAAAATATTTGTTAACTAGAGTTATATTTTTATGGCTTTGCTTGACAAAATCATTGATTGTGATAACTGTTGGTAGTATACCTTCAAATTTAACTTGTACATTATCAAATACTACTTCCTCAATCGATTTTTCTTGAAAAAACTTTGTTTCTGTGAATTTCCTCGGATCTACGAAAGTCCTATGGTATATAGGAGGATAATACATCCATCTAAATAATAAGTCAACCAATTCAACACACTTTAATTTGAGTAAATATTTGTCTTCGCTAGCTAGAATAATTTCCAATGAGAAATCAGTTTTTTTATCCTTGAATCTAAAATAACTCACCAATAATTTATTGTTAGCTTTTGGAGTGGTTGACGTTTCATTTTCGCGATAGGAGAGTTTTACCTCCAGTTCTACATCAATTGGCACAGATTCTCTGGAATCCAAAAATCTTGTTGTATCTCTCTGTTCAAAATCCCCTGCTAATTTCCAAGAAAAACCAATCTCTTTGTCAGCCGCATGATTGTTAATTACATCAGCCCAATCACCTAAACGAACGTACAGACCATTAAAAACCATAGGCTCCTGAATATAAGAATCTATAGAGAGCTTGCTGCTATCCACATTCGATTGTTTCATCAAAAGTAAACTCTGGATGATTGAACTTTTCCCAGAACTATTTATACCGCAAAGCACTGTCAGGGGCTTGATTTCAATTGAGTCAAGCCGCTTAAATCCCTTGAAATTTGACAAACCAAATTTTGTTGCCATATAATATAGTTTTGAGCTTACGAATACTATAAATAGTATAACATCTAACAGACTTCGATCTTAAATGTTACTCTGAAGAAAGTAGTTGATGAAAACAGGTCGATCGACCTCATAGCTATTTTAACTCATGAACGCCAACTATAAACTTAAAACCATCCTAACGCAACTTCGATCGCACTTCGAGCAACTCTACGACAGCCGCCTTGTCACAATGGTACTCTACGGTTCCCAAGCGCGAGGCGATGCAGATCCCGATTCAGATATAGATGTGTTAGTAGTTCTCAAAGCGCCAGTTCAAGCGGGGGTCGAAATTGATAGAACTCTTCAGATTGTATCAGATTTGTCGCTCCAAAATGATGAAGTGATTAGCTGCCAGTTTATGAATGAAGAAAAATTCACTAATTATCAAGGCCCTTTGCTCAGAAATATCCGTAAAGAGGGAATTTTAATATGACATCCGCTCAATTAAACTTACTTCTCAAAGCTCGTCAAAGCCTTGAAGCAGAGTTCCTGTTAAATTTCACCGATACCTCATCAGAGCTCAGGAATTGCGAAATGCTGGAGATTACGGCGAACTTGATGCCGTTATGAGCGATCAAGCCGCAGATTCGATCGCGCAAGCTGAAGAATTTATCGAATTAGCCCAAAGTGCGATCGGAATTATACCACTACCATAAAATAGAATACCCATGAGGGCCAGAAACCGGGTTTTTTACGAAAATCTTTCGTCATAACCCGCAGATTAGGTGAAAAACCCGGTCTCTTTGGTCGAAGTGCATAAGTCCTGTAAAACAAGAGCACCACCTCTACAAATTAATGACTGCCAGTTCCCGCCGCCCGCTTAAATGCCTCATCCAACACTTCCGAAAGGGTCGGGTGAGTGTGCACTCGGAATGCTAAAGTGTGCACAGAATCTCGTTGCGCGATCGCATTTGCCGCCTCTTGAATCAAATCGGAAGCGTGCAAACCGAAAATGTGAACTCCCAATAGTTCCCCCGTATCTTTCCGGTAAATCACCTTAGCCGTACCGTCGGTTTCCCCTTCAGCAATCGCTTTAGAATTTCCCTTAAAATAAGTCTTGACAGAAGCTACCTCAAACCCTTCGGTTTTTCCTAACTCCTTCGCCGCAGGTTCAGTCATTCCCACATAGCTAATTTCTGGGTGAGTAAATGCTGCCGCTGGGATGCTCAAATAGTCAATTTCCCGATCGCGCCCACAGATATTTTCCACCGCGGCAATTCCCATCGCAGACGCAGCGTGCGCTAACATCATCTTGCCATTCACATCGCCGATCGCCCACAAATGCTTAACTGGTTCTCCCCCAGCCAAAACCTGCATCTTATCGTTGACTGGAATATAGCCGCGCATCGTTTCCACACCCGCAGTTTCTAGTCCCAAATTCTTACTAACAGGAACTCGGCCAGTCGCTACCAAACAAGCATCTACTTCCAAAACTTCGACAATTTCTTTAGTTTTGAAATCAGCTAATTCAATAATCACGGGCGAACCAGGAGTAATCTTTTTAGCCAACAAACCCACTTTTGTTTCAATATCGCGAGGTGTAATTAACACCCGTTCTGCTAACTTAGCAATATCTGGATCGAAAGTTGGCATCAATTGGTCTAATGCCTCAATCATCGTAACTTCGCAGCCCAATGCAGTGTAAATATCGGAAAATTCCAAACCGATATAACCACTACCAATAATTGCAATCCACTTCGGTAGCGATTCCAATCTCACAGCATCGTCGCTAGTAAAGACAGTTTTACCGTCAATTTCTATCCCTGGGGGGACGAAAGGAATTGAACCGGGAGCGAGAATAATATCCTTAGCCGTAATCGTTTTCTCGCCTTTATCGGTTTCGATGATAACTTTTTGAGAACCGGCAATTTTGCCCCAACCTTGGATCGTATCAACATTCAAACGCTTAAGGCTGTTGGTCAAATCGCCACGCAGTTTGCTGACAATAGTGTTAGCATGATTGGCGATCGCCCCTCGATCGAAATCCACACTCCCCAACTGAATCCCCAAAGTCTTCAAATGGTGAGCATTCCGCAAGTCCCGCACCCGTCCCGCAGCCGCCAACAGCGCCTTAGAGGGAATACAACCCCGGTTGACGCAAGTTCCGCCCATATCGCCCGCTTCGATAATTGCCACTTTCAGCCCGCAGCTAACCGCGTGTATAGCCGCCCCGTGTCCGCCAACGCCAGCGCCGATAATTGCTAAATCGTAATCAAATCCCTGAGTCACCTGATTCTCCTAGTGTTATTTCTATCTGAGACTTAAGCCAAAATACCGTATTTCCGTCGTTTCAAGTTGGTGCGTTGCGATCGCAATTCTTGAACAACCGCGATCGTTGCATTAAGTCCTGTCTCCCTATTCTCGACTAGACTAGGTTGAATTAGACAACTTTGACCGAAGAACTGAGATTTTTCAGAGTCAATGGTTTGGAGGCTATATCCGCTTGCTGGTTTTAATCCGGTTTTCAAGTCTAATATTTGTAAGCTTTGGGATACCCCAGAGTTTCTTTGTAATTTTTAGGGTCTTATGGAGAATAATTATGATGGAAGATGATGACCAAAAAGATTCACGCCGCGCTTCGGCTCAATCATTTTTTGAGTCCCTTGATGAGTTGTTTGATTATATAGAAGCCAGTAGTCCAGCCGCAGAATCTCCGTCGGCCACAGTTGAGTCCAAGCCTTCGAGTCCGTCGAAGAAGGCTAGGCCTGCGAAAATTAATTTGTCGGATTTTGAAGATGCGATCGCCGATTTGGAACAATTCATCCAGAAAAAAAACCAAAAACGCCCGGAAGTCAAGGAATAGTGGTTGCACCGGAATAATATAGAGGAAACGGCAAAAATGAGGACACGGCAGTGCCGTTTCCCTACAATGTTATTTTGGGTAGGGACACGGCATTGCCGTCTCCTCATTTCGGCT